>DATHVW010000253.1:0-26747 GCA_035461085.1 Longimicrobiales bacterium | reverse complement strand
CGCAGGGCCAGATTGTTACCGCCCGCGAACCCGAGATTCCGTCCGGCGCGGATGAGTCTCACACCCGGAAACGACTGTGCGACCATGTCGGCGCTGCCGTCGCTCGAGTCGTTGTCGACGACAACAACCTCCATGTCACGTTCGCACCGCTGGAGCGCGGTCAGACAACGTGCGAGCTCATCGCGCGTATTCCAGCTGACAATGCTCACCAGCAGCCTGCCGCTCATGACACGCTCCCGCCAACGGGGGCAGCGGTGCCGAACGGCGGCGACAGCAGGCGGCGCAGATCGGTATCCGTGATGGCGCCCCGGGACCGGACGTCGCGCCGACGGCGCAATGCGGCCGGTGCATGGCGCATGAAGCCGGTGAGAGCCTGGGCGGCGATGCGCACCGGGTGGCGTCGTCGAATGACGTAGACGAACGGCCAGCCGAGCATCAAAGGTCCCCACAGCGCGATGGTGCGCGGCGGCATGTACTGAAAGAAGAGGAGCAGCGAGTTGCGCAGCAGCAGTCGCAGCTTGGTATCGGCAATGCGCCGGGCGGTAGCCGATACCATGTGATAAATCACGGCATCCGGGACGTAGAGACACGAGTAGCCGGCGTACTGGGCACGCAGGCCCAGATCGACATCCTCGAGATAGGAGACGAAGCTCTCATCGAACAGGCCGATGTCATCGAGCATGTCGCGCCGGTAGGCGGCCGCTGCGGCGCACGCGGAGAGCACGGCCCGGGGTGAATCGAAATGCGGGCCGTCCGGCTGACCGTGACCGATCTGATAGGCGAGCGGGCCCAGCATGTCACCCGCGGAGTCGATCATCGACCGCTCGTAGTAGTTGAGGACGCGCGAGGCGAAGAAGCCCGCCTCCGGATGCTCGGCGACGGCTCGAACGAGCGCCGCCAGCCAGCCGGGATGGGTTTCGGTGTCGTTGTTGAGCAGGACAATGATGCTGCCGGCGGCAGCCTGTATGCCCCCGTTGGCCGCCGCCGCGAAGCCGCGATTCTCGCTGAACGCCACCACCCGAACCGACGCGTGCTTTGCTGCCAGCCAGGGAATGGTGTCATCCGCGGAGCCGTTGTCCACCACAATGATCTCGAAATCGCGGAAAGTCTGCCGCGCGAGTGAGCGAAGGCAGACCTCGAGGAGCTCGCGACCATTCCAGCTCGGAATGATCACGCTCACCTGCGGCAGCGCCGCCGCGCCGTCACTGGCCACGGCTCGCATCGTTTCGCTCACGGTAATGCCGGAGCAATGGCTCGGGGAGGCGGCGGGCGTCAGCACCGAGATAGCGGATCTTGCGCATGCGATTCCAGTCGCCGGGCTCGCGCAGCCGCCACGCGTTGATGTCCCACTCGATCCGCTTCAGCCAGGAACGGTAGAACACGGACGACGTCGTCACATAACCGTGCGCGAACCGGCTGGCCTCGTTCACGAGCCAGTACCCGGACTCCACTTCATGCCAGAACGGATGCCATACGAAGTCGCACCCGGTCGTGACGGCGAACTCGACCAGCTTCTCGATGCGGTGCGGCAGGTACTCGTCGTCATCGTCCAGATGCGTGACGTAATCACCGCCCGCCATGCGCAGCGCGTGATTGAGCGGAGCAGTGCCCGCGACCATCCACCTCAGCTCCGGATCCTGCGGATATCGGCCGCGCTCCTCGAGGTTGACGAAGCGGACGCGCGGATCGCCGAAGGCGGCGACCTTCTCCTGCGTGTCATCGGTGCATGCATCACCGACCACGATCAGCTCGATATTGCGGTATGACTGCCCGAGAACTGAAGGGATCGCGCGCGATGTGAGCAGTCCCGCGCGGTTGTATGTCGGAATGCAGACGCTCACGAGAGGCTCGGCAGGCACTGGTGTCGCGGCCTTCCAGGCCTCGAACTCGGCGATCAGCGAATCCGGCACTTCGAGACTGGACTTGAACGCGTCCAGCTCCTCACGTCTGAGCAGGTCCCGCGTCTGATCGAGCAGCTCGTCCACCTGCCGCGTCAGCGTGCGCGAGCGCCGCCCCGTGATCGGCACGACCCAGCGGGCGAGGAAACGGTGCAGGTGGCTCCGCAGCATCAGACGTCACCCAGGTAGTACCCGGGTACACGCATGCTGCCCAGGCTGGCCCTGACTTCATCCGCGCGCCGCACCGCATCTGCGAGGATACCGCAGATGGTATGGACCTCCGATGCCCCCACCGCGCCGCCCGAGGGCAGCATGAGCAGTCTCTCGAGCAGCGCCTCGGTATTCGGAAGCCGGACGCCGGCGTCCGGATCCAGCGACCGGTACGGCTCCATCCGATGGCAGCCGGGGAAGAAGTACCGGCGCGCATGCACGTTCTCGCGCCAGAGCACCTCGAGCAGCTGGTCACGGCTCAGGCCGGCATCTCCGGCCGAGACATCGACGACGACGTACTGGTAATTCTGCCGCTCGGCCTCATCGAAGCCCTGGACGGCGAGCCCCGGGACGCCGGCGAGGCATTCACGGTAGAGGCGGTGATTGGACCGGTTGTGCTCGATCAGGTTGTCGAGATCGTCGAGCAGAGTCAGTCCCATCGCGGCCGAGATCTCGTTCATCTTGCCGTTGGTGCCCACGTAAACGACGTGATCATAGCCGGCGAATCCGAAATTCCGCATCAGGCGGAGCCGCCCGGCGAGGTCATCATCATTCGTGGTGATGGCGCCTCCCTCGAAGGTGTTGAAGAACTTCGTGGCGTGGAAGCTGAACACCTCCAGGTCACCGAAACTGCCGATGCCACGTCCGCCGAGCGTGACAGCGAACGCATGTGCTGCGTCGTACAGCAGACGCAGGTCGTGCCGGCGGGCGAGGTCGGCGAGCGCATCGACATCGCACGGTCTGCCCCACAGATGCACGCCGATGATTCCGGTCGTACGCGGTGTGATCAGCTCCTCGATGTGCTCGACCGCTATGTTGTGAGTGCCCGGGTCGATATCGGCGAATACCGGCGTAATCCTCTGCCACTGGAGCGAGTGCGCTGTCGCGACGAACGTCATGGACGGAACGATGACTTCGCCTTCCAGACCGAGCGCGCGAATGCCTATTTCCAGTGCGACGGTCCCGTTGCACATGGCAATGCAGTGTCGCACTCCGAGCAGCGCCTCGATGCGTTGTTCGAGCTCGCGTACCAGAGGGCCGTCGTTCGTGAGCCAGCGTCGGTCCAGGGCGCCATTGATGCGTTCGAGCAGCCGCTCCCGGTTGCCCGTGCTCGGCGCGCCCACGTGCAGCGGCTCGGCGAAGGCGCTCTGGCCGCCGAGAACGGCCAGCTCGCGCGTCCCTGCGATCATGCCGTCCCCTCCACGTAGAAAGAGTAGCGTCGCCGCACGTGGGAATCCGGATCGAGAGCTTCGTCGAAGCCGCATTCACGGACGTTGGTGAATCCGGCAGCCAGCAGGGTTCGGTTCAACTTGTCCGCGTCGTAGAGCATGCGATGCTCGCCGGACTGGTATGCCGCATAGTTGACGTAATCGATGAGGGCGTGCATTCCCGGCGAATTGTGCGGGAACGCCTCACGGATGTCGATCAGGTCGAAGAAGGATGCATCGTTCTCCACGTAGGCGGTCGCGATGCGACGGAAGTCAGGCAGCGCTGCCCGGAACACACCGCCCGGTGCGAGTGCACGATGACAGTCGCGAAGCAGGCGCACCGCCTGCGGGAATTCCAGATGCTCCAGCAGGTGGGAGGAGTAGACGTGCGAGCAGCTGCGCGCCGGGAGATCGAGGCCGCGTCGCAGATCGTGCAGAACGAGCGCGGTGCCCGCACCCGCGGCGCGCGCTCGTTCGCGCGCGATGCGACCAGCGCTCATGTCCACATTCAGCCATCCGCTGCGGATATCGTCGCCGCAGCCGAGGTGGACCTTTACGAGCGGATCAGCGAGATCGCGCGCGGCGCGCGCCAGCCTGCGCGTGGACCCCACGCCGCGGAGCGTCTGTCGGAGCTCGGCGCGCAGCACGGCGGCTGCGTGACGCAGCGATGACGCGTCCGCCGCCGGAGCGTCGGCTACCGGGGCAGCCGGTACCGGGCGCATGATGGACGATTCAGCCACGCCCGCCCTCCGCAACACGGGCAGCATCCTCGAGCAGCAGCTCGGTCTGCCACTGGAGGCGCGGACGTACCGCGCCTGTCCACTTGCCGAACCACGCGCCGCGGTCGTCCGGCATGTCCAGAACTTCGAATACGAGCAGATCATCGTGCCGCGAAAGCACGACGCCCTGATCACGAACCACGTACAGCTGGACGCGATGCATGCCGTTGTTGAGCAATCCGCCCGGGATCACGCACTCGCTGCGGAACAACCCCGGCGGGAACGCGGCACCATACCAATCATCCGTGCGCGTCGGGAATGTGTTGAAGAGCGGTGTACCCTCCTCGTTGTAAACCACGACACTCAGGTTCAGCCGTGCATCCGGCTGCATGTTCCAGTACTCGAACTCGAGAATCAGGGGCGTGTGCACATCGAGCAGGTCACCCGCCGTGCCTTCAGCGGGGCGCACGGCGGCGGAGTGCAGCCGGACAGCGTCGGAGCCGGGGGCAGTGGCACGATCGGGCCAGCGGCGCGTGTCGTACTGCGCAGTCACACGTCCGAGATAACGCGACACCACGTCGTGGACCGCGCCGTCGGCTACGAGCCGCCCCTCATCCAGCCAGAGGGCGCGGGTGCACAGCTTCTGCACTGCTGTGAGATTGTGGCTCACGAACAGTACGGTCCGGCCTTCACCGGCGACCGCGTCCATCCGATCGAGGCACTTGCGCTGGAAAGCGGCATCGCCGACGGACAGGACCTCGTCAATGATGAGTATCTCCGGCTCGATGTGCGCAGCGACTGCGAATGCCAGCCGCATGTACATCCCGCTCGAATAGCGCTTGACTGGCGTGTCGAGGAACCGCTCCAGCTCGGCAAACGCCACGATCTCGTCCAGGCGACGATCGATGTAGCGCCGGTCCATGCCCAGAATGGAACCGTTCAGGTAGATGTTCTCCCGGCCGGTCAGCTCCGGATGAAACCCGGTGCCGACCTCGAGCAGCGAGCCGACGCGGCCGTGCACGTCGGCATATCCCGACGTCGGGCGCGTAATGCGCGACAGGATCTTCAGAAGGGTACTCTTGCCCGCACCATTGAGACCGATGATGCCGAGGACCTGGCCGTCCTGCACATCGAAGGACACGTCCTGTAACGCCCAGAACGTACGGTCCGCGGCTGCGCCGTCTGCGCGAGATGAGCGCAATGCCGACCGCGCGGCACGGACGATGGCTTCACGCAGGGTGTCGTACGGGGCAGCTGTTGTGCCCAGCTGATAGCGCTTGGAGAGCTGGTGGGCCGAGATCGCGATGGACATGATCGCGTCAGGCCACGTCGGCGAAGAGCTGTTCGGCGCGGCGGAAATATGCCGTGCCGGTCACGAACAGGGCGACGGCCGCTGCGCTCGACACTCCCAGAACCGGCCATGGGATGGCGCCGCCGAGCAGAATCGCACGCAGAGTTTCGATCACGCCCGTCATCGGGTTGAGCGCGGCGACCGCGTGGAAGCGGTCAGGCACGATGGCCAGCGGATAGATGACGGGCGAGAGGAAGAGACCGGTCTGCAGAACGAACGGTATCACATAGCGTACGTCGCGGTACTGTATGTTCAGCGCCGTCGCCCATACCCCGATCGCCGTAGCGCCGATCACCATCACGATGAGCGGGAGCGGCAGCAGGAGCAGTTCCACACCGGGTCCCGCCGGGTACCAGATCAGCACTGCACCCAGCAGCACGACCAGGCCGATGCCGAGGTCCACGAGTCCGGCCAGTATGGGTGCGATCGGGATGATGAGCCGCGGGAAGTAGATCTTCGTGACCAGCTCCCGGTTCGTGAGCAGGCTGTCGCTCGAAGCTGCGACGACCGTTGCGAAATACGTCCACGGCACCAGGCCCGCGAGCACCATGAGGGCGTAAGGCACGTTTCCGGACGGGACTCTGGCCAGATAGCCGAAGATCACGGTGAAGATTGCCATCGACACCACGGGCTGAAGGACCGCCCACGCGGCGCCGAGCAACGTCTGCGCGTAGCGGACCCGGATGTCGCGCCGGACCAGCTGCCACAGGAGCGCGCGATACTGCCACAGCTCGCGGACGTCGGTGCTGTTTGGCCAGGGCCAGCGCACCGCTGGCACTATCCGGACTGCCGGAGCCGCAGGAACAGGCTTCATGAGACGGTCGCGCCGGCCTGGGTCCGGGCGCTCATGCGACCGGCCTGGAATCCGGCCCAGCGCAGCATCTCATAGGGCAGGAGCTGCGGAAGTCGGTGGACGTGTCCCTGCCGGATGAAATACGAGACCTCCGACCACAGGAAGCGGGCGGACTCACCGAAGCTGGCGCCACTGTCGATGCCGGATCCTCCGAGGGCGAGGCCGACCTCGAAGCTGCGTGAGAAGAGCCCCGCGAGCGAATAGCGATGCGCGTGCAGCGCCTCTGCCACGGGCTGGTATTCGATCGAGTAGCCGGCAGCGAGAACCTGGTGTGCCCAGAGCTGATCCTCGCTGAACCGCGCCGCGGCATCGAACGGGATCGCCTCGATCACATCGCGACGCACGGCGCTGAACGCGTTGGAGAACAGCACGCGGCCCGGCCGAGGGTGATGGCCGCCGGTCTGCGGCACGAACCGCAGCGCCCCGGCGGGATAGTTCAGCGCCACGAAGAACATCTCCATCGACGTCGCATCGCGCGGAACCTGGCGGCCGTAGACTCCCGCGACCTGGGGATCGGACAGAGCGTCTGCAAACTGCTCCGGCCAGTCCGGCGTACACGGCAGCACGTCCTGGGTGAGAAAGCAGATGATGTCGCCGCTCGTCATCGCCACGCCCAGGTTGCGCGTTCGCCCATGGCCGAACGCATCGCGCGGTATCCCGTGTACCCGCAGGCCGGCGTTCGCCGCGTGCGCCACCGTGTCATCGGTGGAGCCGGAATCGATGACGAGCACGTCCACGTCCATGCGTGCCCGCACCTGCATCAGGTGCCGGCACAGGTAACCGAAGGCGTCGCCACCGTTCAGCGTAGGGATCACGACGGAAATGCCGTGGCGCGTCATCAGATCCTCCCGAACCCCGGCCCGCGGAGGACACTGAGGAAGAACGACGCGAAGAGGATCTCCGCGCCCAGGAGCATGAACGTCAGGGCGAGCACTGCGGGCCGGACGGCGAACAGGATACCGCGCCCCTCGGCGATCCAGTCTGCGAGGATGTAAAGGTCGATGCAGAATCCGGCCGCGAACAGAAGTGCGCCCAGCGCGACACCGCGCTCCAGCGTGTAATGCAGGTGGAAGCGACGAATCCAGGGATCGGCGGGACCCGCATCGTGCACGAGTGCGTAGGTCTTGGAATAGATGCCGAGCAGCACGAGCTGCAGACCGAGGAGCACGAGCGCTCCCCCGATGAACATGAAGTGGAAGTCGATGTTCTGACCGGCGATGCGCACCGGCCCCGGGAGCAGCACCAGCTCCAGGACGAGACCCGCCACCAGCAGCAGGAGGCCGGGTACCAGAAACAGCTGCGTCGGGCTCAGCAGAAGCGACTGCCGCGCCACCCGCCAGCCGTCACCGACGCTGCGCCGCTGCACGCCCTCGGGACGCGGCTGAAACCGCACGGGTACCTCTACGGCCCGCAGCTCCGCGCGTGCCGCCTCGATCAGCATCTCGCTCGCGAACTCCATCCCGGTCGCGCCGAGCGCCAGACGGTTGCGCGCATCGCGCGTGATCGACCTGAGCCCGCACCGCACATCCGACACATGGAAGTGGAGAAATCGTCGGGAGAGATACGTCTGCACGGGCTCGAGCACGTGGCGATGTACGCGGCGCATGGCGCCGCGCTCGATCTCGCCGTTGCGGCGCGTGCCGAGCACCATCTCGTAGCCGGCGCGCAGCGGCTCCACGAACCGGTGCAGCACGTCCAGGTCGTACGTCCCATCCCCATCGGCGATCACGAGCAGGTCGCCGCGCGCCTCCTCCATGCCGCGCAGGCACGCAGCGCCGTAGCCGCGTATCGACTGATGAACCACACGCGCGCCCGCGCGTGCGGCGGCGTCCGCCGAGCCGTCCGTCGATGCATTGTCGCATACCACGACCTCGCCGGCGTATCCGCAGCGGCGCAGCGCAGCGAGCGCAGCGCTCACCACCGCACCGATCGTGGCCGCCTCGTTGCGGCACGGCACGATGATCGACACGTCCGGATCACGCGCGACAGCGTGCAACGGAGCGGGCATCAGCTCAGTCTGCATTACGGCTCTTCAGCGGACAAATTCGCGCGGTCATTACATGCGTGCATGCTCTCATGTCACAGTCCTCCGGCGACTGCCGCAGCCAGCGCATCCGACCAGGTCCGCACCGGCCCCACCAGCTTTTCCGTCTCCGACACGTCCATCACGGAGTAGCGCGGCCGCGCGGCCGGCAGCCTCACGTCATCGATGCTGGTCGGCTCCACGGTCGCTTCGACGCCGGCCCCGGCGAGCGCGGCGAGCGCAAAGTCGTACCAGGTGGCGCCACCGGCGTTGTTCGCGTGATACACACCGGAGGGGGCCGAGCGCTCGAACAGCGTCAGCAGCGTCGACGCCGCGTCGGACACCCATGTGGGCACGGACAACAGATCGGTGAAAGCGCGCAGCGTCTCACCGGCGCGGGCACGGTCGAGCGCGCGCGACCCGAAATTCGATCCGCCTCGGCCGTAAACCCAACTCACGCGCGCGACGATCCAGTCACCCGCCAGACGCGCCGCTTCCTCCCCGCCCAGCTTCGATCTGCCATACACACTCAACGGGTTCGGTTTCGAATCAGGCTTGTACGGCTCCGTCGCCTCACCATTGAACACATAGTCGGTTGATACGTACATGAAGCGCGCACCCGCCTCCGCGGCTGCACGCGCAACGTTCTCCGTACCATCGACGTTCACCCGGAACGCAAGCTCCGGCGACGACTCTGCGGCATCCACGTTCGTGAACGCCGCACAATGCAGCACCGCGTCCGGTGCAGAGCGCAGCACGACGTCACGCGCATTTGTTGCATCCGTGATGTCGAGCGCGAGCCGGTCGCACGCGATCGCGGTATGACCGCGCTCGCCCAGCTGACGCACGACCTCGCGCCCCAGCAGGCCGCCAGCACCCGTCACGAGAATGCGCACCTACCGCGTATGCCCCGCGCGGTCGCCACCGGCGGACGGGACGGGGGCATCCGCGTGTGCATCGGTACGACGACGGGCATCTCCGCCGTCCACCCGTGCGCCTAGACCGTCATCGCGATGCCGGCGCCCGGCGGCCCAGCGCTCACCTGCAGCCTCGTTGCCGGGCGGCACACCTGCATCCCGTCCCTCGCCCACCGCCGACACACGCGCGTGCGCACCGGCGTGCTCACCATGGCCGCTCTCGATCGCGCGGTCGTACACGGGAGCTTTCGTGTCCAGTACGTTCGACCGGAAAATGTGCCAGAACGCGGCGACGCCGTCCTTCCAGTTGATCTTCTTGCCCTCGGCGTACGTGCGGCCGTTGTAGCTGATCGGCACCTCGTAGATGCGGGCCTGCGCCTGTGAGAACCGCGCCGTCAGCTCGGGCTCGATGCCGAAGCGGTCGGTCCTGAGCGGCAGGCTCTTCAGCAGACCGGTACGTGCCATCTTGTAGCACGTCTCCATGTCCGTGAGGTTCAGGTCAGTGAACATGTTCGAGATGAGCGTGAGCAGCCCGTTGCCGACGCTGTGCCAGAAATACAGCACGCGGTGCGGCCCGCCGAGGAAGCGGCTGCCGAACACGACGTCCGCGCGGTTCTCGAGAATCGGCTGGAGCAGTGTGGGCAGGTCGAACGGGTCATACTCCAGGTCGGCGTCCTGGATGACCGTGACATCGCCGGTTGCAGCCTGGATGCCGCGGCGGACTGCAGCACCCTTGCCCTGGTTGCGCTCCTGGAGGATCAGGTTGTCGATGACGCCCTCCTCGTGCAGACGCGCGAGCACATCACGCGTACCGTCGCGTGAGCCGTCATCGACACAGATCAGCTCCATGTTGAGGGGCACCGTGCGCAGGCGGCGGATGGCATACTCGACCGTACGCGCCTCGTTGTATACGGGCATGACGATCGAGACCCTGCAGCTGGCTGTCACGTTCTCATTCATGCTTCGCTCAATTCGTATCGGCTGAGTTTGCGATAGAGTGTAGACGGGTCGATGCCCAGGACTTCCGCAGCGCGCGCCTTGTTACCGCCCTCCGCCTGCAGCACCCACAGGATGTAGGCGCGCTCGACCAGCTCGAGCGTGGGATTGGCCGCCGGCCGGTCCGATATGAGCGGAGCCGGGGCGGGCTCGACAATGCGCGCGGGCAATGATTCAACTGATATTGTCGGACCCTTCGTCAGAATGGCCGCACGCTCGAGCGCGTTCTCCAGCTCGCGCACATTGCCCGGCCAGTCGTAACGCTGGAGCGCTTCCACGGCGTCGCCGCTCAGATGGATCTCCTGCCCGGTCTCTTCGGCCAGGCGACGGAGGAAATACTCTGCGAGCAGAGCGATGTCATCCTCGCGGTCGCGCAGTGGCGGCAGATGGAGCGCGATCACGTTCAGTCGGTAGTAGAGATCGCTGCGGAACGTGCCGCGCCGGATCTCCTGGTCGAGGTCGCGGTTCGTTGCCGCGATGATGCGCACGTCGATATCGACGGTCTGCGTGGCGCCGACGGGCACGATCTCGCGCTCCTGCAGCGCGCGCAGGAGCGTGACCTGGAGCGCGGGTGACATCTCCGCGACCTCGTCGAGAAAGAACGTGCCGCCGCGCGCGGCAACGAGCAGGCCGTCCTTGTCCTTGTGCGCGCCGGTGAAGCTGCCCTTCACGTGACCGAACAGCTCCGATTCGAGCAGGTTCTCGGGCAGCGCGCCGCAGTTGACCGATATGAACGGTCCGTTCTCGCGCTCCGACAGCTTGTGGATGTAGCGCGCGATAACCTCCTTGCCGGTGCCGCTCTCACCCGTGATGAGCACGGTCGAGTCCGTGGGCGCCACCATCTCGGCCAGCTTCACCACATCCGTGAATGCCCGGTTGCGGCCGGCGGGCCGGATCGAGGTGGAATCATCGCGCCGCCGGATCTCGCGCTTGAGCGCCCTGTTCTCGCGCGTGAGCAGGCGCGACTCGGCCGCGCGGCGGACCAGCGCGACCAGCTCGGCATTACTGAACGGCTTCTGCAGGTAATAGAACGCGCCCTCGTTGACCGCCTGCACGGCACTCTGGAGCGACGCCTGCGCCGTCATGAGGATGACGGGGATCTCGACATCGTGCTCGCGCAGCGCGGCGAGCACTTCGAGACCGCTCAGTCCGGGCATCCGGATGTCCGTCAGCACGATGTCGGGTGCCAGATCATCGATTTGCGCGATCGCCTCGCGCGGGTTCTGCATCGTCTCCACATCGAAGCCCTCGCCCCGCAGTAGAATCTGCACGGTGTCGAGGATCGACCGCTCGTCGTCGATGATCAGCACACGCGCGCCTTTACCCGCGCCGTTGCCGTTCCCGTTTTCAGCTCGCTCTGTCGCCATCACCCAGCTCCCGGCCGGCATGCGCCGGCAAGTAGATCGTGAAGCATGCTCCCGCACCGGCGGGGCTGTCCACCAGAATCGCCCCGCGGTGCGCCTCGACCGCACGGTGCACCAGCGCCAGCCCGAGCCCCGTCCCCCCGGAGCGACGCGTGAAGAACGGATCGAACATGCGCGGGATGTCCTCCTCGCTGACGCCCGGGCCGGTGTCGCGCACACGCAGCCGCACCGGCTTCGGCAGCTGCACACTCGGCGGCATGTCGCCGTTCGGATGATCGACCTCCACCGTCACCACACCGTCCCGGCCGGTGTGCTGCACCGCGTTCAACACCAGGTTGAACACGGCGCGATGCAGCAGATCGTGATCACCGTCCACCACCACCGGTTCCTCCGGCCACGCGAAGTCGATGCGCAGGTCATCCGTCCGGTCGGGATGCCGCGTCACGAGCTCGATGGCGTCACGCGCGACCCTGCCCAGGTCCACGCTCGACCACCGCTGTGCATCGAACCGGCTGAAATCCATGAACTCCGTCAGCAGCCGGCTCAGTCGCTCCGTCTCCGAGACGATCAGGCCGTTCAGCGTCGCGCGGTCCTCCGACCGCAGCCGCGACCCGCCCAGCTGCTCCGCAGCGCTCCGTATCGACGCCAGCGGGTTCTTGATCTCGTGCGCCAGCGACGCGCCCAGCGCAGCGACTGCCTCCAGCCGCTCCGCCCGATGAATCAGGTCATCCATCTGCCGCGCCTCGCTGATGTCCTGGATCACTGCCGTCACGCTCGGCTCGTCATCCCGGTCCAGCACCGTCGTCCGGACGCTCAGGTAGCGGGCCCCGTCCGGCGTGTTTCTCCGGATCTCGAAACGCCCCACCGGGGTCCGCGTCGCCGCCGTCCGGCGCATCAGCCGCCCGAGCCCCGGCGCACTCCGCTCCAGGTCCTCCAGGACCGGCCGTACCTCCACGTCGTCCGCCGACCCGATCCCCAGCAGCTTCACCGCGGCCGTGTTCATGTACATCAGCCGACCTTCCCCATCCACCGTCACGAGCGCCGTATCGATCCCGTCCAGGATGTCGCCCGTCTCCAGCCGCAGCTGATGCAGCTCCGACTCGATCGCGCCCAGCGCCGTCCCCGTCCGGCGCAGACGATCGCCCACCGCCGCCATCGCCACGGCCATCACGCAGAACAGTCCGATTCGCATGAAATCCTGCAACGCAGGCTCGACCGGGTGCAGGAAGACCACGTCCGCGAAGAACAGCATGCTTGCCAGTGCGCCGATCAGCATGCCGCCCGGCAGCGGCAACAGCAGCGCACCGGCCGTGATCACCAGGATATAGAGCGGAGGGAACGGGCTCAGCGGACCGCCCGTCACATGGACCGCGGCCGTCACCAGCAGAACGTCGAACAGGACCTGGATGTACAGGAAATTCCGCTGCGGGACCTCGTCCCTCAGCTCCACCCACCACAGGCCGAACGCCGTGACCGCGAGCGCCGACAGCAGCGCGATCGTCGCCACCAGCGTCTCGAACGGGCTGCCATCCGGGCTGAACCACTGCGCCAGCGCTGCGACGAAGATCGCCGTCGCCAGCACCAGGCGGCCCGTATAAAGCCAACGCAGCCAGCGCTGTGTACGCTCCATCGCGTTCAGTTCGGCTGTGAGAGGGGGTCTAACTCGCCGTGGAAACCTAATATGGGCGATTGGCGAAATGCAAGTACGTCGATTTGCAAAAGTCGATGTGGCCCCGATCGTCAGCCGTACGCCGCTCCGTGCTCTCCCGCCGGTTGCGCGGGTAGCGCCAGGGCAGGCGGAGCGTGAACTTGGACCCGTCGCCGGGAAGGGACTCGACGGTGATGTCGCCGGCCAGGAGATGGGCTAAGCGGCGGGCGACGGCGAGGCCGAGACCGGTGCCCTCGGCGCTGCGGATGCGGGACTGCTCGGCCTGCCAGAAGGGGTGGAAGATCCGCTCGATGTCGCGGGCGGCGATGCCGCAGCCGGTATCGTGGACGGTGATGACGGCGTCCTGGACCTCGGTGGCGACGCGGCCGGTGACGGTGCCGTCGTCGGTGAACTTGATGGCGTTTCCGAGGAGATTGAGCAGGATCTGGCGGAGTTTGTGGGCATCGGTCTGCAGCGAGACGGAACCGGCGGGCAATTCCATCTCGAGCGCGACGTCCTTTCTGCCGGCGAGGGGCGGGAGCATGTCCACGACCTCTTCGACGAGCGTGCGCAGATCGGTGTCTTCCAGCTCCAGCTCGGCGCGACCGTGCTCCAGACTGGAGAAGCTGAGGATCTCGTTGATGAGCGCAGCAGTGAACCGGGGTCTGACCGTTCTGAAGATGCGCGGCTCACCCCATGACCGCGATATCCGGGAGTTCGTGATCAAGGAGGACGGCATGCACTTCGGCCGGCCCTTCCGCCACGTCACCGGTATCCTCGCGGGAACTCCGCGGCATATATCGCCGGGAGATGTCGAGCGCGTCTGGTCGTCGTTCGAAAGCGAGACCTCCCGACGGGAAGAAGCCGCGGGCAGGGGCGAAGCGGCGCCGCCCCGGTAGCATTCGTGCCGAGCCGGCGCCGCGCGGCGTCGCGTTCGGTGGGTCTCGGGCGTACTTATACGGCAGCGGGCTGGCGGTGCGGCTCTGCGGAACGAAGCAGAGGCGTCCCATGGTATAAGCCTTGCGAATTCGCGAGCCCGGCACGCACGGGACAAACCCGTGTCATCTCACGCCCCAGGGGGGTCTCATGTCGTCGCGACCGGGGAGAGGCCCTGCCCTCTTCTACCTATTGATCGTTTCCCTTCTCCTGATCGACAGCTCACCGGCAGCAGCGCAGTATTTCGGACGTCAGAAAGTGCAGTACGAGACGTTCGACTGGCGGATCATGGAGACGGACCATTTCGATGTTCATTTCTATCCGGCTGAGCAGACGGTCGTGCAGGATGCGGCGCGCATGTCGGAGCGGTGGTATGCGCGGCTGTCGCGCGCGTTCCAGCACGAGTTTCTGAAGAAACCGCTCATCTTCTACGCCGACCATCCGGACTTCCAGCAGACGAACACGACGTGGGGCCAGCTCACGGAGGGAACGGGCGGGTTCACGGACGCGCTGCGGAACCGCGTGGTGATGCCGTTCACCGGCACGTACTTCGAGAACGACCACGTGCTGGGTCACGAGCTGGTGCATGTCTTCCAGTACGACCTCTCGTCATCGGCGGGGGGCGGCGGCCTGCAGGGACTGAACCGGCTGCCGCTGTGGCTGATCGAGGGGATGGCGGAGTACCTGTCGCTCGGCCGTGAGGACGCGCACACGGCGATGTGGATGCGGGACGCAGCGCTCCGCGGCGAGCTGCCGACGATCCGGCAGCTGACGACGGACACGCGCTTCTTCCCCTACCGTTATGGCCAGGCGCTGTGGGCCTATGTCGCCGGGCGCTACGGCGATGCGGCAGTGACGGAGGTGTTCCGCTATGCGACGCGCGCGGGCTTCGAGGTCGCGCTCGAGCGCGTGCTGGGCGTGAACAGCGAGCAGCTCTCACAGGACTGGATCACGTCGATCCGCGCGACCTACCTGCCCCTGCTCGCGGGACGGCAGCGGCCGGAGGATGCGGGCGACCGGGTGCTGCATGATGACGAGCCGGGCGCAATGAACCTGGCGCCGGCCGTGAGTCCGGACGGACGTTACGTGGCGTTCTTCGGGCGACGTCAGATCTTCACGATCGATCTCTACATCGCGGATGCAGTCACGGGCGAGATCGTGACGGAGCTGACGAGCCCGGACCGCGACGAGCACTTCGACGCGCTCAGCTTCATCCAGTCAGCGGGATCGTGGTCGCCGGACGGGCAGAAGTTCGCGTTCATCGTGTTTGCCGACGGCGACAACCAGATCGCGATCGTCGACATTGCTTCGCGCGACATCGAGCGGCGCTTCTCGGTCGAAGGTGTGGGTGCGGTTCAGACGGTGGCATGGTCGCCCGATGGCAGCCGTATCGCGTTCAGCGGGATGGCCGGCGGTCTCAGCGACCTGTACGTGCTCGACCTCGGTACCGGCAACGTGCAGCAGCTGACGAACGACCGGTACGCCAACATTCACCCGGCGTGGTCACCGGACGGCGGCTCCATCGCATTCGCGACGGACGCGGCGACGGACCTGAACTCACTCGTCTACGGCGAGATGCGGCTGGCGGTGGTGGACGTCGCGTCGCGGCAGACCCGGCTCCTCGACCTGTTCCCGTCGGGCAAGCACATCAACCCGCAGTTCTCGCCGGACGGCCGGGATCTGTACTTCCTGGCCGACCCGCAGGGTTTCACGGATCTGTACCGCGTGGAGCTGGCGACGAACCAGATCTATCAGGTGACGAACCTGGCAACGGGGATCAGCGGCATCAGCAAGCTGTCGCCCGCCATGTCGATCGCGGCCGGCGATGGCCGCGTGATGTTCTCGGTGTTCGAAAACTCGGGCAACAACATTTACGGACTGGACGCGACGCGCACGCGCGGTCAGCCCGTGGACCGGACGACACCGCAGATCGCGCGCGCAGCCATTCTCCCGCCGGTGGAGGCGTTCGGCAGCGGGCTCGTGAGCGACTATCTGGCCGACCCCGTGACGGGCCTGCCAATGCAGCGGCAGTTCGCGATCCGTGACTACGACTCGAGGCTCAGCCTCGAATACATCGCACCCCCCACGGTGGGCGTCGGCGTGAGCGATTTCGGGGGTGCGGGGATCGCCGGCGGCATCGGCTTCCTGTTCGGCGACATGCTGGGCAACAAACAGGTGCAGGCGGTGGTGCAGGCGAACGGCAGCTTCAAGGACATCGGCGGGCAGGCGATGTACATCGACGCCGAGAACCGCTGGAACTACGGCGCGGTCATCGGACACATCCCGTATCTCACCGGCTTCCAGGGCCTGGACCGGGAGCCGGGCACGAACAACCTGATCTACAGCCAGTACCTGGAGCGCATCTACATCCAGCAGGCGCAGGGGATGGCGCAGTACCCGTTCTCGCAGACGCGTCGTTTCGAGTTCAACGCGGGCTACACGCGCTACGCGTTCGATCGCGAGGTCATCCAGTATTTCTTCGATCCGACCGGACAGGTGCAGGTCGCGCCGCCGATCCAGCAGGAGGTGGAATCGCCGGACGCGCTGAACTTCGTCGAGGCTTCCGCGGCGCTGGTGGGTGACAACTCGTTCTTCGGTCTGACGTCGCCGGTGGCGGGACAGCGGTGGCGCGCCGAGGTGTCACCGACGTTCGGCTCGCTGCAGTACGCGACGCTGCTCGCCGATTACCGCCGATACCTGTTCCTGCGACCTCTCACCGTGGCATTCCGCGGGATGCACTATGGCAGGTACGGCAAGGATGCTGACGGAACCGACTCGGAAGGCCGGCGTCTGCTCGGCGAGATCAACGTCGGCTACGAGACGCTCATTCGCGGCTATGCACGCGAGTCGTTCGAGAACAACGAGTGCAGAACGCTGGACCCCGACACGCAGAGCGGCTGCCCGGCATTCGACCGGCTGTTCGGCTCGCGCGTGGCAGTGGCGAACATGGAGCTGCGCATTCCGGTGCTTGGCGTGTCGGAGCTCGGGCTGATCAACTTCCCCTACCTGCCGCTGGAGGTATCGCCGTTCTTCGACGTCGGCCTCGCGTGGACCGCGGATGACAGCCCGACGCTCGAATTCGCACGCACCACGGATGCCCGCGTACCCGTGTTCAGCACCGGCGTGAGCGCCCGCGCAAACGTTCTCGGCTACGTGATCCTGGAAGCGTATTACGCTTATCCCTTCCAGCGTCCGGACAAGGGCTGGCACTGGGGTTTCAGCCTGTCACCGGGCTGGTAGCCAACGCCCCGCGAAGAAGTCCGGCAGGAAAGGCCGGGAGCAGGATGCTCCCGGCCTTTCTGTTGTAACCCGCGTGCGCGTTCAATTTTCGGCACCCCCTGAACCACCCCCGCCCGTGCGCGCGTGCGTGCCCGTGCGCGAATCAGGTAACAACGACTAACAACGACTCGGGCACGCGCACGCGCGCGCGCACGGGCGGGGGTCAACGGACAACTACCCGCGGCGCAGACTCACCTAATTGGCCGGCACCGTCCGGTCCTTCGCCCATTCCCTGAGCGCCGTGATCTTCTCGGCCATCATCACAGCCAGCGGTCGCGTCGCGGCGGCTTCGCGGAGCATGTGCTCCGTGCTGAGTGCGCCACCGTCGTTGAATGCCGTGTAGAGTGCGGAGACGATCACCTGTTCGACTTCGGCGCCGCTGAACGCGTGGGTCGCGGTGGTCACGAGATCGAGACGGAAGGCGTCGGGATCCTGGCCGCGGCGCTTCAGGTGGATGCGCAGGATTTCGGTGCGGGTTTCCGGGTCGGGCAGATCGACGAAGAACGTTTCGTCGAAGCGACCCTTGCGCAGGAACTCGGGGGGCAGGCGCGACACGTCATTGGCGGTGGCGACGACGAACACGTCCTGCTCGCGGTCCTGGAGCCAGGACAGGAACGTGCCGAGCACGCGCAGAGACACGCCGCCATCGTCGGAGCCGCCAGCGGCGAACGCCTTCTCGAGCTCATCGATGAACAGGACGCAGGGCGCGAGGCGCTCGGCAGTGCGCATGGCGCGCCGGAAGTTGTTCTCGGTCTCGCCGATGAACTTGTTGTAGAGGCTGCCGGTATCGAGGCGCAGCAGCGGCAGTCCCCACTCGGTGGCGACGGCGCGTGCGCACAGGCTCTTGCCGCAGCCGGGGACGCCGATGAGCAGCAGGCCCTTCGGAAAGGTGAGGCCGAACTCCGCCGCACGCACGGGGTCGCTCAGGATGTTGCGTCTCTTGCGCAGCCAGCCCTTGAGTCCCGCGAGGTCGGCCACCTCGGCGAGCGATTCCTCTGCGGGATAGTACTCGAGCACGCCCTCGCGCTCGACGATCTGCTTTTTCGCATCGATGACGTGCACGATGTCATCGGCGGTGAGGCGATGATCCTCGACCATCGCCTTCGTCAGCACCTTCTCCGCCTCGAGCAGTGACAGGCCGCGCAGCGATCCGAGCAGCCGCACCTCGTCCTGCTCACTGAGCTGCACGGCCACCGGGTCCTTGCGGCCGACGTCGCGTGCAATGTGCTCGATCAGGCTGCGAAACTCCTCGGGGCCGGGCTCCGGGAGCGACATCACGGCGATCAGCCTGCGAACTGATTCGTGCAGATCGAGCGACGTGCCGGTGAGGATGAGCGCGCCGCGGCGCTTGCCGAGCTCGGCCGCGACCTCCTTCAGCCGGTGCACAATGAGCTCGTTGCCCGCGAGACCCTCGAACGCCGGGAACATATACAGCCCGGCCATCTGCGAGCTGACGATGTGCGCGAGCGCCTGCGCGGGGTCCTGCGTCTCATAGACGCCGTTCGCATGGCCGTCGCGGCACAGTCCGCGTGTCCGCGACCAGGCGAAGAACGGCAGTGTCAGGCGGTCGGAGACATGCCTCAGGAGAAGCTCGGTACGCTCCTCCTCGACTGTATCGATGTGGATGAGTCCGTAGCGGGACCGGATCAGCAGCTCGAGATCGGACAGGGCTTCGCTCGCCAGCATCGCTTCGTCGCGTTCAGTGAGTTCAGCGGAGCGGAATGATGCGCGTCTCGCCGTGGCGCGGCACCCAGAGGCGATCGGGCGGAAGACCGCGCCGGCTCCATGCCGTCCGCGTGCGCGCCGCCGGCTCGAATGGCTGCTCGTCCGTCAGCCGGAACGTGGCGTGGTGCATGCCGACGAACAGCCCGCCATCGCCCAGCTCGGCGTACGCGCGCACGGCCTCCTCCGGGTTCATGTGCGCGGGCTTCATGAACCAGCGCGGGTCATACGCGCCGATCGGCAGGAATGACGCGGCGAAGGGACCGAGCCTGCCGATCGTGGTGAAGCCGCGGAAGTAACCGGTGTCGCCGCAGAAGTATACACTCGAGGCATTGGCGGCGCTCAGCACGAACCCGGCCCAGAGCCGCGTCCGTTCGCTGAACGGCGACCGCTTCGTCCAGTGCTGCGCGGGCGTGGCCTGGACGTGGAGCGGTCCGGCCGGGGTCGCCACGTGCGCGCCATCCCACCAGTCGAGCTCCACGACATTGCGCACACCGAATCCGCGCAGCCACGATGCGTAGCCGAGCGGCGTGACCCACGTGAGATCGTTGCCGAACCGCGCCTGAAGTCGGCGCACGGTGCGGCTGTCGAGATGATCGTAGTGGTCGTGCGAGAGCACCACGACATCGACGACCGGCAGCGAATCGAACGCGAGAGCCGGCGGCACGAGGCGGGATGGCCCGGCCCAGCCGACCGGCGAGGCGCGACGGCTCCATATGGGATCGGTCAGGATGGTGATGCCGGCGAGCTGGATCAGGAACGTGGCGTGCCCCACCCACGTGATGCGCAGCTCGTCGGTGTCGTTGCGCGGCATCGCGACGTCCGGCTCCAACATCTCGAATGCGGTGGCGGGCGGGTTCGGCTGGACCCCATCGCGCATGCGGTTACGATACCAGCGCGCCATGTCGCGGAGACCGCGGGTCGGCTCCTCGTCGAGCGGCCAGGGCAGAATGAAACGACCGCGCTCATCGCGCTTCGAGCGGAGCACGTCCGGAACGGGGATGTCGCTCACGCCAGTCTCTGCATGCCGGGCGTGTGGGCCGGCAGCACGAGTGTGAACACGCTGCCGACGCCGACCTCGCTCTGCACTTCGAGGCGTCCTTCGAGCAGCTTCGCCAGCTTGCGCGCTACGCCCAGGCCCAGGCCCGTGCCGCCGAACCGGCGCGTCGCCGACTGCTCGACCTGCCAGAAGGGCTCGAAGATGCGATCGATGTTCTCCGGCGAAATGCCGATGCCGGTATCCCGCACATCGATCTGCATCTCGCCGTCCGTCGCGCGCACGCTGACATGCACCGAGCCGCTCTCCGTGAACTTCACTGCGTTGGACAGCAGATTGGTGAGGATCTGCCGGATCTTGCGCTCATCGGATACCACCTTCAGCGGTCTCTCCGGGACTTCCACTTCGAGCGCCAGCCCCTTCTCGGATGCGAGCGGCTCGATCATGGCCACACAGTCGCGGACGACTGCACCCAGGTCCACGGGCGAGATCCGGATGTCTTCCTTGCCGGCCTCCACGCGCGAGAAGCTCAGCACTTCCTCGACGAGGTGCAGCAGGCTCGTGGACGCGCTGCGGATGCGTTCGACCTGGCGACGTGCCGGATCGGGCACGCCCGTGGGCACCCCCATCAGGAGGAGATCGCTGTAGCCGATGATGGCGTTCAGGGGCGTGCGCAGCTCGTGGGACATGACCGCGAGAAAGTCCGATTTGGCTTCGCTGGCGTGGTGCGCTGCCTGGTAGAGGCGAGCGTTCTCCACGGCATTGCCCGCCCTGCGCCCCAGCTCGAGTGCGAGCGTCACATCCGTCTCGGCAAACGTGCGCCCTGACTCCGCATGGCCGAGCGTCACTGCGCCGCTCACCCGGTCCTCGATCCGGAGCGGCACGGTGAGCTGCGCGCGGAGGTCGAAGGAGCGCAGGATGTCGAGGTGCTCCTCATCGCGCGCGACGGAGCGCAGGTAGTCGTCGGTCACGGGCTCGATGTGCACTACGTCGCCCGTGCGCAGGACCTCGGCATAGGCCGCGCGGTCCTGGATCGTCGCGGGGTAGAGGTCCTCGATCGACCTGCGCCGCTCGGCCAGATCCGGGTCGCTGTGCGCGGCGGCGATCAGACGCGGGACGCCTTCGGCATCGACGAGATGAATGACGCACCAGTCGGCGACCTCGGGTACGGCGAGGTTCGCGAGATTGGCGAGCGAAGCGAGGTAATCGAGCGACGCGGCCAGGCGGGCACTCGCCTCGGCGAGCAACGCCAGCCTGCGCTCCGCGAATTCCGCACGCACGCGCGCACTCACTTCCATGCTGTGCAGACGTGCACGCTCGAGCGCCTGGGCGCACTGCTGTGCGATCAGCAGCATGAACGACCGATCGTCGGCCGGAAACGACTGGGGCTCGTCGTAGCTGAGCGCGAGCGCGCCGATCCTGCGGCCATCCAGCTGGAGCGGCAGTGCCGCCCACGCGCGGCCGCTCTTCGGATAGGACGCCAGCAGGGGATAGCGCTCGTGCAGATCCTCCTCCCTTTCGACCCACACGGGAGTGCCCTGGTGAAGTGCGTCCATCAGCGGGCTCGGCCCGCTGAAGAGCTCGCCGGCGGGGTTGAGCACCACGTCCGTGTAACCGTGGGAGGCCACCATCTCGGGCGCATGATCGCGGGCCAGCATCAGCGACGCCGCACCGGCCTCCACTGCCAGGCGCCCCTCGTCCACGATCAGGGTGGCAACACCGGCGGCGCCAACGCGCTCGAGCATCTGCGCGGTGAACCGCTGCAGCCGTTCCGCGCGATCGGCCACGCGGCGCGCCACCTCGGACTGGGCCGTGAGGCGCGCGTTGACCTCCTCCAGTTCGCCGGCGAGTGCATTAGACTGCTCGACCTGCGCCGAGAGCTTGCCAGCCTGCTCGCGCAGCTCGGCCGCCAGGCGCTCGGCCTCCGCCTGTTGCGCAGCTGCCCTGCTCCGCTCGCGCTGCATGCGGTCCACAATGTACGCGGTCACAAGAGCCACGACCGCCCAACTCACGATTCGGGCAGATATCAGCTCGATCTCTGCGACACCGACAGGCCGGAATATGATCAGCTCGGCCGCCAGCACGGACAGCGCGATTGCGAAAACGCCGAGCGCAAAGCCCCCCACGCGCGCGGATACCAGCACCGCCACGAGGAAGAACGTCATCTGGGTGTAGGGAATCCACTGCCGCGCGACCAGCGAGACGGCCAGCATGATGGCCACCACCGCCGCGGAAAGCAGCACGGCCATGGGAGTCACGGACGGCGATGCCGGCACAGCAGAGCTGCGTTGCTTCATCTCGTGCTTTCGGCTTGCCCCCGGCGACCGGGGCGATTGCTGCTGCGCGGCCGCTCCATTCAGTTCCGCTTGCAGGAGTACGCCAATAGTAACGAAAATAACGGCGAGTCCACTACGGGACCCGCCGGAATCTGCGGCGTGCGGCTATGTCGGGAAGGTCCAGCGACTCAGCGGCGACGACGTGCGCGCGCGTTGCGCCGGCGCGCGTCTGCCGCCTTGCGCTTGCGGGCCTCGCTCGGCTTCTCGTAGAAACGCTTCTTCTTCATGTCCTTGAACAGTCCGGAACGCAGCATCTTGCGCCGGAACTGCTTCAGCGCCCACTCGATACGGTCGCCTTCGCCAATCTGGATCTCGATCATGTTGCTCCCGTTTCCACGAACATCAGGCAGGGGCATAAAGAACCCCAGACCAGAAAATGTAACCGGGGATCGTCAGGCTGTCCACCCTCCGCACACTGCCTGCGGAGGGGCGACACGGCGCCGGGGGGTTCCATCCCGGAGAGGCCTGGGCAGGCGGTCGACCGACCACGCGGCGGCCCTGTCCGTGCACAGGCGCCATCCTCAGATCCTTTTGCAGCACGACGCGGGGCGGTACAGTCCTGTGCATCACTCATCCGAAACAGGGGACCTGCGGTAAATGCACTACCACCTGATGGGTATCGGCGGGACGGCGATGGCGTCCCTTGCGGGGCTGCTGACGGCGGCCGGGCATCGTGTCACCGGGTCCGATGAGAATGTGTACCCGCCCATGTCCACCATGCTGGAATCGATGGGGATCGCATACGCGGAGGGGTACCGGCCGGAGAACCTGACGCCCCGGCCCGACATGGTCGTGGTCGGCAATGCGATATCGCGCGGCAATCCGGAGCTGGAGTATCTGCTGAACGAGCGGCTGCCCTACACCTCGGCGGCCGCCACGATCAAGGAGGAGTTCATCCGGCGTCGCATATCGCTGGCGGTCGCGGGAACGCACGGGAAGACCTCCACGACATCGCTGCTCGCCTGGATTCTGGATGTCGCGGGACTGAACCCGTCGTTCCTGATCGGGGGCGTGGCGGAGAACTTCGGGACGTCGTTCCGGCTGACGGACTCGGAGTACTTCGTGATCGAGGCGGACGAGTATGACACGGCGTATTTCGACAAGGGCCCGAAGATGTGGCACTACCTGCCGCACGTGGCCATCGTCAACAACATCGAATTCGACCACGCCGACATCTATCGCGACGAGACGGCATACCTGTATGCGTTTGCGCGCTTCATCAATCTCGTCCCGACGAGCGGCCGTCTGATCGCCGGCTGGGATTCGCCCGCGGTGCGCGAGCTGGCGCAGAAGTCGTTCGCGCCGGTCGAGCCGTTCGGGTACGACCCTGAGGGCACGTCCGGCGACGTGATGTGGTCCGCGCGCAACGTGACATTCGGGGACACCACGCGTTTTACCGTGATGCACGATGGTCGTGTGTGGGGAGATGTCGAGACACCGCTGTCGGGCGCGTTCAGCATCCGCAACTGTCTTGCGGCGATTGCCGCCGCGGAGGCGGTGGATGCCGATCCCGACAAGGTGCGCGAAGCGCTGCGCAGCTATCGCAGCGTGCGCCGCCGCATGGAGGTACGCGGCGTGATCAACGGCGTGACCGTCATCGACGATTTCGCGCATCACCCGACGGCAGTACGCGAGACGCTGCTGGCCGCGCGGAGCAGGTATCCGGACGGGAGACTGGTGGCGATCTTCGAGCCGCGCAGCTACACGGCGCAGCGGCGCGAGTTCGAGGCCGACTACGAACAGGCGCTCGGCCTGGCCGACGAGATCGTCCTGGCCGGACTATTTCATCCTGAGCGCTACGATGCGCAGACGGCCATGCAACCCGACCGGCTGGTCAGGGCGTGGCATGCCGCGGGCAGGAAGGCGGCATACATCCCGGACGTCGATGAGATCGTGGCGCGCGTCACGGCTGATGCGGAGCCCGGCGATGTGCTGATGATCATGTCGAACGGCGGGTTCGGCGGCATACACGGCAAGATGCTGGATGCGCTGACGGCGCGCTGGGGGTGAGCAGGGCCTCGGACGCTCTTTGACCTGCGGCGTCCGGCATTGTATACGTTCTGTTCCCCACACACCCCGGATGGAGCGGATCAATGCGTTCGGCACGTATCCTATTTCTGCTGGTGGCGCTCGCCTTCACACCGATCGCGGCCCAGGAGCCGGCAGGTCGTGCGTTCACCCCCGACGACTGGTACCGGCTCACGACGGTGAGCAGTCCGGCCATGTCGCCCGACGGTCGGCTGGTCGCCTTCACGGTCACGACGGTGAAGGAGGAGGAGAACGAGCGGCACAGCGAGGTCTGGGTGGTGCCCGCGGCGGGCGGCGACCCGGTCCGCTACACGTCGCCGGGAGTGTCATCGTCCTCGCCCCGCTGGTCGCACGACGGGACGCACCTGTTCTTTTCCTCGCGCCGTCCGGGCGGACAGGGGTCCACCTGGGCGCTGAGGATGGACCGTCCCTCGGGCGAAGCGTTCCAGATGGACTATCCGTCCGGCTCGCGACCGCGCGACGGCTCGTTCGTCGTGTTCGCACAGGGCATGGAAGACGACGAGGACGGCGACGAGGAGGATGAGTCGAAGGAGCGCGACGAGGATCCGTTCGAGCGCATGGCTGCGACTGCGCGGCCGCCGTTCGGTGCGATCACCCGGCCGCTGGAGCCGCGCCGCTTCGATGGTCGCCACATCGTGGACAACGGCTACAAGCGGAACGGTCCCGGCTTCGTGCCGAACCGGCGCGAGGCTCGCACGTACGATCCGGCGCAGATCTGGGTCCAGCGGGAGGGTGATACCGCGAAGGTGCAGCTCACCCGCACATCCTACTCGCACCTGGATGTCGCCGTGTCACCGGACGGACGGTGGATTGCATTCGCAGCCGATGCAGAGCTGCGCAGCGACTCCGTCGTGCAGGCCATGCAGGACTCGCTCGCGCTGCTGCCGTTCAGCACGGAGCGCGATCAGGAGATCCGCAACGACAGCGACATATTCATTGTCCCCGTATCGGGTGGTGAGCCGCGGCGCATCACGACGGCACCCGGCGATGAGCGCAGCATCGCCTGGTCGCCCGACAGCCGCCAGATCGCGTTTGTGTCGAGCCCGCATCGCGTGCAGTCGCGGCGACTGTACGTGGTCGATGTGAACGGCGGCGAGCCGCGCAATGTGCTCGGCGACTGGCAGTACGAGCCCGGCGGATACGACTGGTCGCCGAATGGTGAGATTCTCGTGAACGCCGCGATCGGCGGGCGCACCGCCCTGTTCCGCGTATCGCCGCGCAACGGCCGCATGACGGAGATCATCGGCGGGCGGCGCCGGCTGAACGGTTTCTCATATGACCAGCGCTTCACGAAGGTCGCGTACGTCTCGACGTCCGTGGACCGTCCGACGGAGCTGTTCATCGCCGATGCGAACGGGCGCAACGAGCGACAGCTGACGTCGTTCAATGAAGAGCTGAACCGCGAGATCGCGTGGCCGGATGCCGAACGCTTCACGTACGAGTCGGTCGGCGGACTGGAGATCGAGGCATGGCTCCAGAAGCCGTACGGCTACACGCCCGGGAAGAAGTACCCGCTCGTCCTCTACATCCACGGCGGTCCGCACTCCGCGTACGGCGAGGGCTGGTTCGACGAGTTCCACAACATCACGGGTGCCGGGATGTGGGTGCTCTATACGAACCCGCGCGGGTCATCGGGTTACGGCGCCGATTTCACGTACTCGACACGCGGCCGCTGGGGCATGGAGGATTACGAGGACCTGATGAAGGCGGTGGACATCGCGGCGCAGCGGCCGGATGTGGACTCGACGCGGATGGGCGTGACCGGCGGATCGTACGGCGGCTTCATGACGGCGTGGATCACGACGAAGACGAACCGCTTCAAGGCCGCGCAGGCTGACCGCATGATCAGCAACTGGTTCTCCTGGTACGGCGCGTCGGACGCCCAGGGCCTCACGGAGTTCGAGTTCTATGGCAAGCCCTGGGAGAACTGGGACCTGTACGAGGAGCTGTCGCCGATCCGGTACGTCGAGCGGGTGCGTACGCCGACGCTGATCGTGCAGTCGGAGGAGGATCACCGGACGCCGATGGCGGACGCGGAGCAGTGGTTCATGGCGCTGCGGAAACAGGACGTGCCGGTCGAGTTCATCCGTTACCCGCGCTCGACGCACGACCTGTCGAGGACCGGGGAGCCGTGGCTGCTGGTGGACCGGCTCGGCCGGCTGCGGCAGTGGTTCGTGCACTGGCTGAAGCCGGCCGGTGAGGCGAGCGTGGACAGCTGACTCGGACGCGGTACCCACTCTG
>DATHVW010000252.1:0-13688 GCA_035461085.1 Longimicrobiales bacterium | reverse complement strand
CGAACGTCGAAGCAGTCGGTGCACGCGCCATCGATCTCCCCTGTGCTGAGGCGCGCGACACGCAGTCGCGGTTCCCGTTCAAGGGCAACATGGATGTGGCCGCGCTGGAATCATTGATCGCAGAAGTCGGCGCGGACCGTATACCCATCTGCATGATCACGCTGACCAACAACTCGGGTGGCGGTCAGCCCGCATCGCTGGAGAACATCCGCGCGGTGCGCGACGTGTGCCGCAAACACGACATCCCGTTCTACATCGATGCCTGCCGCTTTGCCGAGAACGCGTTCCTCATCCGCGAACGGGAGAACGGCTACGCCAACCGATCGGTGCGCGACATCGCGCGCGAGATCTTCTCCCATGCCGACGGCTGCACGTTCTCCGCGAAGAAGGACGGACTCGCCAACATCGGCGGCTTCCTGAGCACCAACAACGACAGTCACGCCGAGCAGGAGACGAACCTCCTGATCCTGACCGAGGGGTTTCCGACCTACGGCGGCCTCGCCGGCCGCGATCTGGACGCGATCGCCGTCGGACTGCGCGAAGTGGTCGAGGAGGATTACCTCCATTACCGCATCGCTTCCGTACGCTACCTCGGCGAGCACATCTCCGCTGCCGGCGTTCCCATCATCCAGCCCCCGGGCGGACACGCCATCTACATCGATGCGGCCGGGTTCCTGCCGCACGTGCCGCCTCACGAGCTGCCCGGTCAGGCACTCGTCGCCGAGCTGTATCGCGCGGGCGGAATCCGCGCGGTAGAGATCGGTACCGTCATGTTCGGGAAGCGCGATCCGGAGACGGGCACGGAAACGACGGCTCCGATGGAGCTGGTACGGCTGGCCATTCCGCGCCGTGTCTACACGCAGAGCCACATCGATTACGTCATCGAAGTGATCCGCGAAGTGTGGGAGAACCGGGAGCGGATCGGCGGCCTGCGCATCACGCACCAGGCGCCGGTGCTGCGCCATTTCACCGCTCGGTTCGAGCCGCTACAGCTGGCCGCCGCGCGTCAGGAGGCGTGAACCAGCCCGGCGGCGCTGCCTCCTGATCGACATGCCTGCTCGCCGCGCGAGGACATTCGTATCATTGAGCGCCGCACGGGCATCCAGCTGAATCACTCGACGAACGACGTGGTGACTCCGCTGCCCGGATCGCCGTAATCGCCGCGCAGCAGCTTCAGCATGTGGATCTCGAGGTCGATCTCGCGCTGCGTGCGAAACCCCAGCCGCCGGTGCAGCTCGAGCGGCGGACACCACCCCTGGAGCGAGTGCTGCAGCAGGAATCCGGACGTCACGAGCGCCAGCACATACCACCGCCTCCGCCCCATCGCTCCCAGCAGAATCCCCGTGACGGAGCTGGCCGACGACTGCAGCGCGAGCACCCGTTCGATGCTCCACTCCCGCTCGAGGTCCCCGAGCCGCGTCCGCAGCACATGGCCGGGGGCATTCACGTAGGAGCCGACGCGCCCGATCAGCTCCGTGTCCATCCTGGTCTGTAACCCCAGGTCCGTCCGCTGCCGTACCCGGTCCGCCACCGTGATGTCGTCCAGCTCGCGCAGCAGCGTCAGCACCAGCGAATCGGTGTCTTCCATGTCCCGCTCCATGCAATCGTCCGCCGCCAGGCGATGCACGTCCCGCGCCTTTCCCACCGTCGTGTGAGGTGCGACCCGCGGGCTGGGGGTCGGCTCCCCGCATGGCCGGCCAACGGCCCACGGCCATCGGCATCTTGCTTTATGTGATAAAGCGCTTTATCATGGAGGAGCCGCGGAAGCTGGTTCCGCCAATCGCCCCATGGAGACGCACATGACGACCTCATTGACCACCCGCGCCGGACGGTACCTGAGCGACGCCCTTCGCGGTGTGCGCCGGGCTCCCGTCGAGGTGATCGCCACGCTCGTGGTGGCGGCGATGTTCTCGTGGGCACTGGAGTCGGGCGCGGGCGACGCCGCGTTTCAGGCGTGGGCGGAGATCGCGGTGCCGTGTGCGCTGCTGCTGGTCGTCGCCTGGACGGGCACGCTGCTGCACGCGACGGGACGCTGGGACGCCGTGCGGCGCTGGGCGTTTACGATCGGCGGCGCGCTGGTCGTCGGGATCTATGCGTGGACGGTGGTGGACTTCCGTTACGAGGCGGAAGCCTGGCGCGCGGCACTGCTGGCGGCTGCGGCGGTGACGTGGCTGGTGGCGCTGCCGGCGTTCGCCGGGCGAGGCGATGACGGCGCGGAACGGGTGGCACGGATGCGCCGCGTGGACGGGCGCTTTGCGTTGCGGGTGATTGGCGCGGTGCTGTACGGCGCCGCGCTGTTCATCGGCCTCGCGCTGGCGCTCGCCGCGGTCGGCAACCTCTTCGAGCTGCGGCTCGATGAGCAGATCTTTCTGCACGTCTGGGGGTGGATCGCGTTCGTGCTGATTCCGTGGATCGTGCTCGGCGGTTTGGAGGACTACGCCCGGATCGCGGCGGAGCCCGGTCCGACGGGAACGGTAGCGGTGCCCGGTCCGACGGAAACGGCCGCAGCGGCCGTGGGAACGGAGCGGCTGCCCGCGGCTGGAACGTCGGCGGTTACGGCGGCCGGCGTGCCATCGTCCGGAGTAGCGTCCGTCGTGTATCGGATCGCGCTCTGGCTGGTACCGCCGCTGCTCGCGCTCTATACGCTGATCCTGTACGCGTACGTCGTCCGCATCCTCGTGACGGGCGAGATCCCGAAGAACATGGTCTCGCCGATGCTGCTGGCGGCCGGCGGGCTGACGGCGCTGGCGCTGCTGTTGTTCGACCCGCGGCCGGGACGCGGTATGCTCGCCCGGTGGCTCCGGCTTGCTCCAGCGCTGTTCATCCCGCTGGCGCCGCTGGGGTTCTGGGTGCTGCTGATGCGCATCGACCAGTACGGCTCGACGGAGTTCCGGGTCGTGCGAGTGGTCGTGCTGAGCGCGCTGGTGGCGCTCGCGATCGGGGCGACGGTGCAGCTGTGGCGTCGCCGGGCGTTCAGCCTGCACGCCGTGCCGCTCGTGCTCACGGGCGCTTTCCTGCTGAGTGCCGTGGGCCCATGGAGCGCCATGTCTATATCGAAGAGGAGCCAGGAGAGCCGGCTGGCGACGGCGCTGACCGGGGTGGGGATCGCTGCGGATGCAGTGGGCGCGGACGCAGCGGGTCCAGAGGACGCTGACTCGTCGCGTATCGTTCCCGCGGCAGCGTACGAGCAGATCCGGGAGAGCGCGCGCTACCTGGCCCTGCACTTCGGTCCGGACGCCCTGCCGGCGGGTCTGGCCGCCTTCGCGAACGAGCAGCCGGGTCGCGTGGACTACGCCGCTCGGCTGGGACTCCGGCCGGATGCGGTCACTGCGCACGAGGGTCTGGCCATCGGTGGAACTCTCGGCCGGCAAGCGCCCGTCGAGATCGGGGGCGGAACCGCCTACCGGATCTCCTGGACCAGAGGCCCGCACGGCGCGGAGCGACCGGAGGGTGTGGTCGCGCCGGATGACCGGAGTGCCGTCGGTGTCGCGCTGCGCCAGGGCATGCACCTCGAGCTGGTCGTTGACAGCCGGCTGCTCATGGCGGACCTCAGTCCGCTGATGCGCGAAATCGAGAGGACCGCCGACCCGCGCGGACTCGACCAGCTGCCGCCGGAGCATGCTCTGGTGCCGCTCGCCGACGCGGCCGGTAATCCGGCCGGCGAGCTGGTGGTCTGGTCGCTCCGGGCAGACGCGGACTCCACCGGTTGGCGGCTCCAGCGCGCGGAAGGTCTGGCGGTGGTGAGGTAGCAGCTGCCCGGCGTGAAAATGAAGAGGGGCGACCGCTCGTGGTCGCCCCTCTTTCGCATGCTTCGGCCGGTCGTGGATCGTCAGACGTCCAGGTTCTTCACGTACTCGGCATTCTTCTCGATGAACTGACGGCGCGGCTCGACCTCATCGCCCATCAGCGTGGTGAACACGGAGTCCGCATCGACCGCATCATCGACGGTCACCTGGAGGATGGTGCGCGTCTCTGGGTCCATCGTCGTCTTCCATAGCTGTTCCGGGTTCATCTCGCCGAGGCCCTTGTAGCGCTGGATGTTGACGTTGCGCTTGCCATCGCCGCCGTTCATGCGCGTCATCAGCGCGTCGCGCTCCTCCTCGGTATACGCGTAGTGCTCTTCCTTGCCGCGCGCGACGCGGTAGAGCGGCGGCTGCGCGATGTAGACCATTCCCTCCTCGATCAGCTGCCGCATGTGCCGGTAGAAGAACGTGAGAAGCAGCGTGCGGATGTGCGCACCATCGACGTCGGCGTCGGTCATGATGATGACCTTGCCGTAGCGCGCGTTCTTCGTGCTGAACTCGTCCTCGCCGATCCCGGTTCCGAGCGCCGCGATGATCGTGCGGATCTCCTCGTTCGACAGGATCTTGTCGAGCCGTGCACGTTCGACGTTCAGGATCTTGCCGCGCAACGGCAGGATCGCCTGGTAGTTGCGGTCCCGCCCCTGCTTCGCGCTGCCGCCTGCGGAGTCACCCTCGACCAGGTAGATCTCGCACATCGCGGGGTCCGTGATCGAGCAGTCCGCGAGCTTGCCGGGCAGCACCATGCCCTCGAGCGCGTTCTTGCGGCGCACCAGCTCGCGCGCCTTGCGCGCTGCCAGCCGCGCACGCGCCGACTGCAGCGACTTCTCGATGATCGTCTTCGCGACGCTTGGGTTCTCCTCGAGGAACGAGGCGAGCTTGTCATTGACCACGGTCTCGACGGCGCCGCGCACCTCGGAGTTGCCGAGCTTGGTCTTCGTCTGACCCTCGAACTGCGGCTCCTTCACCTTCACCGACAGCACGCACGTCAGTCCCTCGCGGATGTCCTCGCCCGAGAGCGAGTCGAGGTCCTTCTTGAAGACGTTCGCCTTGCGCGCATAGTCGTTGAGCGTGCGCGTGAGCGCGGCCTTGAAGCCGGTCAGGTGCGTGCCGCCCTCGTGCGTATTGATGTTGTTGACGAACGTGAACGTGTTCTCGTTGTATCCGTCATCATACTGGAACGCGAGCTGGATGTCGGCCTCTTCGCGCTCCGCCTCGATGTAGACCACCTTCGGATGCAGCGGCTTGCGCGTGCCGCGCAGGTGCCCCACGAACTCGGTGATGCCGCCCTTGTAGTGATAGACTTCCGCACGGACGTCCGTCTCCCGCTCGTCGGTCAGTGAGATCTTGAGGCCGGCGTTCAGGAAGGCGAGCTCACGCAACCTGTTTGCGAGCGTATCGAAGTTGTAGCGGAGCTCGGTGAAGATCTGCGGGTCCGGCTTGAACGTGATGGTGGTGCCCGTCTCCTTCGTCTTGCCGCCCACCTCCAGCTCGGTCTGCTTGTCGCCGCGTGCGTAGCTCTGGCGGTAGACCTTGCCATCACGCCGCACCTCGACCTTCAGCCATTCCGACAGAGCGTTGACGACGCTGACGCCGACGCCGTGCAGGCCGCCCGACACCTTGTAGCTGTCCTTGTCGAACTTGCCGCCCGCATGCAGCATCGTAAGCGCGACCTCGAGGGCCGGCTTGCGCTCGGTCGGGTGCATGTCCACCGGAATGCCGCGCCCGTCATCGACGACCGTGATCGAGTCGTCGGGATGGATGGTGACTTCGATATGCGAGCAGTAGCCCGCGAGCGCCTCGTCGACGGAGTTGTCCACCACCTCGTACACCAGGTGGTGCAGACCGCGCGCGCTGGTCGAGCCGATGTACATGCCGGGCCGCTTGCGGACGGCTTCGAGGCCCTTGAGGACCTGGATCTGACCGGCAGAGTACTCGTTCTTCTTCGACTCGTTCTTCGCCATTGTACTCCCGTTCGTGCTGGTCGGCCTGCGCTTCGGATGCGCGCTCCGGACGGGCCGCCCGCAGGGTGCCGGCGCCGGCCCGGAATGAGACCGCGTTAATACCCCGAAACCGGCCTTTGGTTACGGCCGGTCCGGGCCTGAAAAGGTACCTGTCAGCGCCGCTCCGTCGGCTGCCCGCCCGGCTCGTCTTCCCCCGCCATCAGGAAGCGGATCCGCTCGATCCGGCCGCGCTCCCGGCCCTCGTTCAGGCGCCGCAGGATCTCGCGCTCCATGAGGCGGAGCTCCATCAGCCACGCGCTGGTCCGCACGGCCACGAGCAGCGTGCCGCGCGACGTCCGGAGCGGCGTCGTCACAGCCGCGATCGCCTCACCCACGCGTTCGGCCCATTCCGGGACGATGGCGGCCTCCTCGACGCGCTCATCGAGCCCGCTGTCGCGCAGATAGTTCTGCAGAGCGTCGCCGAGCTTCGTCGGCTTCTTCGGTCCACTCACGTGAACACCTCCGCGGCCGCAATGCGCCAGCGCGCGAGCGGCGCGACGAGCGCGTCATCGCCGACCTCATCGAGCAGCACGTCCGACTCCTTCGGTGCGGTCAGGATCACCTGGCCGTGCCGGTCGCCGCGGAACAGCTCGAGGATGCGTCGCGACCGGCCGACATCCAGCTCGGCGAACACGTCGTCGAGCAGCAGCAGCGGCTGGAAGCCGCGCGCCTCGCGCACCGTCTCCGCCTCGATCATGCGCAGCGCAATCGCACCCGTGCGCACCTGGCCGCCGGAACCGAACTGCCGCAGGTCCACATCGGACTCGCCCGATCGCATTACCAGCGCCAGATCATCGCGGTGGGGCCCGGCGAGCGAAACTCCGCGTTCACGTTCCCGTTGTGCGACGCGCTCCAGCCGCGCCTCGAACGCGCGCGCGACCGCCTCGCGCGATTCGCCCTCCTCCAGACTGACATCGCTGTCATATGTGAGAGTCGCGGGGCTCGCGCCACCGATGGTGGCGTAGATCCGGGCGAAGCGCTCCGCGTGACTGCGCACCCAGGCAGCCCGCGCGCTGATCACAACGGCGCCGCTCTCGATCAGGCCGGCATCCCATGCAACCAGCGCCGCGGACGACCGTGCATCGCGCAGCAGCGCATTGCGCTGTCGCAGCACCTGTCGGTAACGCTGCAGCGCATCCAGATAGCCGCGCACGTTCAGTGACAGCACGATGTCCAGATAGCGCCGTCGCTCGCCCGGCGCGCCCGCAACGATGTCCACGTCCGATGGCGAGAATATGACCGTTCCGAGCCGGCCGATCGCATCACCGAGCCGCTCCGCCTCGACACCATCCACCGTAACCCGCTTGCGACGCGTGCGCGGCTCGTATGCGGCCGTGATCTCCAGGCTGCGACCGGTCGCGCGGTCCTCGAACACACCGCGCGCGTGGAATGCCTCCGCACCGAACCGCACCAGCTGCTCATCCGCGGCGCCGCGGAACGACCTGAAGATCTCGAGATAGTGAACGGCCTCGAGCAGGTTCGTCTTGCCCGACCCGTTGTCGCCGATGATCGCCGCGCCGGCCGCCGGGAACTCGAGGTCGAGCGCGGCGAAATTACGGAAATGCCGGAGCCGGATCTGCCGGCACACGAGGGCCGTCGCGGGGACTTCCTCCGGCGGCACTCAGTGCCCTCGGAACTCCGCCCGCCTCTTCTCCAGGAACGCCTTCATCCCCTCGCGCATGTCATCGGTCGAGGCGAGCAGGCCGAAGAGGTTGGACTCGAGGGTCTGCGCATCGTCGATCGTGCTGCTCATGCCGTGATCCACGGACTCGAGCGCCATGGCAATGGCGATCGGCCCGTTCGCGATCATCTTGCGGGCGAGGTCACGCGCGGTATCGAGCAGCGCGTCCGGCTCCGCAATGCGGTTCACGAGACCGATGCGATAGGCCTCTTCCGCGTCGATCATCTCGCCCGTGAGCATCATCTCGAGTGCGCGGCCGCGGCCGACCAGCCGGGGCAGGCGGATGGTGCCGCCATAACCCGGGATAATGCCGAGCTTGACCTCGGGCAGTCCGAACTTCGCGCGCGTGGACGCGATCCTGATGTGACACGCGAGCGCCAACTCGAGGCCGCCGCCGAGCGCGAAGCCGTTGATCACGCCGATCACGGGCTTCGGCATCGCCTCCATCATGCGGAACGTCGCCTGGCCCTCGCGAGAGACGGCAACGCCATCGATCGGGCCCATGCGCGACAGCTCCGCAATGTCGGCTCCTGCCACGAACGCCTTCTCGCCGGCACCCGTGAGGATGATGACACGGATGGCATCATCACCGCGCGCCTCACGCAGCCTGGCGTCGAGCTGGCGCACGGTGTCGGCGTTCAGGGCATTCAGCTTGTCGGGACGATTCACCGTGATGACAGCGATCCCGTCCGCTTCCCGCTCGAGCAGGATCGTATTGTTTGCGTCGCTCATGCGATCTCCGTGTAAAGGACGGCGGGAATATGCGCCCGCGCGGGGGCGTTCGCAAAACCGGCCGGCGCCTCAGCGCGAGGCGCCCGTCCCGCGGATGACCGCCTCCACGACCTGTTCGGGCCGGATCCAGCGCTCCGCCGCTGCGCGTACCTCTTCCGCGCTCACCGCCTGGATGCGCGACACGTACTCCCGCAGCTCCGCCAGCCCCTCGCCGAGCAGCAGCGCGCCGGCCAGATCGGACAGCTGGCGCGAGTGTGTCTGCTGGCGGATCTGCCACGACCCGATCAGATAGCGGCGCGCACGCTCCAGCTCATCCGCGTCCAGAGGCTCCATGGTCGTGCGCAGCAGCTCGCGCAGCATCTCCTCACGCGCCTCCGCCTCCCGCTCGGGAGCCATGCCGATGTACGCCACGAATGCTCCCGCCTGCCAGCGAGCGATCGGCGCCGCAGAAACCGAGTACGCCAGCGAGCGCCGGCTGCGCAGCTCCTCGAACAGCCGGCCGCCGAGACCCGAAACCGCGGATGAGAGCAGCTGCAGCGCATACACGTCCGGATGGTTCCGCGGCGGGCCGGGGAACGCCAGGACCAGCGCACTCTGCGCCTTCTCACGATGCTCCACGCGCTGAACCGCGTTGGCCGGCCAGTGCGGCGGCGCGGGATGCACGCCCTGCGGGTCCCGGATCCGACCATCGAGCCGTTCCGCTACCATGGCCGCCGCGGCATCGGGATCGGCGACATCGCCGACGATGAGTACGTGCGGTGCGCCGTGCAGCACGCGCTGCTCATGCCACGCGCCGAGCCCCGCGAGGTCCGCATGTCGGATGGAATGCTCCAGCTGCGGCAGCTCGAAGCCGTAGGGGTGTGTGCCGAACGCGGCCGCGAGCGCGAGCCGCAGCGGGTACTGGTGCATGTCGTCGCGCAAATGCTCCAGACCGCTCAGCGTGATCTTGCGCTCGCGCTCGGCATCCTCGACGTGGAACGCCGGGTTCAGCGCCGCGTCCAGCAGCAGCTCCAGCCCGCCCGCGAAATGGCGACTCGGCACGGACATGGTCCAGTCGATGGTGTCCATCGACACGCCCGGTGCTATGCTCGCACCCATTGCCTCCGACTCTTCCGCGAGCTGTATCCCCGTCCGCGAGTGCGTCCCCTTCACGGACGTGCGCGACATCAGGCCCGTCATGCCCGCCGTGTCCGGCAGCTCCGCGAGCACACCGCCGCGGCAGTACAGTCCCATCGATACGAGTGCGACGGTGGTGCGCGGCTTCACCACGATCCGCACATCGCTGCCCGGTGCGATGTAGAACCGCACGCCGTCTTCCACGCGCCGCGGCCTGAGCCGGTCGCGTACGCCGGCCGCCGCACGCACCACGCGGGCGGAATCCGCGTCGGCGGCTTCATGCGATACGTCGCTGGCCGATTCATCCGGGCGGGCCGCACGCTCTGCGTCCGCCAGCTTGAACAGCCGGTCGTACACGATGATCGATTGCCTGGCATACTGCGGCTGAACGGTCGGACGATAGAGCAGCAGCGTGAGTGCGTCCGGATCCAGGTAGCGGCGCGCGACGTCGTGAAGCTGATCCGCCGTGACGGCGAGCACGCGCGCAAGGTAGTCATCGGCCAGGCGCCAGTCGCCGAGCGCCTGCCAGTCCGCAATGAGATTCGCCTGTCCTTCCGCAGTTTCCGTGCGGCGCAGCATGCGCGCTTCCAGGATGTTGCGTGCGCGTTCCAGCTCGGCGGCCGTGAAGCCGTCCCTGCGGACGGCGCGGATGACGTCCGCGATCGCACGCAGCGCATTGTCGGTGTCCTCCGGATCCAGCTCTGCGCCGATGCCGAATACGCCGATGTCGCCCGGGTTGTAGTTGTAGGCGGAAATCGATGCGACGAATCCGCCATCGCGGACATGCCTGTAGAGTCGCGACGCGCGGCCGCTGCCGAGCGCGATCGACAGCACGTCGAGCGCCGGCGTGTCATCATGCGTGCGGCCGGGCGTGCGCCAGCCCAGCTCCACGTGCGTCTGCGCGATGTCGCCGTCGATCTCGCGATACCGGAACTCTCGTCGCTCCGGCTCCGCGGCGCCGTGGTCGCGCACGATCTCGCCCGCGTCCATCCCGCCGTAATACTGCTCCGCGAGACCGAATGCGCGCTCCGCATCGACGTCGCCGGCAATGACGACGATCGTGTTCGCTGCGCGGTACAGGTTGCGGTAGTAGTCCCACACGTCCGACCGCGTGAATCCCTGGAGCACTGGTTCGGTACCGATGCGCCACCGGCGGATGCGATGGACGTCGAACATCGTCTCGAACAGGGTCTCCTGCGCGACGGCACCGGGATTGTCCAGCTTGCGCCTGGCTTCCTGAATGATCACCTGCAGCTCGCGCCGCAGCTCGTCCTCATCGATCGCCGACCGCTGCAGGGCGTCGGATTGAATGTCGAGCGCCTGCTCGAGTGAGTCCGACGGCAGCACGGTGTAGTACGACGTGTGGTCGTAGATCGTGCCCGCATTCAGGTAACCGCCTGCGTCCTTCGTCTCCCTGGCGATCTCGCCGGGGCCGCGGCTGTCCGTGCCCTTGAAGTACATGTGCTCGAGCACGTGGCTGATGCCGATCAGCGCGTCCGGCTCGTCGAAATATCCCGCCTTGACGTGCGTCACCACGGCAACGACCGGCGCACTGCGGTCCTCGCGCACGATGACCGTGAGTCCGTTGCCGAGCCGGCGTTCGTGCGTCGGCAGTCGCTGCAGGAATGTGGCTTCCGTCATGTGCTCCTCTGTCGTGAAACCCCAGCCCGCGCCCGCGTGCGTGCCCGCGCCAGGCCGCGTGCAACCGCGCACGTGAACCATGACGGAAACTGCCGACCGCCGGGGCGGTCGGCAATCTGCCGCAATTGACGGTCCGTGACCATGATGTCATTGTGCAGGGTCTCGAACCGCTGTGGAGGGCGGATGCAAGTCTATCTGAATGGAAAGTACGTCGACCATACACAGGCCACGATCCCGGTTGACGATCGCGGATTTCTCTTTGCCGACGGCGTGTACGAAGTGGTCCGCATCTACGGCGGCCGCCCGTTCCTCATGGAGCCGCACCTGCGGCGGCTGCGCGCAGGACTCGCCGCTCTGCAGATCGACGACGGCATCGTCGCCAGCCTGACCGGCGTCGCGGAACGTCTCATCAGCGAGAACGGCGTTGATGGCGATGGCACGATCTACATCCAGATCACGCGAGGCGTCGCGCCCCGGCGGCACGCGTTCCCCGACCCGGCCGTGGAGCCGACGGCCTACGTGCTGGCAAAGCCGTTCCGGCAGTACCCGGACGAATACTTCGCGAATGGTGTCGCGGCGATCACGGTCCCCGACACCCGCTGGACCCGCTGCGACATCAAGTCCATTGCACTGCTGCCGAACGTTCTCGCCAATCAGCAGGCGCATCATGAAGGAGCGTTCGAGGCCCTCTTCATCAAGGACGGCGTTCTCATCGAGGGCTCACACTCCAACCTGTTCGGCGTGCTGGATGGCCGGCTGATCACGTATCCGTCGTGCAATTACATCCTGTCCGGCATCACGCGTGCGCTCGTGCTGAAGATGGCACGCGAGCTCGACATACCCGTCGCCGAAGCACCCATCCTGTGGGACCGCATCGGTGACGTCGAGGAGCTCTTCCTGTCCGGCACCACCACCGAGGTCATGCCCGTCTCGCGTCTCGACGGCCGCGTCATCGGCAGCGGCGGACGCGGCCCGATAACCGCCCGCCTTCAGCAGGCCTACCGTGAGCGGGCGGCCGAGTTGAGCAGTGTAGAAGCCTGAGGCGCGATCAGTGCTCGTCCGCCACCGCCTCGACGTAGAGCTCCTCGACGAGGACCTTCGTCGTGGCGAGGATGGGAACGGCGAGCACGAGGCCGAGGAATCCGAACAGCGTGCCCATCAGTGTCTGGAACAGGAGCGTCAGGGCCGGCGGCAGCTTCACCATCTGCTTCATGAGCAGCGGCATCAGCAGGTTGGACTCCACGCCCTGCACCACTGCGTACAGCCCGAGCACCCACAGCGCCTTCTCCGGTGAGATCGCGAGGGCCACGACGGTGGCCGGCACGAAGCTGAGTGCCGGGCCGATGTAGGGGATGAACTCGAGCAGACCCGCGATCACGCCGAGAGCCAGCGCGGCGGGCACGCCGATGATCGTCAGGCCGACGGCGCTGATGATCCCCACCACTGCCATGCCGATTGCCGTACCCTTCATCCACTGCACCAGCGCGGTGCCCGCCTGCGGGAGGACTTCCCCCGCCCGGCGCCGGTGACTGCGCGGGATGAGAACGATGACGCCGCGCATGTAGGTGCGCGGTGAGATGGCAATGAACATCCCCGCGATGATGACAAGCGCGAGCCCCGTCACTGCGCCCACGGCCGTATTCAGCAGAGGCAGGGTGCCGCCGACGAGGGAGCCCATCTCCGAGGTCATGCGCGAACGCAGCTCCTGCCGGATCTCGGTGTCCGTCGCTCCCATCGAGCCCATGACAGCCGCGATCTGCCGGTCGATCCAGTCCTGGATGCCATCGATCGCTGGCGGCAGCTGCTGCTGAATGACGCCGAACTGCTCGCGCAGTGTCGGCCAGGTCAGCAGGAACAGGAAGACGAAGATCGCCAGCAGAACGACCAGCACGAGTGGTGCGGAGATGGACCGGCTTACGCCGCGTCGATGCAGCGGCTCCACGAAGATGGAGAGGAAGGAAGCGACGAGGAGCGCGAAGAACGCGATGAAGAGAACATCGCGGGCGAGCCACAGGGCATTGGCGAGAGCCCAGAGCCCGATGATGAGCAGGGTCGACTTGGCGACCAGCTCGAGATTGATTTCCCCTCGGCCCGCACCCGCGCCGGTCCCCTTGTCCGCCATCACACCCCCTGTCCACTCTGTACACGGGGTTGTCGCAGAGGGCATGCCATGCGTCGCCTCCCGCCATTTACGCGGCGCTCGCTCCACCTTACCTTGGGCGCTGAGTCCAACACCCAGCAAGGCGGAAAGCATGAGTCGCTCCCTGAACAAAGTGATGCTGATCGGCAACGTCGGAAATGATCCCGAGATCAAGACGACCGGCGGCGGAACCAAGATCGCCAAGGTGTCGCTCGCGACGAATCGCACGTTCAGCGACCGCAGCGGCCAGCAGCAGGAAAAGACGGAGTGGCATCGCCTGACGTTCTGGGACAAGATGGCGGACCTGGTGGACCAGTACGTGAAGAAGGGCGACAGGCTCTACATCGAAGGACGCCTCGAGTATTCGACCACCGAGGACGACAAGGGCAACCAGCGCTTCTGGACCGATATCGTCGTGCGCGAGATGGTCATGCTCGGCGGTGCCGGCGGCGCGGGCGGACCCGGCGGCGGCGGATACGACTCCGCCCCGAGGCGACGCCAGCCGGCACAGGGCGGCTCGAACCGGCCGTCCTCGCCCTCACCGTTCGACGCGGACGACGACGACCTGCCGTTCT
>DATHVW010000251.1:0-5197 GCA_035461085.1 Longimicrobiales bacterium | reverse complement strand
AGCGTCTGCTCGATGAGCTGGCGCTGCGGCTCGGGCCCGCGGCGGCGGACGGGCCGTCACTGCTGCACGGCGATCTGTGGAACGGCAACGTGCACTTCACGGCCGGGGGAGGCGCCCTAATCGATCCGGCGAGCTATTACGGCCATCGCGAGGTGGATCTCGCGATGGCCGCATTGTTCGGCGGATTTCCGAACGCGTTCTTCGCTGCATACTCGGCCGAGTGGCCGCTGAGCGATGGCGCCGCCGCCCGCCGGCCGATCTACCAGCTGTATTACCTGCTGGTGCACGTCAACCTGTTCGGCGCCGGCTACATCGGCCGCACCCGTGCGGCGCTCGAGTCCGCGCTCAGCGCACCGGCCGGCTGATCATGCGCCGGGCGCGCCGATGCCGAGCGCGCCCATGACGATGCCCGGAATGGCGAACAGGACCCACACGACCGCCGCGACGGCTGCAGCGCGCGCCATGCCCACTTTGTAGATCACGCTGAGACCGATCGCCCAGAGCACAGCCTGCCAGATCGCGAAGATGTCGAACAGGCCGAGCAGCGCTGCGACGCTCCTGTTCATGTCGCCATCGCCGATGAAGCGAATCACGCCGAACGACATGCTGCGCACGGGGTCGAAGCCCGCCTCGCCGGACACCATGATGAGGAGGCTGGCCAGGATCTGCGACAGCAGCAGCACGAACGCGGCGTACGTCGCGATGAGCATGGTCCGCGAGAAGTCCGTGCGCATGTCGGCGACGCGACCGCCGAGCCACAGCAGTGCCGCTGCGATGAGAATCATGACCGTGTACATGATGGGGACGCCGATCACGCCGGCGTACGACATCATCCGCACCATCCCCTCCGTCATCTGCGCCTGCGCCTCGGGCGGAATCGATCCCCGCACGACGATGCGGTTGGCGGGAAGCATGACGAGGTAGAAGAGGATGCCGAGGCCGATCAGGGTCAGGAGCGGCGGTGCGACCTTGTCGTTTGCGCGCCGGCGGAAGAGCTCGAACGGGGAGAAGAAGACGTCGATGTAGTCTTCCCAGCGGGACGTCTTTTCCTGCTGTGGCTCGGCCTGCGTCGTCACGGCCTGATCGTTATCCATGGTGACTCCCTGTGGGTGCTAGCCGGAGACGGCCGCGGCGGTAGCGCCGTGGAGCAGCTCTCCGGTACGACGGATGCCCTCGAGGATCTCCGCTTCCGGCGCGGCGAACGAGAGGCGGACGTAGCGGTCGTCGCCGAACGCGGCGCCGGGCACGAGCGCGACGCCGGTGTGCTCGAGCAGATAGTTGCAGAACTCTATTGAGCCGGCGCGGCCCGCACGGAAGTAATCGTCCACGCGCAGGAAGATGAAGAACGCGCCTTCCGGGTCGGGGAAATCCGCGTTGGGTAGCATCTCGCGCAGTGCGTTCGCGGCGTGATCGCGGCGTCGGCGGAACACGCGGACCATGGCGCGGAGCGCCTCGTGGACGCGGGGCTCGTCCTGGTAGGCGGCGAGCGCGGCCGCCTGCGCGGGCGATGACGCGCCCGACGTGACGTGGCTCTGGAGCGACGTGAGTTGAGTTGCCAGCTCCGGCGACGAGTAGCTGAAGCCGATGCGCCAGCCGGTCATCGCGAAGGACTTGGATACGCCGTCGATCAGAACCACACGCTCCAGGAGCGACGCATCGGCGTCGAGGACGCTCGGTGCGCGCTCCGCCGCGTAGCACATCCGGCCATAAATCTCGTCGCTCAGAACCCAGATGCCGCGCTCGGCCGCCCAGAGCAGAATCGCATCGAGCTCTGCCTGCTCGTACACCGCACCCGTCGGGTTGGTGGGCGAATTCAGCATGAGCCCGCGCGTATTGTCCGTGACCGCGCGGTCGAGTGCAGCGACGTCGATCTTGAGCGAGTTGGCCGGGTCACCATGCACGAGAACGGAGCGCGCGCGAGCGAGCGAGACGATCTCGGGGTAGCTCGTCCAGTACGGGACGGGGATCAGCACATCATCGCCCGGTCCGAACAGGGTGAAGCAGACGTTGAAGATGGCCTGTTTGGCACCGTTGCTGACCACGACGCCGGCCGGGTCGGTGCTCCTGCCGGTGGTCCGCGACAGGTGAGCGGCGATGTTCGCGCGCAGCGACTGAATCCCCGGCACCGGCGTGTACTGCGTGAAGCCCTGCTCGATCGCAGCGATGCCGGCCTGCGCCGCGAACTCGGGCGTGCGGAAATCGGGCTCGCCGGCACTCAGGTCCAGCACGTCCTTGCCGCTCGCGCGCAGTCTGCGGCACAGAGCGGTCACAGCCAGGGTCGCCGAGGGTTGCAGCTCGCGAACGTTATCGCTGATGTGCATGAGTTCCGGATTCGGGTGGGGATTGCTTCAGGAATATGCCCGGCACGGGCGGACGGGACAAGGAGCACGGTCCGCCTGTTGCACGCGGGCGTGCGCCCGGCGACATTGTGCGGGTCCCAACAGGAGCACGGGTGCAGGAAAAGCGGCTGGTCCTCTTCGGCGACTACGTCTGTCCGTACTGTTTCTTCGCGGAGGTGGGTGCGGCCCGGCTGCGGGAGGAAGGGGTGGTGCGGGTCGAAGGCGCGGCGTTCGAGCTGCGTCCGGCGGGCACGCCGCTGCCTGCGGTCGAGGATCGCTGGACGCGGGATGTGTGGACGCGCACGATCGAGCCGCTGGCTGACGGCCTCGGTATCGTGCTGAAGCGTCCCACACTGATGACGCGTACGCGCAAAGCGCACGAGGCCGCGGCGTATGCGCGCAGCGAGGGCCGGTATGACGGGATGCACGCAGCGCTGTACGCCGCGTTCTGGCAGGAGGGACGCGACATCGGCCGCATCGACGTGCTGGCGGAGATCGGCCGCGAGGTGGGTCTGGACGCGTCGGGCCTGAGGGTAGCGCTGGATATCGACCAGCAGACTGCGCGCGTGGAGGAGGACGAGGCATGGGCGGCACGACTCGGCCTGGGGGCAGTGCCGGCCTGGGTCATGACGAACGACAGGGCCGCTGGCACAGGTGTCGCAGCCGACGTGCTGGTGGGGCTGCAGCGATACGAGGAACTCAAAGCGTGGGTGGAACGCGATAATGACATATGAGCGGATGACGGCAGCACCGGCGCGCGAGGTGCTGCGGCTGGCGGAGGAAATTCTGACGGAGCGGCTGCCGCTCAGCAGAACGGGCGGCGACCATCACAGCGTCACGCTGTCGGGCGGTGACGGGACGGTGACGATCACGGTTCATCGTCACGGTCCGGAGACGCAGGTGCATGCGGCGACGGACCAGCTGCGCACATCGCGACTGGATTACGACGTGCGCTATCTCATGACCATGCTGCCGTACCAGCCGGGCGATGTCCGCGGCGCGGGCGCCGCGCTGCCCGGCGCATTGTCGAGGAGCTGAGGTGGCCGAGAGCTTCGAGGACCTGGGGCTGAGCGACGCGATCGTCGAGGCGGCGCACGCGGCCGGTTACGAACAGCCGACCCCGCTGCAGGCTGCCGCGGCGAAGGTGCTGCGCCGGGGCGGCAACGTCGTATTGCACGGATCGTCCGGCGCCGGTGTCGTTGCGGCGTTCGGCATGCCGCTGCTGGACAGGCTGGCTGAGGAGAGTGGGACGGAGCGGAGCGTGCGAGCTCTCGTGCTGGCGCCGACGCAGCAGCGTGCGGAGGCGACGGCCGGCGGGCTGGGCGCGCTTGCCGGAGCGACGGGCATAGCGGTCCGTGCGATCGCGCCCGGCTGGAGAGCGGCCGGTGCGGATGTCCTGGTGACGACGCCGCAGCGAGCGCTCGAGGGTGTCGAGACATCGGAGCTGAAGCTGGACGCGGTGGTGGCTCTGGTCATTGTGGACATGGCCGGTATGCTCGCACTGAACGGCGGGAGTGCGCTCGAGACGCTCGTGCCGCTGGTGCCGCGCGATGCACAACGGATCGTGACGAGTGCGGAGCTCACGAGTGAGATCGAGAAGTTCGTCGAGTCACACGTGCGCAAGGCCCTCACTGTCCCCGCGCGGCCGGCAGCCCCGCCGCGCGTGCCGGAGACGGTGGAATCGGCCGGCCAGATCGGCTACATGATCGTCGAGGAAACTGCGAAGGCGGAGGTGCTCGCGCGGCTGCTCGAGTCGGTGGATGATGATGCGCTCGTGTTCACGCGCACGGCTGCGCGCGCGGAGCGCGTGCTGCGCGACCTGGCGCGGCGCGGCATTGCCGACGGTGAGCGCGACATTCGCGTGGTATCGTTCGATGACGCGGGTCAGACCGCGAGCCGCATCGTGAGCTATGATGTGCCGTTCTCGGCGGAAACGCTGCAGGCGATTCACGCCACCGGCGGTACGGTGTTCGCGACGGCGGCGGAGCGCGCGCACTTCCGCCGTATTGCGGCGGAGGTGCCGTTCACGGTCAAGCACCGGCGCGCGCGGCCACTGGAGTCCGGATCGCTCGAGGCGTTCCGCGGCATCGTGAGCGCGGCGCTGGAGACGGAGGACCTGGACTCGCAGCTGCTGGTGCTGGAACCGCTCATGGACGCGCACTCCGCCCCGGAAGTGGCGGCAGCGCTCAGCGCACTGCTGCGCCGCCGCGCGCCGGCCGCAGGCACTGCCGCAGTCGCCGCACCGGCGGCCGTAAGCGGTGCGCCGCCCGCGGACGCGACAGTCGGCGGGTTCACGCGTCTGTTCGTGAGTGTCGGCAGCCGCGACAACATCCGTCCCGGCGATCTGGTGGGTGCCATCACGGGCGAGGCGAACATCAAGGGTGACCAGGTCGGACGCGTGGACATCCGCGAATCGTTCTCCGTCGTCGAGGTGGCGTCAGCGGTTGCCGAGCGCGTGATCCGTGCGCTCAATGGCACCACGATGCGCGGGCGCAGCCTGCGGGTGGATTACGACCGGAAGGGTGCGGCAACGGGGGGTCCGGGCGGTGGTGCGCGTGGGCCGCGCGGGCCGGGCGGGCCGCGGGGCGGGGCGGGCGATCGACCCCGGCCGCCGCGCGGTGAGGGTCCGCGGGCACCACGGAGCGACAGGCCGCGCAGCCCCCGGGGGCGGTGACGCTCAGCCGGTTGGGATCACACGGGGGCGCTCAACAGGGTGGGATGACGAAGGAGCCGCGAACCATGGGGTTCGCGGCTCCTTCAGTGTCATGCGGCTGATTCCTAGCGGTCCGCAGGCTTGACGGCGTCCTTGAGTGCCTTGCCGGGGCGGAACGACGCGCTGGTCGTTGGCCCGATGCGGA
>DATHVW010000250.1:0-15301 GCA_035461085.1 Longimicrobiales bacterium | reverse complement strand
ATCCACCACACGACGCCGAGGATCAGGACGACGATGATGATGCCGACGACGAGGCCGGCCTGAAAGATGTCGCCGATCAGCTCACAGCCGGCGGTGAAGAACGAGATCGTGAGCAGCAGCGCGAGCCGCCGCAGTGTTGCCGCATTCATTACAATCCTCCCGCGAGTCCCCACACGAAGCGCCACTCGCCGTCCTGGTCGAGCGGGCGGGCGGCGCCGATGCTGACGCTGCCTCCGAAGAACCGCATGCGCAGGTCCAGTGCCGCGCGCGCGCCGTTGGACGTCTGCCAGCCGAATCGCTGCATGGTTGCGAGCGTTTCCGCACGGGCATCCGTCCAGCCGACCTGAATCGCAACGGACGGCGCAGGAGCGGGTGCGGGCAGCCACAGTGATCCCATGCGTATCGGGGCGTTGAAGATCGGCAGCGTGTACATCACGCCGAGTCGTCCGAGTGCGGCGCGGTCGCCGGTGAATGCCTTGTGCTCGAAGCCGGGCAGGTCTGCGACCGTGCCGAGCTCGAACATCGCCTGCGGCGGAGTCGAGTCGGAGAACACGATGCCGGCGTCAGCGCGACCGGAGAACGTGAAGCGGCCGACCATGCGGCGCAGCGATGCGCCTGTCTCCACGCGCTGCCAGTCCAGGTCGCCGACCGCGCCCTCCCAGGCGAGGCGCAGTCCGAGGCCCGGCTGGAGGGAGAGGCCGCCCGCAGACGGGTTCCGATAGATGGACGCGCGGCCCAGCCAGAAGTCGCCCTCGTATGCAGGCCGGTTCAGTCGTGACGCGTTGATCGGCTCCGGTGCGGACGCGGGATCATCGAGCGGCACGACGTTGCGGCCGACGTTGCGGTCGCCGGCGCGTGCCGCCTCGAAGCGCAGCGCCACCCAGCTGTCGCCCCTGGTGGCGGCGATCAGGCTGCCGATCCTGCGATCGACGTAGTCGTACTGCTCCGCTCCGAACAGCGGCGGCACCCCGGGCTCGGGCTCGAACGTGCCGGAGAAGTCGTTGGTGTGCGACAGCTGGCGCTCCGCGCGCGCGCCGATCTCCCACGACTCGCCGCGATGCAGGACCTCACCTCCGCCACGCACCGCGCCCTCGTTCCACGCGTAGCCGCCATGCACGCGCAGGAGCATGCCGGGTGCGGTGTTACCGAAGTCGTACGTCATGCCGAGCCCGGTGAACACCGGCTCGACCAGGTTGATGCGGAACATCTGCGAGAAGTGACGCGTGCTCAACGTCAGACGCGGCTCGCCCGTCGGCACCATGGACGGCGGCGCATACTCGTCGAAGTCACGCGCATTGACGTCGCCGCTCAACGTCCCGATATCGATCTGCCAGTCCGTGAAATTCGACAGCGCACCGAGGTTCTCGCTGCCGCGGATCAGGCCGTACGGGTGCTCGCGCGGGTCCGCTGCGCGCGCAACCGCATCGGGATCGTTCGGCCAGACATCGACGAAACGCGACACGACCCGGAACACGACGCGTCCTTCACTCAGGCGCGACACGGCCTGCGCCTCGAAGCGCTCCTCGCGCGGAAGCCAGTACTTGCCGTCCCACTCGGCCGTCTCGAACTGCACGAACAGCATGCCCTGCGCGATCGCGTCCAGGAACGTGCTGCTGCGGCCCGACGGGATGAGCCGCCCCTTCATGCGGACGATGTGCATCCGCTCCGCGTCCAGATCGATGTCGCCCTCGAACAAAAGAGTCGGACGCGCGGGCGTGCCGCGCGCATTCACACGGATACGAACGATGTGCAGCGTCCGGTCCGGCAGATTGATGATGTCCACCGTGTCGCCGCCCTCGAAGCGATACACTTCGTCGCGTCGGGCGGAGAACGGATGCATGGCGCGCCGATGCAGCAGCGCACCGCTCTCGCTCCGCGACGGCCCGCTCGTGCGCACCAGGTCCAGTCGCTCGCCGTACAGTGTCGGCACCAGCCACGGCACGTCGAAGAAGCTCAGGCCCGAGAACGTCGCGCCCAGCGTCTGCGAGCGGTATCCGAGCATTTCCTGGAGCATCCCGCCGTCACGCCGCCAGTACAGATCGCTCGCGAGCTGCTCCAGCTGCAGCAGCGTCTCACGGCCATCAGGCTCTAGCTGCACGAACGACAGCTCCGTCTCGATGCGGGCGCGGTACCCGCTCAGGTCGCCGGGCGGCAGCGCGTTCGCTGCGGCGGCACGTCCCACCAGCGCGGCGAGCGCGGGTGTCTCATAGACGGAATCGGCCGTCTGCAGCGCCGGCTGCTGCTGCATGGCCAGCATGGCGGCAATCTTGAGTATCAGCATGACGGTCGGGCGGGTGCACGACGGGTGCCAGTATCCCGCGGCGTCCACACGTGTGTATGCAAAGGGTCTCCAGGGTTGCGTGACGGAACCTTACGGGGCATCGTACCCTATCAGTGGTATCACCGGCGCGAAGCTTGCCGCTAACTGCTGTATCCTCTCCCAGGGAGCGCTCCATGCGAAAGCGCGGCCTCATCCTCGCCATCGCAGCCACATTGCTGCTGCCGGTCCTGCCGGTCGCGGTACATGCGCAGGATGGCTTCATGTTCGGCCGGCCGAAAGCCCAGCTGACGCTGCGGGCGGGGCCGATGCTGCATCGTGCGGAGGGTGACCTCCTCGGATTCTTCCAATCGGAGCTGACGCTGGACCGCGGCGATTTCCGTGCGCCGGCGATCTCGGCCGAGGTGGCGGCGGTCATTCATCCGCGCGTGGACCTGGCGCTGGGCGCGGGCTGGTCGAACGTGGAGACGAGCTCGGAGTTCCGCGACTTCGTGGAAGAGGTCGATGGCGTCGATGTGCCGATCGAGCAGACCACGGCGCTGCGTGTCATGCCGGTGACGGCGTCCGTGCGGTTCTATCCGCTGGCCCGCGGGCATGGCATCAGTGAGCTGGCGTGGGTGCCGGCGCGCACGACACCGTATCTCGGCGGCGGCGCAGGCCTGGCGTTCTACCGGCTTAGGCAGTACGGAGATTTCGTATCGGACACGGACCTGTCGATCTTCAGCGACGACTGGGAGTCGAGCGGGTACGCCACGACCGGGCAGCTGTTCGCGGGGATCGACCACTGGCTTTCGCCGCGCGTGGGCCTGAACATCGAAGGTCGCTACATGTTCGGCTCGGCGAAGCCGGACAATGATTTCGTGGGATGGGACAGCATCGATCTGAGCGGACTGCAGCTGGGCATCGGTCTGGCACTGCGCTGGTAAGGAGATACTGACATGAAGACACGAGTATGGATCCCGATTGCCGCGCTCATGGCGGCAGCTCCGGTCCAGGCCGCGGTGGTGGACGCACAGGCGGGCGACTGGGCGGCATGGTACGGCTGCTGGCGCGCGGTGGACAGCACGGACGGCAAGGCGCCGCTGGTGTGCGTGCTGCCGGGCGCGGACGCGAGTGCGGTGCGCATCGCCACGATCGAGGACGGCCAGATCGCGGAAGAGACGGTGGTGCGCGCGGACGGTGTTGCGCGCGACATCGCGGAGGGCGGCTGCACGGGTTCGGAGAGCGCGTTCTTCTCCGCGGACGGCCGCCGGATCTTCACGCGTGCGGAGCTGGCGTGCAGCGGTCTGGGCCGCCTGTCCACCGGTGTGCTGGCGATGGTGTCGGAGACGGAGTGGGTGGACGCGCAGGCGCTGACGGTGAATGGTCAGCACGCGGCGCGCACCATACGGTATCGTGCCGCGGACCCGACGGAGATCCCGTCATGGATCTCCGCGGAGCTGCCGCGGGATCAGCAGCTGGCGCAGGAGACTGCGCGGCTCGATGCCGCATCTCCGCTCGAAATCGATGCGGTGATCGAGGCATCGCGGCACGTTGCGGCACCGGTGGTCGAGGCCCTGCTCGCGGAGCGTCAGCACGGCTTCGGCCTCAATGCCGCCAGGCTGACCAGGCTGCAGGAAGCCGGCGTTCCCGCATCGACGATCGACGTGATGGTCGCGCTGTCCTACCCGACCAGGTTCGCGGTGGCGCCGCAGCGGGGGATGCGGTCGGACAATGCCGAGTATCCGGAGCAGAACGCTGCGCGCTCCTACATGGAGGACTGCTACGATCCGTTCTTCACGTCGAGCCGGTACGGCTGTTACAACAGCCGCTACGGATACGGCTATTCGCGCGGCCGCGGCATATACGGCTATTCGCCTTACGGCTATGACCCCTACGGCTGGAATTACGGGACGCGCCCGGTCGTCGTGATCGTGCAGCCGGGTGATGGCGAGGTGGCGGATCCGCAGGGCGGCGCAGTGGTGAAGGGGCGCGGCTACACGCGCACCGGCACGGCACGCGGCACGGCGAACCCGCGCGGGGCGGACAGGAGCGTGCCGGCACCGGCCAGCGCGACGAGCTCGAAGCCCGCGACGACGACGACGAAGCCTTCGAGCACGAGCAGCGGCAGCACGTCGAAGCCGACGCGCACGGCGAAGCCGCGCGGCGGCGGCGGCAACTGACCGGCGTCATGCAGATGCAGGAGGGGGAGCGCAGATCGGCTGCGCTCCCCCTCTTTGTTTGATACTGCGCCGCGCCGCCGGGGCGAAGGCTACCGTCGGAAGAAGAACACGCCGCCGCTCAGGTTGCCGGACAGGAGCTCGGGTCTACCATCCCCATCAATGTCTGCGAAGACGGGCGCCCCGAGCGCCGGCAGTGGCAGCAGCATGCTGTCGTCCTGCACGAAGCGCGGCTCGGTAGGGGTACCGTCATTCCTGAAAACGACGCCGCCGCCCTCCTCACGTCCGACCACCATGTCGTAATCGCCGTCGCCATCGATGTCGACGAAAGCGGGATGACTGCGCCGGCCGACATCGATCGCATCGAACTCGTCAGATACCAGCTCGAAGGCCGGGGCTGACGGAGTGCCGGTGTTGCGGTAGAAGTTCAGCGTTCCGGACGCTTCGCCCACGAACAGGTCCAGATCGCCATCGCCGTCGATGTCGACCAGGGCGGGAGTGGAGTTGCTGCCGCGCGTGAGACGTATGGTGCGCGTGGTATCCTGAACCCACTGCGGCTCCTGTGGCGAACCTGTATTCGAGAAGAACAGCACGCCGTCGTTCCATGTGCCGAGCAGCAGCTCGAGTCGGCCGTCGCCCGTGAGATCAGCGAGCGCCGGCGCGTGGTGGTACGATGCGGCGAGATCGAGCGTATCGGCGAGCTGCAGTCGCGGAGCAGCGGCCGAGCCGTCATTACGGAAGACGTACATCCGCGCGCGCTGGCCGGTCGTGCGATCGATCTTGTTGCCGACCAGCATGTCCAGGTCGCCGTCCGCGTCGATATCCGCCACGGCTACCGTGCTTTCACTGCCGACGTCGATGCCGTCGAGGAAGCGCGTCGTGCGCAGCTCGAGACCGGCCGGCGTACGTTCGTAGAAGTGGAAGTTGTCCGCTGCCGTGGTGTTCGGGTTGAACGCACCGCCAATGACGCCGATGAAGAAATCGAGATCGCCATCATTGTCGATGTCGGTGAGGACCGGGACGTTGTAGCCGCTGGTCAGGATCGTCTCGCCGTCTGCGCGCCGGAGCGGCTCCGGCTCGCCGCGGAGGTTCGGGCTCGGGCAGGTGCCATGGTTCTGGATGAACAGGACGCCAGCCTCGAAGAAATCGCCCCAGAACAGGTCGAGGTCGCCATCCTCATCCACATCGGCGAAGTACATCGAATTGGCGCCGTGTCGCATGCTGCCGAATGCCGCGACGATCTCGATGCCTTCGAAGCGGTTCGTGACGAAGCGGAACCGCGGAGCGGAGCCGTTGGACGACGGCGTCTCCTCGTAGCGCGTGATGGTACCGTCCACGCGGCCGAGGAACAGGTCCATGAGACCGTTGCAGTCGAGGTCGGCCGCGTTGGCGATGTTCTGGCGATCGGCGAAAATGGGACTGCCCGCCGCGTCACGCAGAGTGTCTCCGGCGACCTCGAAACGCGGTGCGGTGGCGGACCCGGTGTTCTCATAGAGTCGGATGTAGCTGAACGGTCGCTCGGCGATCATGTCGTGGTCGCCATCGCCGTCCATGTCGATGAAGCGGTACCACTCGCCGATGTCGATGTCGCGGTACTTGTCGCTGCGCCATTCGTAGCGGGCTGACGCGGGCGTGCCGGTGTTCTCGAAGTGCATCAGATCATTGGACCGCTCCTGGACGAACAGGTCCAGGTCGCCATCGCCGTCAATGTCGATGAACTGCGGGCGAGGCACATCGAAGCCGCCGAGGAACGGGTGCGCGTACGCGCGGCCGTTCTCATCGAGGACGGTGAGCGGAGCGACGTCGCGCCGCCAGCCGCCATCACCGGCTGTTGCGCCGGACGGGGCCGACGGCGCGTCGGCGGCCGGCGGTGCGGACGCGCACGCCCCGAGAATGGTGCAGAGGAGGAGTACGCGCCTCATCGTGCGGGTGTGCGGGTGCCGATGCCGCTCGCGTTGCGACCGACCTCGATGACGGAAACGATGTCGCGTGTCCCTGTGTCGATCACGACGACGGTGCCGCGACCGGGAGTGGTGGCGACAGCGGCGTGCGCCTCGTGGCCGGCACGCATGTCGTGGCTCTGGCCGGTATTGTTGTTGGAGATGTAGACGAAACGGCCGTCGGGCGACACGGCGACGCCATGCGGCTGCGCGAGCCCCTGCCCCGTGATGACTTCCGCAACCGTGCGGGACGACATGTCGATCACCGTCACCGTGTTTGCGGCCTTGTTGCCGAGATATACGTAGCGGCCGTCCGGTGTGAAAATGGGATCGAACGGCTGCGGTCCGACATCGATCTCACCCGTGATGCGCGGCGCCATGGGAGAGCTGATGTCGAGGATGAAGACCTTGTGGCTCAGCTCCGCGGATACCACCAGCGTGCGGCCGTCCGGCGACACGGCGAACTGCATCAGCGCGTGCGCGGGACCGGGCACGTCCAGCAGCTCCACCTCTTCCTGGGCGGCATTCACTGCGGCCATCTGGTTGACGGCCAGGCTGGCCGTGTAGGCGATCCCGCTGCGCGGCTCGATCGCGAGTGCATGCGGCCGCGGGAAGAACACCGGCAGCTCGTTCAGTACCATGTCGGAGCGGCGCAGCACGCCGATGCGCTGCGGCGGATTGACCGCCGTCATCGATCGCCCGACCAGGAGCAGGTCCTCCGTGGGATGCAGCGCGAGCATGCCGGGCGTCTCGAACGGGACCTGGCCGACCATGCGATCGCGGCTGTCGAGCTTCACGATGCGACCGTCACCGATCAGCGTGACATACCAGTACGAGCCGTCCGGCTCGACTGCCACGTGGTGAGGCTTGGCGTTCGCCGAGAACCCGAGCTGCTGCAGGTCCACCGTCCGGACCACGCGGTTCGTCGCCATGTCGATGACGCTGACGGTCGCATCATCCTGATTGCAGACGTAGAGGAGACCGGCCGCGGCGACGGCGTCGGCCGGTGCGCCTGACTGTGCGGCCGGTGCTGCGCAGGCCGCAGTCGTGAACGCAGCGACTATGGCGAGCAGCACGCGGTTCATGCGTGAAAGACGGAAGGTCATGATCTCAACTCCTGCGGGAGCGACGGCGCCGGCCGTCCGGCCGCACCGCGCTCCCGCTCGTTCGTCCTGCTGTCCGTATTATCGGACAGACGGTCTAGAAGACGGTCGTCGTATCGCGCTTCCTGAGCACGAACAGGCCCTCACCGATGCTCGATACCACGATAGTCCCGCTCTTGAAGTATGGATAGTTGCTCCAGGAGCCGTCGAACCCGACACCGGCGTCATCGCCGGGGAACGTCTTGAAGAATGCGACCTCGCGCGGATTCTCGCGGTCGGAGATGTCCAGGATACGGAGCCCGCTCTTGTAGTTCGACTGATACATGAGATCGCCCACGATGTACAGGTTGTGGTCGATGGCGGCTTCGACGCCCATGTGCTCCTTGATCAGCTGCGGGTCCTCGAGGTCGGCGAGGTCCCACACGAGCGTGCGTGTTTTCGCGGTCAGGCCGTTGGCCTCATCGAGCTCGTCGTTCATGTAGAAGTAGCGGTGCTCGTTGTCGAGCCAGCCCTGATGCGAGTACGCGACGCTCGGATAGCTCGCGCGCGAGAGTGCGCGCGGGTTCTCCTTGTCCGTGACATCGGCAATGCTGAGCGCCGTCTCGTTGGCGCCGAGGCAGATCTCGCGGCCCTGGTAGCGCGTGTCCGGGCCCTTGTACATGACGCACTGCGCATCGTGAGAATACCCGGTCGATGCCCGGCCCGTCTGCGGATCGGAGAAGCAGCCGGCGAACTTCGGGTTCTTCGGCTCGCGGATGTCGATCATGTGGAGGCCGCCGCCGCACGTCTCGCCGCCCTGGCTGGCGCCGACGGCATAGGCGAAGCCTGACTCCTCGTTGATGACGATGTTGTGCACGCTGTTGACGTTGCGATACGTGGTGTCGGCCACCAGGTCGAGCGGTGTGCCAGTGAACGCGCGCAGCTTCGTCAGGTCGAGCACCTGCATCCCGTGCGGACCGGATCCGTCCGCGACGATGTAGGCGTGGTCCTTGTAGACCTTGATGTCGCGCCATGAGGCAGGCGTCGCGCCATCGGTCAGGGGCAGGTCCGCCACGAACACCGGATTCGATGGATTGGAAATATCGACTGCCGACATGCCGTCGATGCGGCCGACCAGTGCGTACTCCTTGCCGGTCTGCGGGTCGGTCCAGCCCCAGATGTCGTTGAGACGCACACCGCGCCCGCCGCCGAGGTCGGGGATCGAGAGGAAGGAGAGCATCTCGACATCGCGGCAGTCGAACTCACCTGCCGTGCCCTCCTCCGAGCAGCGGACCTCGCCGCCGGTGACCGATGCGAGCGTCTCCGTCGGTCCGTTGAGCAGCGCCGTCTGGGTCCACGCGCCGTTCTGCCGCTCGAAGACCAGCACTGCGCCGAGGCCGTGGTCGGCGCCGACGATCGTCGCGGCAGCGACATCGCCATGGAGGGCGACCGCGCCGCCGAGCTGGTTGCCGCGCTCGAGCGGATCGGCCGGCGCGATGCGGTGCGGAGCCGACCAGGTGCCATCCGCGCTGCGCACGAAGTGGAATACCGCGCCGCGCGCGGTATCGGCGCCGACAGCGCCCACGAGCAGCTCATCGCCGTCGGCGTCGAGCTTGATGCCGAAAACGGTATTCGGAACGGCCGGCTCCGGCGTGAGCTCGGCGGTCTGTGTCCAGGTGCCGTTCTCTGCCTGGCGGAACGCGTAGGCGACGCCGGTGGCTCCGGCGACTACGGGCGCCGAGACGATGACGGTACCATTGGACGTGGTCATGGCCATGCCGAAACGGGAGTTCGGCTCGAGATCGGGTGCCGGCAGCAGGCCGGCCGAGCTCCACTGGTTCGTCGCGGGGTCGCGTGCAAAGACAGTGACCGCGCCCCGGTTCTGGTTCACCGCGGGTGCGCCGACGAAGAGCCGGTCTCCGTCCGCGGCGAGTGCTGCACCGAACGTCGTGCGCTCAGCCGCGGAGTCGGCGGTCAGCTTCGCCGCCTGCTCCCACCCGCCCGAGCCACGACGGAACGCGTAAACGGCGCCGGTGCCCTGGGTCTGTGCCGGCGCGGAGACGAATACGAAATCGCCGCTCACGGCAATCGCGGTACCGAAGCGGTTGACGTCCGTCAGGTCGTTACCGGTGAGGGTCCCGGTCTGGGACCAGCCTGTCGCGGAGCGCTCGAAGACGTAGACGATGCCGCGGTTCTCCTCGTGCGAGGGCGCGCCGACGAAGAGCGTGGTGCCGTCCAGCACGAGGTTCTGGCCGAAGCCGTCGGACGGCTCGGCATCATTCGCGGTCAGCTGGGCGGTCTCCTCCCAGCCTGATGCGCCACGGCGATAGACGTAGATTACGCCCGGCCGCGTGGAGTTGTTGGGCTCACCGATGAACAGCTCGTTCTCGCCCAGGGCGAGGGCGAGGCCGAATCCGGCGCGAGCGGACGAAACATCGCCGCCGGCCAGCGACTGTGCGGCCGTGTCGGCGGCGGCTACGCCCAGCACGGCCAGCGCGGCAGCAATGCCACGGAATACCCTCATGTACGACCTCCAGAATTCGTGGGATGCGCGGCCGGGAGACCGCACATTGGGGGTACCAAACGTAGGGTGGGCGGGGTCCTTTCGCACGCGCGCGGGGCGGGCGTGCTGCGGGCGGGTGCGGAACCGCAGCGGGCTGTGGCCGACGTGTCCCGGCCGCGGCGGCAGGTGCGTCAGCCCTCCCGCCGGGAGGCTTTTCCGCCGCCGAGCTCAGTTCATGCCGTCGGCCATGATCGTGTACCCGATCGACACGACGTAGGACCGGTTCCGCACTTCGATGTCATCGGGTCCATCGTAGATGTCGCGGAGTCCCCACGTGTAGCGGCCCTCGAGCAGGACACGGCCGCTGCCGAGCTTGTGCGAGACACCGGCTCCGGCGCTGGCGCCATAGTCGAGCGCCCGCCGGTCGAAGGCGTTGCCCCCGCTGCGATCATCACAGTCGAAGTTCGTCTTCAGGTTGTTTTCCTCGATGATCGAGCGACACCGCGTCTCGAGCGAGATCATCGGCCCGCCGAACGCATAGGGCTCGAAGCTGCCGACGCGAACGGGCACGACGAGCATCAGCGGCACCTCCATGTATTCCAGCCGCATACGCTCGTCCAGCGCGCTGGCTTCGGCGGTCGCGCCGCGCGAAACCATCTGGAGCTCCGGCTGGAGCGCGACGCGGCCGAACCGGAAGCGTGCATGGCCACCAAAGGCTGTCGACACGAACGTGCCGTCGAACGGATTGGGGCCCACGGACTGAAAATGAGACACGGCAATGCCGCCCTTCAGCGCGATCTCCTGTGCGCTCAGCGGTGGCGTGAACGCGACAGGTGCGAGTATGGCCAGCAGCAGCGAGCGACGGCAGAACTTCATAAGGACTCCGATCAATGGGTCGAGCCGGCAGCTCCTCCGGCATCGACAATAGAAGGAGCCGGGGCAGGTCCGGGCAACCGGTCGCCGGCACGCCGGTCCCCGCGGACGCTGGAAAGCCGCGACCGGAGCGTATTGCGGGACATCCCGAGCGAGCGCGCCGCCCGCGTCAGGTTGCCGTGATGCGCCCGTAGCGCCCGTTCGATGCGCGCGCGCTCCTCCGCCTCCGTGCCATAGAACGAGTATCGGTGCGCGACTGTGTCGGACGCCGCCCCGTGATCGAGGATCCGTGCGGGAATATCGGCCGGGCGGAGCCGCGGTCCGGGCGCGTGAAGCACTGCGGCCTCCATCGCGTGGGCGAGCTGGCGAATGTTACCCGGCCACGGATGCCGTTCAATCACCCGGATGAGGTCGGGATGGAGGTCTCCGACGTTCTTCTCGTAGCGGGCCGCGAAGCTGCATACGAAGTGGCGCGCCAGGAGCAGGATGTCGGAACCGCGATCCCGTAGCGCCGGCATGTGGAAGGACAGAACCAGAAGGCGGTGGTAGAGATCGAGGCGGAAGGAGCCGTTGCTGACTGCTGTTTCCAGATCGACCGCGGTCGCCGCGAGGATCCGGGCATCCACGTGCACGGTCTTTTCCGCACCCAGGCGCCGGATCTCTCCGTGATCCATGGCAGTGAGGAGCTTTGCCTGAAGCGGAAGTGTCAGCTCTCCGACCTCATCGAGGAACAGGGTACCGCCGTCCGCCATCTCGAAGAGGCCGCGCCGCGCCTGATGCGCCCCGGTGAAGGCGCCGCGCGAGTGACCGAAGAACTCGCTCTCGAACAGGGATTCCGGTACGCCAGCGCAATTGACTGCGACCAGGGGAGCGGCAGCGCGCGCGGATGCGCGATGGATGGCCGCTGCCAGCACACCCTTGCCCGTGCCCGTCTCCCCCGTGATGAGAACGGGTGCACGAACGCCGGCGGCGAGCTGCGCGAACTCGCGGATCGCGCGGGCAGCGCGGCTGGTTCCGAGTACAGGTCCGAGCGGCTCCGTCATGCGCCAAGGCTAATGCCGGCGCGTGGGCGCCTCCATGGCTGGAGCGGGCATTGTCAGCAGCTCGAGAAGGCGCTGTTCCACGTCGCGCTCGGTGCCATCCGAGAGGTCGGTCCGGCTGCCATCGAACACATAGCGGCCGTCGCGAATGACGACGAAGCGGTCGCACAGCTCGATGAGATCGGCAGCCGATTGCGACGACATGATGACGGCGCGGCCGGCGTCACGTCGTGCGCGAAGCAGATCGAGCACGCATATCCGCCGGCGGAAATCCAGCGCCGAGAACGGCTCGTCCATGAGCGTCACATCGGCGTCACGTCCGAGAGCGATCGCGATTGCGAGCGCCTGTCGCTGACCGACGGACAGCGTCGCCACCCTGCGACCGACCATCTCGGTCAGGTACATGCCGGGCATGGCCCTGCCGAGGTCGGCAAATGACAGGCGGAACATTGCCGCGACCTGTTCAGCGCGCAGCCAGCCTGGCAGCGCGGGCACCTGCGGCACATAGGCCAGCGTCGCCGGACGACCGTCCAGCATCACGCTGGCCGAGCCGCGCGACGACAACGTGTCCGTGATCTGCATGAACAGCGACGACTTCCCTGAGCCGTTGATGCCGACCAGCGCGACCGCAGCCGGCATGCGCGCCGTGATGTGACCCGCCTCGAGGACTGCCCGCCGACCGCGCCGCACGGGGCCGTGCCGGATCTCCAGAATCATTGCACCCGTCCCGCATACCGGTGTGCAACGCCGGCGACCAGCGCACTGACCACAATGACATAGACCGTCGCGCGCAGAACGTTGTACGTGTCGGACGGCGCGACGAGGAGGGGGGATACCAGGGGGAGCACGACCGCCCACAGGGGCACGGTACCCTCAGCTGTGGCGAAGCGAACGAGAACGATCACGGGCAATGCAACAACCACAGCGGTGACGACCACGATCGCCGCACTCCGGCGCAGCAGCACGCCGATCGCAGTCGTGCAAACGGAGTAAGTCGCGAGCAGCATCACTCCCGAACCGATTGTCCGTGGCAGGACCTGCAACAGCTCGTCATTGCCGGCCACTCGCGTGACGCTGATGGCGAACACGGCAGCCGTGGCGGCGAAGACAGCCGCGGGTGCAAGCAACGATGACAGCGCCGTGCCGGCGCCGTACCGCACGCGCGAGCCACCCGCGGCCAGCCACGGGGCGAGCCAGCCGTCGGCATGGTCGGCCTCGATGCGCGAGCTGGTTCGCAGCACGACGAACGCGGCCATCATGGCGAGGGTCGTGTAATCGAACCGGCGCTGCATCGAGTCGAACAGCGGCAGCGCCCCTCCACTGCCAGGGCCGTATGCAGAGTACGCGGCGGCAATGGCAACAGCCGCCGCCAGCGCCAGCACGATGCCGAACACCGCATCCAGCTCGCGGCGTATCAGCGCACTCAGCAGGTGCGGCCGGCGGTCGGCGGCGTGAGCGGGCGGATCGGCCGCCTCGACGGATCGCTTCATTCGACCTCCCCGTTGATCATTGCCTCAATGCTCGCGCGATCCAGCACGATCAGGCGCGGCACGTCGGAGTCCTCGAGCAGCCAGAGACATCCGCCTGACCTGCAGCCGATCAGACCTTCCATCGGTGCGACCGCAAAGTCGGCAGAGCCGGGTGCGGCGGCCTGAAGCACGAGCGAGTCAGCCGCGAACGGACGCAGCAGCACGATCGCATCGCCCGCCACAAAACGCTCGATGTACGCGGGGAGAGTTTCCGGCCAGCGGATGTTCATGCCCGCGAACCGCGCCGATCGCATTCTCTCCTCGAGGCCGGGCGGTGGTGCGGCCGAATAGAGCGCTGCAGCGGCGGGGCATGTCTCACTCGCACCGGGAAGGCTGCCGCTATCAGTGATCTTCCAGATGCAGTTCATCTCGCCCCCGCCGAACACGTGCACACCCGCAGGCCCCGTCGTCAGCAGCGATCGGACGCCGAACACATTGCCGAGTGATCCATCGCTCGTGTAGCGCGGTGTCGCGACGACAACGTCCCAGGTGGTGGTGTCCTGCGACCACGCGAGCACGGCTTTCATCGTGTCGGCGACGACGCCGCGCTGCAGGCAGCCGCCGTGCACGAACAGACCGCCGCTGCCGGCCGCTACAGCCGGGAGCATCATCGCGCACGGCAGTGTCAGCGGTCTGCTTTCCAGGAATACGCCCGCCCGGTCGAAGAACTGGAGCCGCGCTCCATCCACCACGACAATCGCGCTGTCCGACAGAGCTATGCCCGTCGGACGTTGAAGCTCGCCTGGCCCGGGGCCGGGTCGCGCGATGTGCCCGGTCAGCCGCAGCGCCCCCGCGTCACGTTGAATGACGGCGACACGGCCGGTCGCATCGAGCAGGTACACCGTGTCGCCTGCAATCTCGAAGTCCCGGACCAGCCCGATATCATCACCGTGCAACGCCACGGACTCGAGCCTGGGCACGTCGTCGCCCGGCTTGTACTCGACACCTGCCTCCGCACCCGCGCCGGCAGCGCCGCACCCGACGGTCAGGCCGAGCAGGGCTGCCGGCAGCGGCCACCCGCCGCGCGCATGAAAACGCGGCGGCAACGCACTGCGAATACGCATCACAACCTCCTCATGAAAACAGTCCCATACGGATGAGCCGGCGAGGATCGGGTTGGATCCCGGCTCAGTCGGGACTGCCTTCGTTGTATGCGTTCTTGATGTCACCGGCGATGTATGCGCTGCAGAGCGCCACCTTCAGCTCCCAGTCCAGGTCGCACAGCTTGCGGTTGAACCAGCTGGTCGACTCCATCAGACAGTCGTTGTACTCCGCAAACGACTCGTCAACGCACTGCTTCCAGCTCTTCGCGCCGTAGACATCACGCGGCACGAGCAGAAACAGTGCGGCCAGCAGACCGACCGAGGCGAGCACCAACCGCATGCGTGCGCCGCCTCCCGTAACTTCCCCTCGTCGAGACATTCGTACCTCCGATGTGAGTTTGGATGCGCGCGGAGCGCGCTGTGACCGCTGCGAACGTCGTCCCGATCCTCGCGCGGCGGCCACGATCGGAGGCACGCGTCGAGCCGTTCCGGCGACAGGTCCAACTGCTTGTACCACAATTACATCGGTATTGCGGGATGCGGGCCGGTGAGCGGTTTCTGCCGGAACTGACAGGCAGAGGCACGGAAGCGGTCACCGGCGCATTCCACTATGCACTCCGCAGCGGCACACAGGAATGGTTGAATGGGACAGGATCGGCGGGGAGGGGATGGAACGGCGCTGTCAGGTTGCCATGGGCAACGGCAGAGGCAGGGGCATGTGGAAGGCGCACGCACACGTTTACGGGCACGGGCAGAGGCAGCCAACCTTCCTTCTCTTTTGAGTCACCTGCCCCGATTGCTTCCGGGGCAGGTTCGCTGCGCGGAGGCAGGTGACACGGGCACATTGGTCGATG
>DATHVW010000249.1:0-8633 GCA_035461085.1 Longimicrobiales bacterium | reverse complement strand
CCCCCGCACGCTCCGGCGTCGCGTCGTCCTCGGCATGCTGCCCACGGCTGCACTCGGCATCGCAATCGGCGCGGCGCTGTCCCTCGCGATCTCTCGCTTCCTCCAGGCTCTGCTGTACGCGACCGAGCCGACCGACCCGGTGGCATTCGCCACGGGAAGTGTCCTCCTGCTCCTGGTCTCAGTGGTGGCCGCGTACCAGCCAGCCCGCCGCGCGTCCACCCTCGATCCCGCCACTGCCCTGCGCGCCGGATCGTAGCTGCTGCAGGCCCCCGCCCCAAGTGTGGTGGGTCGACGCTCGATCTGGCGGCGGCGCGCGCAGCGCGAGCCGCTGCCTGCGAACGTGAGCAGGTTGGAAGCTCACAGCCGCCGTGCTCGCTGACGCTCATTCCGATTTCAGCGCGGTGATCGGCTCGACGCGGGCCGCGCGGAGGCCCGGCAGCAGTGCACCGAGCAGCGCGCTTGCGCCCAGCACGACGGCGACGGCCACGAGACTGGCCGGGTCGGACGGCGTCACACCGTGCAGGGTGCCGGCGAGCGCAGACCCGGCCGCGAGCGCGAGCACCAGCCCACCTGCCAGTCCTGCCAGCGCCAGCACAGTGGCACGGCCGAGAACCAGCCGCAGCAGTTCCCTCCGGTTGGCGCCCAGTGCGGCTCGCACACCGAGCTCGTGCGTGCGCTCGTTGACGCCGTAGGAAGTGACGGCGTAGATGCCCACCAGAGCGAGCAGCAGGGTCAGTCCGGCGAACAGCAGCAGCACGCTGAGCACCGCGCGGCGGCCGGCGACGGTACCGGCGAGCAGGTTCTCGAGCGTCTGCACGTTGTCGACGCTGATCTCCGCGTCGTAGTCGCGGATGAGCCGGCGCACCGGTACCGCCAGGTCGCCGGCCCTGCGCTCAGCCGCCACGGTCACGGCCATCCAGCGGCGACTGGTGCCCGGCCCTGGAGCGACGAAGAGTCGTGGTTCGATGGCACCGGCAAAACCATCGTCGAGAATGTCATCGACGACGCCCACCACCAGCGCGGGTGCGTCCGTGTCGCTTCCGCCGAGCCTGAGCTCACGGCCCAGCGGATCCTCGCCTGCCCAGAACTGCTCCGCGAGCTGACGGTTGATCACGACGCCGTGCGGAGCATCCTCGCCAGTGGGCGCACGCGGCGGCTCACCGCCGAGGAGGGGCATGCCCATGGTGCCGAAGTAGTCGCCGGCGATCGTGTGGAACTCGATCAGCGGCCACGTCTCGGTCGCGGCGTGGACACCGGGTGCACGCACCGGCATCGACATGTTCCACACCGTGAATGGCAGGTCGGAGATCATGCCGGCGGAACGAACGCCGGGGAGCGCCTCGATCCGCTGCAGCAGCTCCTCCTGCCCGCGAATCACAACGTCCCGATTCGGGAACGATGCGGATGGCATCACGATCTCCATCGTCAGGACCTCGCGCGGCTGGAAGCCGAGGTCCACACCCGTCAGCTTCAGATAGCTGCGGCCGAGCAGTGCGACGCTGACGAGCAGCGCGACCGTGAGAGCGAGCTCTGCCACCACCACGGCTTCGCGCAGCCGTGTCGAGCCGCGTGCTGTGCCGGCGCGGGCGCCGCTGACGAGGATCGTGCGCAGATCGTGGCTACCGCTGCGCAGCGCAGGGAGTACGCCAATGGCGAACGTCGTCGCTATGGCCACAGCGAGCGCCACACCCGCCACCCGCACGTCGAGCCGCAGCTGGGCGACGTCCGAGAGGTGCTCCGTCTGGAGCGCCCGCAGCGCGTCGCCGGTCAGCATCACGAGCAGCCAGCCGGCGGCGGCGCCGACGAGCGCGACGACGGCGGCTTCGGCGAAGACCTGCCGCGCGAGCCGCGCTCTGCCGGCGCCCAGCGCGGCCCGTACGGCGAAGTCGCGTGCGCGTCGCTGGCTGCGGACCAGCAGCAGGTTCGAGAGGTTGACCGAGACAATGAGCAAGATGAAGCCGGCACCCGCCAGCAACAGCAGCAGTGCCGGTCGCGCCGTACTGAACAGGTCATCCGCGAGCGGCACGAGGTTCACGCCGTAGCCCGCGTTCTCGACGGGGTGCTCCTGCGCGAGCTCGCGGGCCATGGCGCCCAGCTCCTCTCTGGCCGCAGGCAGTGTCGCACTGGCGCCGAGGCGGCCGATCACGCGCAGGTAGCGCGATCCGAAATCATGCGCATCCCCGGCGTCGAGCCTCAGCGGGCGCCAGTACGCGGTCTCACGCCAGTCCCGCTCGGGCTGCCGGTACTCCGGCCGCATGACGCCAACGATGGTATGCGGCTCTCCGTCCAGCCGCAGCGTCCGGCCGACCACGTCGGCCGCACCGCCGAAGCGCTGCTGCCACAGGCCGTGGCTGATGACGACGACGGCCTCCGCTTCAGGGCGATCATGCTCCGGGAGGATGCCGGTACCCAGCAGCGGCGTTACACCGAGCAGCGGAAAGAACCCGCCGGTCACAATGCTGCCGCGGATCCGTTCCGCGTCGCCGACGCCGGAGACTGCCGCGAAATCGATGTTGTACGCCGCCAGGTCTTCGAACGCACCAGCGCGCTCCCGCCACGCGCTGAAGTTGCCCGGGCTTACGGTCATGCGACGCTCGCCGCGGGGCGTCGTCTCCCAGACGAGGATCAGCCGCTCCGCGGTTTCGTACGGGAGGGGGCGCAGGAAGTAGGCGTCGGCTACTGCGAGCACTGCCGTGTTGGCGCCAATCGCCAGACCGAGCGAGACCACCGCCACCAGCACCGGTCCCGGCGCGCGCCGGATCGAACGGAAGGCGAGGCGGAAGTCGTCGCGTAGAGAGGCCAGCATCGAACCTCCTCGGGTGGGCGTTTGCGAACCGCCGCTGACCGACCGAAAGCGACTTCCGGGCCGTGCCGACTACAGCGCTTCAACCTGCGGAGCGGTATCGAGTTATGTCGCGGCTCGAGGGCGTGGGCCGCCTCGCTCTCGTGACCGGACCCGGGACGTCACATCCCACGGGTGGACGGCGCGCGTCGCGTACGCGCAACTCAAGCAGTCCCTCAACGACGGAGGTTTTCTGAACGGTGCCGGAACAGGAGGCCGTGATCGGCCGCGCGTCCACCCTCGATCCCGCCACCGCCGCGCGGGATCGTAGCTACTGGGGACCCCCGGCCTATACCGGCTCGAGCAACGGGGCCTGTTGAAGGCGGCGTGGGTGACGTCGATTACCGGACGTCGTACGAAGGCGTACTCGGTGACGGCGGCCGGCCGCAAGCAGCTGGCGGAGCAGCGTACGGAATGGAAGCGGTTCAGCGGTGCGCTCGCAGCCATCCTCCAGATCGGTTGATGACATGTTGAAGCGCGCCGCACTCTGGCTCCGCTCGAACCTTCTACGCCGCCGCTACGAGCGGGAAATGCGTGCTGAGATGGCGGAGCATATCGACCGTGCGACGGGGCGACTGATGGAGCGTGGAGGGCCTGCAGAGGGCGCGACTCCGCCAGGCGCGCGCGGGGCCGGGGAGGTCTCAGAACAGGGGAAGCCGGGCGAGGTGAACTGCGGACAGTACCCGGAAAGAATGGTCCGTAGGCAATCAGGATCTGGGCCACCACCGACGGGTCGCCCCGGGGAAGCTTCCCGACCCAGGCGACCAGCCCGCCACCGCCGCGCCGCGCCTATTCCGGTCGACACATCACTCCCGGTCGACCATCGCGGCGAAACCGGCTACTCCTACCGCTTGGCAGCCCGGTAGGCGGCGGGGGTCATGCCGGTGTGTCGGCGGAAGCAACGGGTGAAGTGGCTCTGGTCTGCAAAGCCGGTGTGCACGGCGATGGCGGCGATCTCCTCGTCGCTCTCCAGGAGGAGGCGCTCCGCCCATGCGAGGCGGATGCGCCGCCCGTAGGAGGCGGGAGTCGTGCCGTACTGGGTGCGGAAACGGCGCAGGAGCTGGTTGTGGTGGACGCCCGCGAGCGCGGCCAGCTCGGCAAGCGAGGGCGGTTGCGCGATGCGGTCGTGAAGCAGGTCGCGCACGGCTCGCACCCAGCGCGGCGCCTTACCCTGGTGCCGGTCGAAGCGGCCGTGGCAGGCGAGCAGCTCGAGGGACAGGCCGCGGATCGCGAGGCCGGCAAAGCCGTCATCCGGTTCATCCAGCTCGCGCGCGAGGCGCAGGGCCAGCATCAGACCGATGGGGTCACGATAGTGCCGGATCCCGAACGGTAGCACCGCGGCGTCGCCCACATCATCGCCAAGCTCCAGGATGACCTGCCTCGATCCTCCGGTCCCGAACCGGTCCGCGTGGGGCTCGCCCGCAGGCTTGGACAGGATCCAGCCGGCCTCGCTGCGAAAGCTCCGCCCCGGGAAGAACTCCTCGAACGCTCCGCCGAGGACCACCGTGACGCAGGCCCGCTCGTGGTGGTGCCTGCTGATGCGGAGCCGGGGCTCGAACTGCGCCACCGACACCGTCAGCCCCGCGAATTCACGAGACTTCGCGGAGTGTGAGGCGCCCCAGGCAGGGGGTGATCGGCGTGGGGGATCGCGTTCCATGGCAGGTGACAGAGTGCAAGACAGAACGTGTGCGGCCGAGTCATTGTGACGTCGGCGTCTGAATTGGCCGACGCCGGGCCCCAGACAGGAGGAAACATGACCCGCTCATTCGTCCGCCTCAGCCTCACCCTCGCGCTCGGGCTCGGCCTCGCGAGCTGCGACACCCCCACGATGGCCGATCCCGTCGCGGCGGACCCGCGGCCCGGCGCGATCGCAGCCACACACCTGCCGGATGCCGCCGTCGTGGCAAAAGCCTCCGGCACTGCCTTCCGGTTCCCGCTCCTCCCCGACGGCACACGAACGACTGTGCGGGTCACGTTTAATGCGATTCGGCGCGCGGATGGTTCGGCCGATGGCTTCTTCAGCTACCATCAGGGCGGGGTCGAGCTCGAGGTGGCGGTCACCTGCATGACGGTAGTGGAGGGGAACCGCGCCTGGATCGCCGGTGTCATAACCGAAAGCACGATCGGCTTCCTGGGCCACGTGTCGTACTTCTACACGTTCGACAACGGGAACGCAGGCGAGGACATTATCAGCCTGCTGCGCGTAGAGACGCAGCCGGGTCTCGGTGAGGCGCAGCGTTTCTGCGATGAGCTGCCGACCGTGCTCGCGCCGCGAGCGGTGGAGAGAGGCAACGTGAGCGTTCGCGGATGAAGGAATTGAAGCATCTCCATCCCTCCGCCAGGGGTTGTCGGGCGCGGCGTTGCCGCGGCCGTCTCCTCCTGCTCGGGTTCGCAGTGTTGGGCGCGTGCGACGAGAAGTCGTTGCCGCCGGAGCCCGACCCGAGGGAGCCTGCTCTCGTCTTTGCCACGTTTGACATTGCCGCCGGCAAGTGGGGCGCGGGCGTAGCCCGCGCGGACGGCAGCCAGAGCCGGGCGCTGCCGCTGCCGCTCGAGAACACCGGGGGCGATCCGCCGGACATCGCCATCAGGCAGGTGCGCTGGAGTCCGGACGGGGGCCGGATCGTTTACGCCGCCTCCTTCACCGGAAACGACAACTGGTATCTCGTGCTTACCGATGTGGCGGGCACGTTCAAGCGGCTGCTCACGCATCGGGGCGGCTACATGGAGGACGCGCAGTGGAGCCCGGCCGGCGATCGCCTGCTCTACCACTGGGGCGGATTCGTCGGGGGACGAGGCGGGCAGGTCATCCAGACCGCGATCGTCGACACCCTGGGCCAGGCGCGCGACTTCTTCATACCGGACGACGGAGGTCTGTTCGAGGGGGAGCGCGTCCATTTCGGCCTGCTGCCCTGGCCAGACAGCAGTGCACCGCTACCCGCGCTGTACGACGCATCTTGGGCTCCGGATGGCATCCATCTGTACGTGGTCGGCTCGATCGGACGTCGCGCCTGGGATCCCGAGCTGCGCGCAGAGGAGGTCGAGCTGTTCCTCGTGTCGGCTGCGACGGGTGAGGTCATCGACCGCGTTACGCGCAACGACGTTCCGGAATGGAGCGCACGAATTTCGCCCGATGGTACGCGCGTGCTCGTGCCGATCTGGCCCGACACCTGGGCGGAGCATCCGGCCGGTGGCGCATTCGTGATGCCGCTGCAGGGGCAGGCCGCCGACCTCAGGGTGGTCCTGGAACCGTTCAGTCTCCTCGATCTGCCTGCATGGTCGACCGATGGTGCCTATCTGACGTTCACCCGGCCGATCGGCGAGGGCGGCTATCCGCGAATCTTCAGCTATCATCCGGCCACCGGGACCGAGCGGGTCACCGCCGCCAGCGGGTTCTGGCCGCATCTGTACAGACGCCCTCAGTTCTAGCAGATCTGAGTGGTGCCGCAGCGCGTGCTAGCAGCGGTCGCAGCGGCTCCCCGAATCGGCTGGCGCGCAGCCGTTCGCTCGCTCGTAGTCGATGATCGAGCCGAGGCTGTCGATCTCGATGCGGCAGCACTCGAGGAGCTTTGCCTCGAGCATGCGGCGCGCTCGCTGCACACGGGACTTCGCCCATGGATGCGGTTGATGCGCTTCTGACCGCGGGGCCCGCGGAACTGGACCTCGCGAGCCATACGAGTCGTGCGTGGGGCTACAATGCGACGCTGCCCGGACCGACGCTTCGCGCTCGCGTCGGCGGACGCGCACGGATTGGCGTCCTGAACCAGCTCACCGAAGAGACCACGGTTCACTGGCACGGCATGATCGTGCCCGCATCGATGGACGGCCACCCCGCGGACGCCTTTCCGCCAGACGCGAGATACGGCTACGACTACCCGATCGTGCAGCGTGCCGCCATGAACTGGTACCACCCGCATCCACACGGGAAGACCGGCCGGCAGGTCTGGCGAGGATTGGCCGGCGCGTTCAGCGTGGAGGATCCAGCGGCAGAACTGGGGCTTCCGTCCGGCGAAAGGGAGATTCCCCTCCTCCTGCGCGATGGGTTGCTGGACGGATCCGGCCAGCTGGAGTATCGGCGCGTGACTCAGGGATGGTCGGTGACTTCCCGCTCGTCAATGGCGTTCCCTATCCGAGTCTCACACTGCCTCCTGCGCTTCACCGGTTTCGCGTGCTGAGCGCCGCCAATGCGCGAGTTTTCCGGTTGGGGATGAGCGACGGCTCGCGCTTCACGCTGATCGGCAATGACGGTGGGCTGCTCGAGCACCCCGTGGAATTGGACCGGCTCGAGCTCGGTCCGGCGGAACGCCTCGACATCCTCCTCGACCTGTCCGACCAGGCAACGGGCGCCGTACTGTCACTACGGTGCAATCGCGCAGGATGGGATGTGCTGGAGATGCGCATTGCCGGAGACCGCGACCCGGAAACGGTCGTCCCGTCCGCTCTTTCGGCGATTCCGCGCCTGGCCGTTGGACCTGGCACCCGGCGTCGAACGTTCCGCTTCGAGGGACACCGCCGGATCAACGGCAGCGAGTACCGGATGGACCATATCGACTTCCGTGTGCCCCTTGGCTAGGCGGAGATCTGGGAGTTCGAGAGTGACGGCGGAGCGCCGCATCCAGGCCACGTCCACGGCGCTCATTTCCAGGTCCTGTCGCGCAGCGGAGGTCGGGGGCGTGTCTTCCCCTGGGAGCAGGTCTGGAAGGACACGGTACTTCTCGAGGATCGAGAGCGGGTGGAGGTCGCGATCCGCTTCGATGCCTATACTGGGGTCTATCTGCTCCATTGCCATCAACTGGAGCATGAGGATGCCGGCATGATGTTGAACTTCGAAGTCACATGAGGAAGCATGCCAAACGATAGAACGGATGTACCCCGACTTTCTGAGGCACTGCTGTGGCTGTTCATCATCAACCTCGGCATCGCGGCCGGCGCCGGTCTGTACGAATCGAGGATCGTCGTCCCCGATTGGATCGATACTGCCGCAGCATCGCCCGCCTGGAATGCGGACGCGGCGCGCGCCGACAATACCGGCGTGCGCTTCTGGGTGACGGTCACGACCGTTCCGCTCACGCTGCTCACGCTCGCAAACCTGTTCGTGGGATGGCGGGCGCCAATTGGACTGCGATGGTGGTGGCTGGGGACGGCATCGACCGCTCTCGTCGAGCGGGCACTGACCCTGGGATACTTTGTACCGACGATGGTCAGGCTGATGCAGGCCGCGAATTCTCCTGATGTCGTGTCATCGGCGATTCGGTGGGCGCAGCTCAATAACGTTCGCCATGTCCTCGTGCTTGCCGCCCTGTTGGCCGCACTCAAGACGTTCTCGCTCCTGTACACGTACCGCGGAAGGACGGCGCGGGTCGGGGAGTAGGAGATCCCAGCCTCCATTCGAACATGGGAAAGCGACTGAATGATCGTATCGCGCTCGTGACTGGAGCGGCGCGTGGAATCGGCGAGGCCGTCACGGGTCTTCGTGCGAGAAGGTGCACGGGTAGTGGTCACGGACATCGACGATGCCGGCGGGAAGCGGGCCGGTGCCGCACGACCCGGATTGAATTGGTCGCCGCTGTTACCCGGGCTGTTACGCAGTTCCGGCGCCCAGGCGCCGAGTGCCAGGACGTCGCGCCGGCTTCATCGGTGGTGAGGACTCGCCGCGGCCCGCGTCCTTGAACGCGATACGATTGGTCAGCCACTCGGCAGAACAAACTGGACCCCGGAGTGGCGCGAGTCCTGAACAGAAGACGTGATGCCGGGTGACGACACCTTTCCTCAGGACTGGTCCACGGCGTCCACT
>DATHVW010000248.1:0-3826 GCA_035461085.1 Longimicrobiales bacterium | reverse complement strand
ATGATCTGCGCCATGAAGAAGTCGGCCGGCACCATGACGGTGTTCTCCGGCAGCAGCGTCTCGATGCGGGCCGCGCGGTAGGTGCGCGCCTCCTGCAGCCGGAACGGCGGAGTGTTCGTCACTTCCTCGATCTCCGCATCGCTCAGCGGCAGAATGGAGGTCGTGGGCGCGCCGCCCTCACGTGCGGCCACGCTCACGCCCGGCTGATCGCCCTGCGTTACGAACGGCCGGTAGAACGCCGGACCCGCCTCGGGCTCGTAGGGGCGCTGGCAGATGATGCGGGTGGGGTCCTGTGCCGCCGATACGCCGGGTGCGCACGGCTGTGTGAGGTCCCGCAACTGGCGCGCATACCACGGCGTGTTGAGGTAGCTCATGACGATGACCGTCACGTCGCGGCGGATGCCCTCCGTCTCCTGCAGATACCACAGCGGGAACGTGTCATTGTCGCCGTTCGTGAACAGTACACCGTACGGCTCCACGCTCATGAGGAGATTGTACGCCCAGTCGCGCGCCGCATAGTCGTTGCTGCGGTCCGCCCAGCTCCAGTTCGCGAGCAGCGGGATCAGCGCGAGCACCAGGACGGGTGCAGCCTTCCACGAGTGCCGCAGCGACGCGGCGGCACGATCGAAGACCGCGCCACGTACCGCCCCGTCGCCTGCATCGACGCGGTCGGAGAGCCACAGCCACAGCGCGGCGATGCCAATGCCCGCCCAGAGGCCCCAGAGCGAGAAGCTGACGATGAAGAAGTAATCGCGCTCGCGCACCTCGGTCACTTCGCGCGTGACGCCCGGGTAGGAGTAGCCGTACTTGAAGTTCAGGTAGAACGTGAGGCCGATGGCGAGCGTCACGAACAGCAGCGCGAAGTAGTACCAGCTCGTGCGGTCGCGTCTGAAGTGCGACCACGCGCCGAATATGCCGAGACCGAGGAACAGCAGCGTGAAGACCGTGCGCAACGGAGCGAAGTAGGACATCAGCCCGTTCACGGAACGTGCCCACTGCCAGTCGAAGTACTGCGCGTAGTTCGCGTACTGGGCGGCCAGCAGCCCGGCGCCGCGCGGGACATCGTAACCCTGCGAATACGCGATCGGGTTCTTGAACATCGACGGCTTGTCGTACTGCCGGCGCTGGAGCGCATCGGACAGCTCCTCGCACCCGGCGCGGCCCATGGTGGCGACGCTGACGATCGCGGAGCCGACGGTCTCGCACGTCGGGTCAGCCTCGTTGATCACCGGATCGAGGCCCGCGCGAATCGGCAGATACAGGTGCACCGACAGGCCGAGCAGCACGACGACGAGTCCGGTCGCGTACAGCTTCCAGTTGAGCAGCGTGCGCGGCTCGACGACCAGGATGTAAACGACGAGCGCAGGCGCGGCGAGGAATGCCATGAGGTGATTGCCGACCGAGAGCGCCAGGATGAACAGCATCAGCAGGATCAGGTTGTCATCCTTGCCCTCGCCGAGATGATCCCGCCACCGGAACGCCAGCCACGACAGGAGCGCAATCGTGAACAGTGAGACCGTGTAGACCTTCTCGTTGACGTTCGACTGGTTCCACACCGTGAACGCCGTGGCACTCACCAGCACGGCCGCGGTCGCACCGATCAGACGGAAGACGCGGTCGGTCGAGTAGAACGAGAGGATCCGATCGGCGAGCAGGAACCAGCAGCCGTGTGCGAGCGCGCTCATCATCGCGCTGAACAGATTGATCCGGACGGCGGTCGGCAGCCCGAGCGGCGACAACAGCAGGTCCCACGCACGCGCGAGCACCACGAACAGCGGGTTACCCGGCGGGTGGGGGATCCCCATGATCGTCGCAGTGGCGATGTACTCGCTCGTGTCCCAGAACGCCGTGGTCGGCGCGAGCGTTATCACGTAAAGGAGGAATACTCCCGCGGACGCGAGCGCCGCGGCCAGGTATGGCGGACGGTACGGGTCCGCCGCGGCCTGAACCCGCGTGGTTGGGCGGCGCGCCTCTGTCATCATGCTCATATGGTCACTGGTCGTCGTCCGTGGCCGCAAAGCGCGAAAGATAGGGGCACCGGCGGTGAGGCGGAAGGCACGAGGGCCGCTTCGTGGACGGGCGCGCCGCGGGTGGCTGCGGGCGCCTCGCGCGCTGCCCTCCTTCCCGTGACGCCCGAAATTCCTACTTTCCTCCGCATGATCAACCTCAGTTTCGACGAGTTCCTGGAGGTGGCGCGTGCGGGCACGGCGACTGCCGTCCCCCTCATGCACTCCTTTCTCTTTGACGCCGATACGGCCGTAACGGCTTACTTCAAGCTGCGCCAGCCACCGTTCGGCTTCCTGCTCGAGTCGCTGGTCGGCGGAGAGAAGTGGGCACGCTACACGTTCGTCGGCACGGCGCCGAAGAGCGCGTGGCGCCTGGCCGCCGACGGCCGCGTGAGCGAATGGACTCCTGCCGGCGGGTGGAGTGCGCCCCGGGACGTACCGGACCCGCTCGCGGAGCTGGACGCGCGCCTCAGAGCGGTGCGCGTAGCGGACGTGCCGGGTGTGCCGCGCTTCACCGGCGGGGCGCTCGGCTTCCTCGGCTACGACGTGGTGCGCCGCATCGAGTCACTGCCCGATGCACGGCCGGGTGAGGCCGAAGTGCCCGATGCGCTGCTGCTGTTCACGGACACGGTCCTCGCCATCGACAACATCTACGGCCGCGCCCACGCGGTGACGCTCGTGGATGTGGATGACGCGCCCGACATCGACGTCCTGCGCGCCAGGTACGAAGAGGCCGTCGGGAAGCTGGACGCGCTGGTGAGCACGCTGGCGGATCGGCCGGGCCCCGCGCAGATGCAGCTGCCGATGGCGACGGCCGATGTGGCGTTCGCGAGCAGCTACGAACGGGCCGCATTCGAAAACGACGTCGAGCGGATCCGCGAGTACATCACCGCGGGCGACGCATTCCAGGTGGTGCTGAGCCAGCGGCTCACTGTGCCGTCGCCGCGCGATCCCTTCGATCTGTATCGTGCGCTGCGTGCACTGAATCCCTCACCCTACCTCTACTTCGTGGAGCTCGACGGCATCGCCCTCGTGGGCTCCTCACCCGAAGTGCTGGTGCGCGTCGAGGACGGCACCGTCACCGTGCGGCCCATCGCGGGAACCCGCCCGCGCGGCAGAACGGATGCAGAGGATGAGGCGCTCATCGCTGACCTGCTCGCCGACCGGAAGGAGCGGGCCGAGCACCTGATGCTCGTGGACCTGGGCCGCAATGATGTCGGCCGCGTCGCCCGCTTCGGCTCGGTGCGTGTGCCGGCGTTCATGAGCGTGGAAAAGTACAGTCACGTCCTGCACCTCGTCAGCCAGGTGGAGGGCGAGCTGCGCGAGGGCATGTCGGCAATGGATGTGTTCCGCGCCTGCTTCCCCGCCGGCACCGTCTCCGGTGCGCCGAAGATCCGCGCAATGCAGATCATCGACGAGCTGGAGCCGGTGCGACGCGGCATCTATGCGGGCGCCGTCGGATACTTCGCGTATGGCGGCGCTACGATGGATACCGCCATCGCGATACGCACGATCGTCGTGAGGGACGGTGTCGCGTACGTGCAGGCAGGGGCGGGCATCGTCGCGGATTCCGATCCGGGGCGGGAGTACGAGGAGACGCTCGCCAAGGCGCGGGCGCTGCTTCGTGTCCTCGCCGGGTGAGGTGCGGTGCTGCTGCAGCCCCTTCCTTCTCTAACGGCGGTGTCAGGTTGTCAGGGGCAATGGGCAGAGGCAGGGGCATGTGGAAGGCGCACGCACACGTTTACGGGCACGGGCAGAGGCAGCCAACCTTCCTTCTCTTTTGAGTCACCTTCCCCGATTGCTTCCGGGGCAGGTTCGCT
>DATHVW010000247.1:0-20973 GCA_035461085.1 Longimicrobiales bacterium | reverse complement strand
GGTTCGGGGGCGCCATCAATGCCGGAAAAGATCAGCACGACAGCGTGGACCGGCCATTCTGCAGAATGGGTTCCGCGTCCGCTGCCTACCAGTTCACCTCATCCGCCTGGTCCCTCGGCCCTATCCGCCCCTTCACCGACTCCAGAAGCGCCACCGCATCATGGACCACGCCGTTCCTGACCACGATCCGGACATGCCGTGTGTTCCGGATATCTTCGAGAGGATTGCCGGACAGCATCACGAGATCGGCCAGCTTGCCGGCTTCGAGCGTGCCCAGCCGGTCGTCCACGCCCAGGGCGCGGGCACCGTTGATCGTCGCGATCCGGAGCACGTCTGCGGCCGGGATGCCCGACTTGTTCAACGCATGCATCTCGCGATGCACGCCGAAGCCGGAAAAGAACTCGCCCCAGCTCGGATGGTCCGTGCCGAGCGTGATCCACTCGCCGCCGCCCTGCCTGTAGAACTCGTTGATGAGGTCGCGCTTCACCTGGTAGATCTGCTCGAACCGCTCGTTCACCTGGCGCGGCAGGCCGGCCTCGACCCGGGCGCGCGCATAGGGAGTCAGATACTCCATCTCCGGCGCGAAGTAGTCGTACACTTCGGCTTCGCGCCCGCCGTAGTAGCCGTAGGCCGACCGTGTCGCGTCGTAGAACACGCCTTCCGACTTGTACAGGTCGATGATGGACTGGAACTCCGGCATGTCGGGCGTCATCTCGACCAGCGACGCGTATGCGGACCGGGTCGCGGGCATGGCGTCGCCGCCCATGAAGTGCTCGATGCGATCGATGCCCATGCGGATCGCGTCGCGCGGATTGACCGAGCCGCGGAATCCCGAGTCGAGATGCCCGGTCACCGTCAGGCCGTGCTCGTGCGCGGCCTCGATCAGCCACTGGAGATGGTCCGGCCCGATGCCCTTGGCCTTGAATGCGCGCGCACCCTGGCCGACCCAGTAGGCCACTTCCTGCCGCAGCGAGTCGCGCGAGATCGCCGACGCGTCCCAGCCCTCGCGCGCGGAGCCGTAGTACGGCCCCGAGTTGTAGATGCGCGGGCCCGGCCGCTCGCCGGCGTCGATGGCGATGCGCGTGTCACGCATGCGCTCGGGATTCACCTCGCCTGCCGGGAACGTCGATGTCACGCCGTTACCCAGGAAGATCTGCGGGTAGGCCGACGTCTCATCGACGCGACCATTCCCGAGCAGGTCCACTGCATAGTGCGCGTGCAGATCGAAGAAGCCTGGCACGATGTAATCATCGTCATCGAGCTCGATCACACGCGCACCTTCAATATCCGTCTGGTCTGCATCCAGCTCCATAGCGATGATCACGGAATCGCGGATCAGAATCCCGCGATTCCGCTCGAACTGGTCGCCCGTGCCGGTAAAGACCCATCCGCCGGTGATCACCAGGTGCTCTGCGGCACGTGCGTCGGCATTGCTCTCGGCACCGCCGCGTGCACATCCCGTAAGCGACACCGCAGCGAGCGTTGCCGCCGCAGCCGGGCGCATCAACAGACGCCTCAGTCGTCCCCTCATTGTCGTCTCCGTTGCTGGAGCCGACCGGCCGAGCCCGTCAGGACCGTCCGGTCGGACTCACATGTATTGCGATCGATCGTCAGCCAGCCGCCGTCACAGGTTCGGATTGTTGTTCCGCTCCTGGTCGGGCAGGTAGAGGCAGGTCGTGGGACCATACGTCTGGCCCTTGTGATTGGTGCCCGTCGGGAACGGAATGTCGTGACGCAACATGTCGTTCAGCCTGTGGCCTTCACTGAACAACTGGCGCCGTCGCTCCTCCAGGATCACGGGCAACATGTTCCCGGCATCCGGGTTGTCCAGCGGTGCGATACCCTGTGCCGCGCGTAGCTCGTTGATGGCGTTGATTGCCTCTGCGCCGCCAAGAGCCTCCGCGACGATCAGTCTGGCCTCTTCCCAGGATGCAATCGCGATCGGTGCATCCGCCGTCGGGTACTTCAGCTGCCGCCACTGCTCGGTAGTGCCGTCATGACCGAACGCGCCGGTGTTCGCCACGGGCACGCGCGGGTCCGGCTCGCCTGCGACTGTCAGATCCCGATACGCCGGCGCAACTGAGAGGAACGAGTTGCGCACCGTCACGTTGTAAACGCGGTTCTCACGGTTGCCCTGTAGTGTGGAGTAGTCGGCGACGTATCGCCAGCCCGCGGGTATCTGCGCCGCGTCGGTGGCCGCGCCGGCGTTGTTGCCGAGATCCAGACGGACACGCGCACGGCCGAGGAGCGCCAGCAGGCGTATGTCGTCGTCCATCGACGGACCCGACCGCGTGATTGCCTCGGTAAAATGCGCTTCCGCGGCCTGCAGCACTTCGATCGGCTGCATTAACGGACCCTGGTCGATCGCCATCTCGCAAAAGCCCTCGCCCAGGAGCGTGTACGTGTAACCCGCGTAGGCATAGAGCGTCGCGATCATCTGATCGCGACTGGGAACCGCCGTGACATCAAAGGCGCCGATTCGATCGATGGTCGATTCAATGATGTAGCGCGCCTCGTGCAGCGGCGTGTACGCGCCGAACCCCGACGCGTTCCGGTTGTTCGAGCACGTTCCCGGCGCGGACCGCGTCTCGATGCCGCGCCATCCCCAGATATTGTCGTTGAGCCAGCCCGAGGACACGATGTACTCCTCGGTCAGCACGCCGACGGTCGCAACGTAGTTGCCGTAGGCGCACTCGAATGAGCCCAGTCCGCTGTTGAACAGCGGAACGGCCAGCGCCGGGTTGTTCAGGTCCTCCTCCGCGACGGCTCCGGGCATCTCCACGTCGAGCAGGCCGTCACACGCCGTCATGGTCGACATGATCATGACGGCCGCGACGGTGATCATGCCACGGCGCGCCGGAATGCGTCGGGCTGTCTTCTCTTCCTTCACCATATCGCTATCACTCCGGACGTTCGGGTTGCCACTCGATCGCGTTCTGGCGCATCCCATGGTTGTATTCCTCATATCAGTACTGCAGGCGGACGCTCAGCGTGAGCGATGCCGTGGGCGGCATCACGGTCTGATAGTTGTTCGCAAGCTCACCGGTACTGCTCACTTCGGGGTCCCAGACCAGCATGTCGGCGAGCGGAACGCGGATCGAACCGTTGCGCGGGGTGCCCCAGCCTTCTTCCTTGGTCCAAAGCATCATGACGTTGCGCATGCCGAGGCTCACCATTCCGCCGCGCGCGCCCAGACGCCCCGCGAGCGCATCCGTCAGGGTGTAGCTGGCTGACACTTCGCGCAGGCGGAGGAAGTCGGCGCGGTACGCTCCCGTCGCGTCGTTCTCGAGGCTGCGGTACGCCATCAGCATCGGATCGGTGCGCTCGAGAACGGGCCGGCTCAGGCCGAGGTTGTGCTGCGCGCGAACCTCGGTGTTCAGCTGCCAGTGACCGCCAGCGCCCTCGACGCGTGCGTACAACCGGAGGCGGTCCCAGAGCGTGAACCCGGAGCCAGTGCCGAACTGCCAGGTCGGTTGCGAGTGTCCCCATAGCACCTGGCTCGCGCCGGCGCACGGGATCACGGCGCCACCCTGCTCCCTGTCGCCACGGCCCGCACCGCCGTCACACAGCGCTTCCGTGACGAAGCCGCCGCCATCGATCTCCGCCGACACGATCTTGCGCATGAAGATATCGGCCAGACTGAAGCCGACACGGTGCTGGGCCTGTCCGCCCGCGCCGATGAATTCTGCGCCACCGAGATCGATGATCTCGTTGCCCATCGTCGACAGCTGGGTGTCGAGATCCCACGCGAAGTTGTCGGACTCGAGGACGACCGAGCGCACACCAATCTCGTTACCCCACGCGCTCACTTCGCCGATATTGACGATCTGTGAACCGCTGAAGCCCGATGATGGCGGCAGCGGCCGGTTCACGATGGCGTCACGAATGCGCCGGTCGAAGCGTGTGAACTCGACCGTGACACGGCCATCGAGGAACGAGGCATCGAAGCCGAGCTCCAGTTCCTCACCCCGTTCGGGCTTGAGCGCCGGGTTGCCGAACGCCGATGGCTGAAGCGCCGGCTGATCGCCGAAACCGACCGTCGGCGTGTACAGTCGCGCGGCATCGAACGTGCTCGGCTGCTGCCCCGCGGCGCCCCAGGCGGCGCGCAGTCGGAACTGATTGACCCAGTCGAGCGACCAGAACGGCTCCTCGTTCACGACCCAGGCGAGACTCGCCTTGGGGTAGATGGCGGCGTCGAACTCGCTGCCGAACGCGCTGTTGTCGTCCGCGCGCACGGCGGCCGTCGCAAACAGCCTGTTCTTCCAGCCGACCTGCTGCTGCACATAGACGCCGACTGTCGCGTTCTCGACCCACGTCTCGCCGCCCGTGCGGACCGCGCCACCGGTGACGGTGGTGATCGGCACGGCCGGGAAGTTCTGGCCCGACGCAGTGATGAACTCCGACTCGCGACGGAAGTACTGGAAGCCGATGGACGGCGTCAGCACGAAGTCGGAGCGCGTGATGTCGGCGGAGCCGGCGTAGTCGAGCGTAATGACGCGGCTCGACCCGCGCGCGACGTTCTTCGATCCGAGACCCAGGTTGCCAAAGTAGTGGCTGGAGCCCTCCGGCTGCCTTGGCCAGAGCGCGGACTCGGTCTCATCGTTCAGGTCGAGACCCGCGATCAGACGGTGCGTACTCCACGACACCGGGTGGAACCGCAGTTCCGTGCTGAGCGTCGTACGATCGTTCTGCGCGCGGCTCTGCATATCGCTCCACTCTTCCGGTGGCGCCGTGTAGAAGCCGCGCGAGCCGGACGCGATCTTGAGCGGTGACGCCCAGATCAACTGACTGAACGGATCGACATCGATGGCCGCTGCCGGCAGGCGCGCACGAGACTGGATGTAGGCCGCGCTGGTGCGCAACGTGAACTTGTCGGTCAGCACCATCTCGATGTTCGTTCGCAGCCCGAACCGCTGACTCGTGTTCCACGGCACGACGCCCGTATCGTCATCGTACGAGCCCGACGCGAAGTAGCGCACTGCGTCCGTGCCGCCGCGCACGCTCGCGGCCATGCCCATCAGCAGGCCATTCTCCCACATCGGCCCGTTGCCGTTCTCGATCTCGTGGAGGTACGGATTGAAGCTGACCAGCTCGCCGCCGGGCGCGCGGCCCCAGCGCAGGTCCGCACGCGTCTCCGGATCCCACAGCCAGTTCTGTCCGACGCGCATCGAGACATCGAAAGCCGGCGCGCCGGTTGCGCCGCGCTTCGTGATGATCTGGATCACGCCGTTGGACGCTTCCGTGCCATACAGCGTCGCCGCCGCGGGCCCCTTGATCACCTCGATGCTCGCGATATCGTTCGGGTTCAGGTCATTCAGACGGCTCACTGCGGAGCCGCCGCGCTGACCGGGACCGCGCCGCGGATCGCTCTCCATGCGGACGCCGTCGATGTAGACGATGGGGTCATTGGAAAGCGACATGCTCGAGACACCGCGGATCCGGACCGCCGAGCCGGTGCCGACGTTGCCGCCGCCAGGCATCATCATCAGCCCCGCCGTGCGCTGACCCATCAGCTGGTCCACGTTCGTGATCGGTGATGTCGCCATCACGGCCTCGGCATTTACCGAGCTGACCACGTTGCCGACCGCGCGCCGCTGCGTGCCGCCGGCGGTGCCGGTCACTACCACGGCGTCGAGGGCCAGGGCGCTGATCGACAGCGCGAAGTCGGCCACGGCCGTGGCTCCGGCCGCCACATTCACCGTGCTCGATCCGCGTGAGTATCCGATGAGCTCGGCCGTCACCGTCACGGCGCCGGTCGGCACCGCATTGATGATGTAGCGTCCTTCCCGGTCGGTGACGGCCCCGATCCGGGCCGAGGCGATGCTGACCTGCACGCCCTGCAGCGGGGCTCCGCCGCTCGCGTTCGTTACTCGTCCAGTAACCGTTCCGGTGCTCTGCGCCTGGAGGCCGGGTGTCCCATGCATCGCAGCGAGTGCGATGACGAGCAACGCCGCGGCAAGAAATCGTTTCATGCTGTCTCCTCGGTTGATGATCAGTGCTGCGCTCGCGTCATGTACGTTCAGATGTGCATTGCCTCGACCTCTCGTTCGATGCCGTATCTGCACCGGGCTGGAACGGCGTCACCGCGACGAGTGCGTCGCCCGGAGCGATTTCCTCCGCCACGTCGAGGCCGGCGATGACGCGCCCGACCGCGCTGTAGCGGCCGTCGAGCGACGGTGCATGGTTGTGGGTGATGAAGAACTGCGAGCCCTCGGTATCCTTGGCGGAGCTGGCCATGCCCAGCACTCCCGGCGCGAAGCGGAGCTGACTGAACTCACTGCGCAGCCCGCGCTCCGGTCCGCCGTATCCTCGTTCGTTGTCGAAGTCACCGCTCTGGAGGATGAAATCGGGCTCGACGCGGTGAAAAGTCAGGTCGTCGAACGCACCCGCTGCGGCCCACTCCATCAGCGCGGAGACAGCGAGCGGCGCAGCCTCGGGATGCAGCTCCGCGATGAACTCGCCGAGCGCGGTCGTGAACACGAGACATGGACGCGGTCCGGTGGACGCCAGCAGCGACCAGTTCACCCGGCGGCGTGGCTCGGCACGTGGCGACGCGTCTTCGGCGCCCGCGCGCAGCGCGGCGGCGCGTATGTCCGGATGCGCATGGCGCGCGGCCGCGGCCACGAGCTCACCGATGCGCGACGGTTCTGCTTCCAGCAGCTCCGCCATCAGCCGCAGTACCCCGCGCACGTCGCTGCCCGGTGCGTGCGGGCCCCAGTCTTCGAGCCGGCTCGTCAGGACCGGGATGAGGCTGGTGCGGAGCGCTGCGTCCGCCGGCAGATCCTCGAGGCGCTGCGCAAGAGCTGCTGCCGCCACGTACGATTCCCTGCGCGCGCCGAGGAGCCCGGCGGTCAGCAGCGAATCGGCTGTCGGCGTGGCGACGAGTGCCAGAGCAGGAAAGGACAACGCGCGTGGAACGTCAGGCCCGAGCCGCCCCGTCGCCCAGTCGATGACGAGCGACTCGTGCGGCGAGCCGACCAGGCCGGGCAGCAGTGCCGCAGCTACGGAGTGCCGCTCGAGATGTGCGCGAATCCATTCGACCCACGCGTCGGTGTCCGAACCAGCCTGTGCACCCGCACGCGACTTCAGAGCGACGAGCGATGTCGCGGCGACGCCCGCTACGTGCGGAGATGGATCATTGAGCGCACGCATCAGCGCAGCGACCGCCTCACGTGACACGGCCATCGCAGTGTCGCCGCCGAGCGCCGCAGCCGCTGCGGTCCTCACCGTCCAGTGCGCACTATCGGCCAGCCACCCGGGCAGAGGGGGCGTGACCGGGTCGTGGCCCTGAACGGCAAGGATACGCAGCAGCGGCGCAGCCTCGCGGCGAGCGGCAGACATTGCATTCAGTGCAGCGCGCAGATCATCCGGGGCAGTGCTCCCGCTCGCGCGGCTGCGCGGCGCGGCGAGCGCGAGTGCCGCCCTCATGCGCGTGGCCTCGTCCGCGGCGTCCAGCAGCGCCAGCAGCACTGGCGTGGCGCGCGCATCCGTGACGCCGCGCCGGGCGAAGTGGTACAGCGCGAGCGACAGTCCCGGCCCGTCCGCATGGATTGCCGGTGACGCAGCCGCGTTCGCGTCCATGGCGGCCGCGATGAGGCTCGCGAGATCAGCGGCACTGCCGATCCTGCCGATGGCCTCGTGCATTGTCAGTCGTACGGCCGGATCCGATTCATTGCGCAACGCATCGATGAGCGCGGTCGCACCGCCGCCATCAACTTTCCCGCCGGCCGTGCTCGCATCGGCACCCGTCTGACCAATCGCGAACGCGGCATTGCGTCGTACGGCGGCATCCGCGTCGGCGAGCAATGCCGTGAGGCGCGGTCGCGTTGCGGCATCCTGCACCGACGCGAGCGCGTGCGCGGCGGTGGCGCGCACCACCGGGTCCATATCATCGAGCGCGGCGAGCAGCGGTGCCGTCCGGCGATCCAGCCCCGCATCGACGAGTTGTTGCAGGTCCGTCCGGTGGAGCACGTCCAGCGGGAACCCGCTGTGATCGGCGGCGGCGCTCACGTTCGCCGGCCGGACCGCGTCGTCCGTCGCAGACGCACCACCGCACGCGGTCACGAGCACGATGCACGTGCAGCATGCGCCGATGCACAGCGGCCGGACGCGCTCACGCATTCTCACCGTGAGGCTGCTCCGTCGGCCGTGCGCCTGTCGAAATGCCGCTCGTACCACGCAATGCTGCGCTCGATGAAGTCGATGCGCTGCGCGGTTTCGCGGATGCCATGACCCGAGCGCGGGTAGAGCACCAGCTCCGTCTCGACGCCCACGTCCTGGAGCGCGATGAAGAACTGCTCGGCTTCCGATGTCGGCACATTGTGATCGTTCTGGCCGTGCACGAGCAGGACGGGCGTACGCACCTTGGCGACGTGACGGATCGGCGACCGCTCCCAGAGGCGGTCCATGATGTCGGCCTGGTGCAGGCGCCCGCCGTACTCCACGGCGAGGTAGTCGTGGTAGTAGGAGAGATAGTTGAAGCTCACCAGGTTCGAGATGCCCGCGCGCGGGATGGCCGCGGCGAACTGCGATGTCTGGGTGATCAGCCAGTTCGCGAGCTGACCGCCGTAGCTCCCGCCCTCGACACCGAGGCGAGCCCGGTCGATCCAGGGATAGCGGCGCATGGCCGCCTCCGTGCCGCGCAGCACGTCCATCGCCTCCGCGCCGTTCTGGTCGCCGTAGATCCTGTCGATGAACGCCTGGCCGTAGCCGGTCGAGCCGCGGTAGTTGACCATGAGCGTGGCCCAGCCCCGGGCGGCGTAGACCTGCGCGGTATGATCGAAGGTCGGACCCTGCTGACCGTGTGGTCCGCCATGTATCGCAACGATGAGCGGATGACTGGACGCGTCGGTGCGGCCGAGCGGGTGGGTCAGGAATGCTTCGACCTCGAGGCCGTCGGCGCTCACCAGCGTGAACGCCTCGACGGGGGCGATGCTCCGCTCCGCGAGCAGGCTGTCATTGAGCGCCGTCAGCTGCCGGACGTTCGATCGGTCGAGGAGGTGCAGCTGCGCAACGTCGCCGGCTCCGGTGAACGTGTACGCGACACGGCCGGACGGACCGATGGACCACGCCCCGACGCGGCCGGTCTGCGCCACGACGTCCTCCGGCGCGCCACCGGCCGCGGCGATGCGCGAGAGCCGGACGCTGCCACGATCCTGCACCGTGAAGTACAGCCAGCGGCCGTCGGGCGACCATTGCGGTGCTCCCTGCCGGCGATCGAGTCCGGCTCCGAGCGCGCGTGCGTTCGAGCCGTCCGCGTCGACCACCCAGATCCGCGTGTCCTCCATCGTCGTTTCCGACGACGTCAGTCCCCGCGTGGTCCCCTGGAACGCGATCGACGATCCGTCGGGCGACCAGCGCGGCCGGTATACGGTGCTCTCACGCCGCGTGATCGGGCGGATTCGTCCGCTGCCGACATCGACCGCGGAGATGTCGTAATTGAAGAACCGATCGGCGTCGGGTTCCTCGTTGCGCAGGAACAGGATCTCACGGCCATCCGGCGACCAGTCGATCGAATGCTCGTAGCCATTTCCGTCAGTTATCTGACGCACCGCGCCCGTCGCGATGTCGGCAATGAATACGTGCAGGCGCCGGTTGTCGTTGAAGTAGCTGCGCCCGTCGCTCCCCGTCGTCTTGTAGAGGTAGCGCCGGATGACGATCGGATCGCCATCGGCTCCAGCTTCCGCCGGCTCCGGCCCTTCCGTCGCGGACACGAACGCGATGCTCGCCCCGTCCGGCGACCACGCCACGCTCTCGCCGGTCGATGGCAGCGGGTGGTTCGTGCCCGTTGGCCGCGCCACCAGACGCCGTCCGGTGCCGTCGGGACGGATGACGAACAGGCCGCTGCCGCCGTCGTCACGGCCCGTGTGCAGGATCCACGCGCCGTCGGGGCTCCAGTGCGGGGTTCCGCCCGGCCCCAGGGAGCGCGTCGCGCCGCTCGCCACATCGAGGATCCGCAGATCGGACGACGATCCGCCATCGCCGTCCGACGAGCTCACCGTGTACGCGATACTGCGACCGTCGGGCGACATCCCGACCTGTCCGACAGAGCGCAGCCGCCGCAGGTCGTCCGCCTGAAAACCGCGGGAATCCTGCGCCTGCGCGGCGGAGGCGGACATGAGGCACAGCACGGCGATGGCAATGGCGGCCGCGCGAACGGACAGGCGGCCGGATCGGCTGGACATTCGCGCCACGCGAGGTTCCTTTGATCCGGTGGATGCGCCCTTGCGCCCGGTCGGTGCGCAGGACAAGGTTGAATCTGCAGACGCACCTTCACCCGGCCATCACCTCGCTATCACCTCGGGGGAACAGCCTTCTGTCGCAACGCAGGAGAGGCAGCGTGTCGAAGTACACTCTCCGCATTCTCGGCCCCATGCGCCTCACCGGGCCGGATGGAACTTCGGTCCAGTCGGTGCTCCATCAGCCAAAACGGGCGGCCCTCCTCGCCGTCCTGGCCGTGGCGCCGTTCGGGTCGCGCACGCGATCGGAGCTGCGCGAGCTCTTCTGGGCCAACAGCACCGAGGAGGACGGGCGCCACGCCCTGAGCCAGGCGCTTTACTACCTCCGCCGCTCGCTCGGCCAGTCCGCCATCGACGTCGAAGGCGACGTGGTGCGTCTCAACGCCGACGTCATCGCCACGGATGTGGCCGCGTTCCGTGATCACCTCGCGCAGTCGCGGCTCGAGGAAGCCGTCGCGCTTTACGGCGGCGACCTGCTCGAGCAGGCGCCTTCCATACCGGGCTTCGATCAGTGGCTGGACGGCGCGCGCGAAAAGCTGAGGCAGCAGGCGCTCGACGCGCTGTCGCGCCTGTCGGCTGGCGCGGAAGCCGCCGGCGACCATGAGGCCGCCATCCACTGGGCCGAGCGCGGCCACGCACTCTCACCCTGGCACGAGGCGCCTCTCAGGCGGCTGCTCGCCAGCCTGATCGCCGCATCTCAGCCCGTCCGCGCGCGCGAGACATTCGACCGCTTCGCGACAATGCTGCGCGAAGAGATGGACACCGAGCCGACACCCGAGACCGCAGCGATCCTGGAGTCGGCCCCGCCCGCGCCGACCCGGCCGGCATTACCCGTCCCGACTCAGTCGGTGTCTCCGGCGCCGGCCTGGCTGGCAGAACCGGCGCCCGGTCAGCTCCACGAACCGGGGGAGCACCCACCGGCCGTGCTGCCCACAGCCCCTGCTCCGCGCCGCTGGATCCGACGCGCGTTGCTGCCGGCCGCGGCGCTCACCCTGATGCTCGCGGGCGCGTTCGTGGACCGGCTGTGGACGTTCGATTCGAGACGTGAGGCGGCCGCTGCGCCATCGGCGACCCGGGTCGGTATCTTCCCGTTCCTGTATCGCGGCCATCCCGAGCTGGCTTATCTCGGCGAAGGCATCCCGGAGCTGATCGGCATCAGCATACAGAGCCTCGACCAGATCTCGATGCTCGATCCGCGCGCGCTGGCGTCGGGCTCGGACGGCAAGGGAACGGAAGAGCTGCGCGCAGTCGATGCGGCACAGCGCGCACGCGCGCTCGGCGCCGCGCACTTCGTCGTCGGCAGCGTGGTCGAAGCCGGCGGCCAGATCCACGTAACGGCGCAGCTGCACCGGTCGGACGGCAACCTGGTCGCGGTGGTCTCCGATCGGGCCGCGGGCGAGGCGGAGCTCTTCGATCTCATCGACGACCTCGTCCGGCAGCTCCTCGGGAGCGCGTTCCCCGGCACAACGCAGCTGGAGCGCTCGGCCGCACACGCGACGCGTTCACTGCCCGCGCTTCGGCACTTCCTCCGCGGCGAGCGGCTGTTCCGCAGCGGTCATTACCAGGATGCGGTGGCCGCATTCGACAACGCGGCCCTCGAGGATTCCGCGTTTGCACTGGCGCACTATCGCAGCGCGATCGCTCTGCTGTGGAGTGACAATGCCGACTTCGACCGTGCGCGCGTCAAGACTGCCAGTGCCCTCGCACACCGCGAGCGCGTCTCCGCCCTCGACCGGGACCTGTTCCTCGCGCTTGATGAGTTCCTGCGGGGCCGGCTGTTCACGGCGGAGCGTCTGTACGAGTCTGTCCTTGCACGGCAGCCCGAGAACATCGAGGCGTGGTTTCAGCTCGCCGAAACGCGCTTCCACTACGGTGGCCTGCACGGGCGCAGCATTTCGGAGTCCGACAATGCGTGGCGCCATGTCGTCGCGCTCAATCCCGAGCATCACGCCGCGCTCATTCACCTCTCCGCGCTGGCCGCACGCCGCTGCGGGGCCTGCCTCGACTCCCTCGAGGCGAAGGTCAACGGCCCGGGCGACGCTGTGGTCGCTACCCCCCAGATCCGCGCGCTCCGCGTCTTCGCCACGGGCTCGGAGTCCGACAGGGCACGCTTCATCGCCGAGCTGTCCCGCTTCTCCGGGCATGCCGTGGCCAGCTCGGCCGCCTACGCAGCGCGCTACCTCGCCGACCCGTCGGCGGGAGTGCGCATTGCGAGCGTGCTGACCGACGCCGCGCGCTCGAACACCGAGCGCGCCCAGGGTCACCTCCTGCTCGCGCACTTTGCCCTCGCGCGCGGCCAGATCGCGATGGCCCGGCAGCAGCTCGCCCGCGCGCGCGAACTGGACGCTGCCCAGGCGGAGCCGCACCGACTTTTCGTCGCCACCATTCCGCCCGTCGCCATCGAGCTGCGCCACGGCGGCGACACGGCCGGGCGCGCGACCCTGCGACTGAACCTGCCGCATGGCGCGTCCGGACTCTCGCGCTTCGATGGCCTCGTCGCGTCGGGCATGCACGTGTACGGCCGCGCCCTCAGCTATTACGTCGGGGGTGGCGAGGACGGCGCGCTGGTCTCCGCCGCGCGCCAGCTCAACGAACCCCCGAACGAGCCGGGGCATGCACCGCTGCTGCAGTCACTCGCACGCGGGCTCGTTGCCGAACGGTACCTGTCACACGGCGACTCCGCGGCCGCGCGCGCCGAGCTGGAACGCGCGATCACCGGCGTGGAACGCTGGTACGAGCATCTGCGCGCCGACTACCTGCGCTCCCTGGCCCGCGAGCGATTCCTGCTTGCTGAGCTCGAGATTGCAGCGGGTCGCGACGATGTCGCCGAGTCCCTGCTCGAGCCGCTCGGTGAGAATTCCGTCGCGGAGCTGCCCTACCTGGGCGCGAGCCTCATCCGCATCGGCGAGATCCGCGAGCGTGCCGGTGACGCCCAGGGAGCGGCAGCGGCGTACGGCCGCGTTCAGCAGCTCTGGTCGCAGGCCGACCCCGCGCTGGACCCGATACGCGACGAGATCAGCGCGAGGATCAGTAATCTCGCACGCGCTACTGAGCCCGTCCGTACGACAACGCCAGCCCGAGCAGCGTTGCGGCCGTGATCAGACTGGTCTTCAGCACCAGCCGGCGCGGCCGCGGTACCGGCGTGGCCGCGACCGCGCCCGGCGCGCTGGCCTTCCACCACTCGATGGCGTCGCGCAGGCTCACGTCATCGGCGAGCGCGCGCAGCTCGTCATCGCCCGGCACCGGGAGGCCGAGGCGTTCCGCGGCGTGGCGCACACACGCGTTCCGCATGCGGACGGGGCGCGCGGCGAGAGTGTCTCTGCCACGTGAGCCGCGTGGGCGTGCCCGGCTAGCGCGGTCGATCGTTGACATCGAAGTACCGTCGCAGGCGCCACACGGCGTCCGACTGCTGAACCGCGTCGATGCCTCGGGTCGGCCGTGCACGGACGATGTAGCGACAGTCGAGTGAATCGCCGCGTGCGATGAATGACGCGAGCCGGTCGCGGACCTGGTCGATGTCCAGTGTCGCGCCGTTCATGCGGAAGCGGTTCGCGCCGAGCACGTCCAGCTCGGCGATCACCGTCGTCGTCTCGCCCTTCTCCCAGCACTGCGGCACCTTGGTCGAGATCTTCGCGTTCAACGCCGCGATACTGTCGCGCAGAGCAGTTTCACGGTCGCGCAGCTCGCCGACCGTATCCCGCGCCGCCGCTGCGGCCGACTGGAGACTGTCCACGTTGACCACGTTGTCACGCAGCTCCTCCGCCGCGGCCGCGCTCACGTCGCGTTCGTGGATCGCCGTGATCGCGACTGCAATGAACAGCGCAGCGAGCACGAAGCCGAGCTCCGCCTCGGTGAAGCCCATGATCGTGAAGCGCCTCATGCGCGCACCTTCAGCGAGCGCGGCGTCTTCTCCAGCAGTGCCACGTACTCCTCGATGATCTCGTTCATCTGCGCGAGCTCGCGCTGGAGCGATCCGGCCAGCTTGTCACCGCCGCTGCCGATCTGCTGCGCCGCACGGTCGGTGCTGCCCCCGAGGTTGTCGAGCGACATGCGCAGCTGCTCGGCACGCTCGCGCAGCGTTCCCAGCTCCATGACGGATCCGCCGATCGCCTCGATGAGGTCCGTCTCGAGCTGACGCACACCGTCCCACAGTCCGGCGAGCCGCTCGGCCGGATTCGGCAGCCCTTCGACGTACGACGTCGTCTTCTCCGCCAGCTGCGCGAACGCCTCGCCGGACGCTGCGAATCCCTCCATGCTGCGGCGGTACTGCACGTCGAGTCCGCTGTGCGCCTGGTCGAGCGACGTCCTGGCGTGCTCGAGACTCGTGCGCCACAGGTCGAGCTGCTGCTCGTGCTGCGACGCGGCCTTCTGCACCGCAGTCAGCACGTGCTGGATCTCGACCTCGAGCCGCTGCGACATCTCCGACATCGTGGTGCTCACGCCGGACGCTGCGCGCGTCATCGACTGCGTCGCCGCCATCGTCGCCTGATCGAGCCGTTCGACCGACTCGAGCATGCGCGTGCCCGCGGCGGCGATGTTGCGATCGAGCTGCTGCGCGGCATCACGTGCGACCGAGCGCGACTGTTCCAGCACGTCGAGCACCTGATGCTCCGGCCGCGCGCGCCACAGCTCGATCATCGACTGAAGGTTGTCCGCGAGCTGACGCTGCACGTCGTTCGCCTGTTCGCCCGCCGCGCGCGCGCTCGCGAGCGTGCGCACCTGCCGGATGAGCAGACCGGCGATCGTGAGGGCGAGTCCCGCGGCGAGATCCTCGAGGAAACCGAGGATCTGCACACTGCCGCCCGCACCAGCCTGGACACCGAGGCGGTAGAGGCCGACGGTGAGGAACACGAGCGTGAGCAGGAACCCGAAGAAGTAGCTCGAGTCCGCCACCTCACCGTCGCGATCACCGCCGCGCGAGAGCGCCCAGTGCAGCAGCAGTCCGCCGAGGCCGGCGCCGAGGCCGTACAGCGGCGTTCCGTCATACACGAACCACGCGACGACCGCCGCACTGACCAGAAATGCGGCGAAAAACCTCAGCGCCTGTCGATTCATTCCCTCGCTCCCGTGGGATTCGCTGCACCGTTCGGATTCGCCGCGCCGTTCGGCGTCGCCAGATCGTTCGGAATCGTTGCACCCGACGGGTTCGTCATCCTCGTCCCGCCAGACGCGCAGCCCGACACGCGCTCCCAGTGACGCCTGAGCACCGCCGCGAACTCGTCGCGTGCGAACTCGAGATGCACCGGCGCGAGCGATGACGGACGCGCAACGCCATCATGGAACTCGAACCACGACACCGCCACGACTCCGCACGACATCGGCGCCGATGCTCCCGTCGCACCCGCAGCCGCCGAACTCTGACCAAGCGCGGTCTGTCCGACCACCAGTGCGAGCGACCTGAACCGGTCCCGCTGCTCGTTCAGTGTGCCCGTCTTCGCCATCACGCTGACATTTCGATCGAGCGCAGCGTTCAGCTCCGCCGCGAGGCCGGCCGCGGTGCCGGTAGCCGGAACCTGCCGCAGGCCGGCGCGCACACGACGGAACGCGTTGCCGACATTCGCCGACATGTCGGCCGCGCCCGTCGAATCGCTTACGATCCGCGCACGCACTTCCTTCCCCGTCGCAATCCGCGCATAGGCTTCGCCCAGCCCGAGCAGCGTCCACCGGTTCTCCCAGCCGCCGAACGCATAGCGCGCGAGCAGATCCAGCCGCGTGCCCTCCGTCTCGGGGAACAGCAGCCAGGGACGGCTCTCCCACGGCAGCAAGGTCCGATCCGCGGTCCGGGCGCCGGTCTGGTTCGTCGCGGTCCAGAGGCCGGGGTTGCGGCCGGCCGTGCGGTAACCGAACGCATCGACGTCGAACGCCTCGGCGAGACCCGCACCGATGGCGGAGCGCTCGAGGATGTCGCGCGGGACGATGCCGTCCGCGCCCGCTTCGCGATAGCCGTCCGCACGCAGCGAGCGCACGAGCAGCTCGGCTGCGTACTGGTTGCTCGAGCAACGGATGAAGTCGGTGAACGCGATGCCGCCCGCGCAGCCATTCGCGGCGTTCGCGAACCCGCGCTCGAGCGGCACGTTCGCCACGACGCGCACCGTATCGCCCGCGTAGTTCAGGTTGAGCTCCGCGAGCTGCGGCTGGCGCGCGAGGATCGCGGACGCGACGAGCGGCTTCACGACCGAGCCGACGAGCAGCGGCTCGAACGCGAGCAATGCTTCGCCATCGGAGCGGCGCGCGGGCTCGGCGATGGCGAGCAGCTCGCCGGTACGCACGTCCATCACGACGATCGACATGCGGCGCAGCGCCGGCTGTGACGCGAGGAAGCGACGCGCCTCCTGCTCGAGGTCGGCCGAGAACGATGCATCGAGCGAGAGCACGAGCGGAGCGGTCGATGCTGCCGCACCCGACGCTCGACCTGCCGCCGCGAAGAAGCTGATCGTGCCCAGGCTCTGGTTCGAGAAGCTCTGCGCGCCGTTGATCCACTGCCCCGCCGCGAGCGTGCCGCGCTCGGAAACCGAGAGCATGAACGGACCGGTGCGCTCCAGATCGAACACGTCGCCCGCTCGCACGTCGCCGTCCGTGAAGCTGACGGACTCGCCGTTGCGCCAGAGCGTGCCGGGCCGATACAGCGATGCACGTGCGGCACCGAGCGCCGGATCCAGCGGGTTCATTTCGAACGCGATGTCGTAGAAGCGACTGACATCGGACGCGAGCGCGGTACCGCAATAGAGCAGCAGGCGCTCTGCATTGCGCCGGATCGTGCAGTCGCGCTCGTTCAGGCGCGCGCGGCTCCGGTCCACGGCGTCGCGGCCCAGGGCGATCTCGCCGCCGAGCCCGAGCAGGCTGCCGCTGCTGCTCCAGTCCGCCGTGCGCACCTCGCGCCACGTCCGCTCCGCGTACGGCGAGCGGACCGTGAGCACGAACGGGTTCGGCCGCTCCGACAGCCGGCGCTCACCCGTCTCCGTACGCACCGTTCGGAACAGCGATGGCGCTTCGGTGACGCCGTTCGCCGCGCCGCTCCCGAGCGTCGCACGGACCAGTGCCTGCCGGATCGCGTGGTCGTTGTAGAGCGCGACCTGGTCCGCGATGAAGCCGCCCGGCGCGCTCGCCGGCTCGTCCTCGGGATCGGCAAGGATCGCGATCGTATCGACGGCGAGCGCGCGCCCGGACGGCGAGAGCGTCGCATGCTCGAGCGTCGCGAGCTGGTCGAATCCGCCATTCGACAGGACCAGCTCCAGCTCTTCCAGTGTGCCGCCGAACGTGAGGTCGCGCGCCTGCGTGTCGGCGCTCAGCGCGACGCGCACCGTGACGATCGTGGTCGCGATGAGGAGAGCGATCGACAGGCCGAACAGCAGGACCTCGAGCGGATGCGTGCGCAGCGTCTGCGCGAGTCGGTCGATGCCGGACGTTCGCTCGCGCACGGCTGCATGGACCGTGGCCGGATGCTGCGTGCTCATCGTGCGCGCTCCTCGAGGCCGCGCAGCGCCCCCGTGATCAGGATACCGATGACGCCCGCACTGATCGCGACATCGCTCCACGCGTTCAGCCCCAGGAACGGCATGTTCTGCCCGGTAATCGGTACGGCGCCGACGTTCGACAGCGCGACGTACGCCGCGGGAAAGACGATGATCAATGCCGCGACCAGGAACAGCGCACGGCTCGCGCGATAGGACTGCGTGTCGCCCGGCCGCGCGAGCATGAGCACGCCGACCGCGATCGCAAGCAGCAGGTACAGCATCAGCACGAGCATGCCGCCGACCGCGCCGTGCTCGCCCAGGACGAACACGGAGAACGTGTTCTCGGCGTACGACACCACCTCGGCGACGCCGCGCCCCCCGACCACCGCCTGCCCCAGGCCTTCGCCCCACCACCCCGCGCGCGCGTACGCGCGTGTGCCCCAGATCTGCTCGATCGATGGGATCAGGAGGTCACGCGCGGGGCCCGGGCCCGCAGCGACGAGCAGCCGCTCGGCCAGCTCCGGATCACGTGTCGCGACCGAGCGTGCCGCCGCACGGTCCATCGGCGTCGCCAGGATCGGCAGTCGCAGGCCGACCAGCTTCGACATGTCCGCGAACGCCGTCGCCTGCGCGGCGTGACTGTCGGCATCACGAATGTCGTCCGTCGCCGGGAACACCACCTTCTTCCCTGCACCGAGCGCAAGCGCGAGCACGAGTGCCGGCAGGATCAGGCGCGCGCCCGCAGCGCGCGCGCCGGTCGCGAGCAGTGTCGCGGACGCGAGCGGGATCACGAGCACCAGCACGAGTCCCATGTCGATCGCGGCGAATGGCACGAGAAGCAGCATCGGCGCGGCGAGCAGCACCGAGTCCCGCAGCCACGCGAACCGCTCGTCCGCGGTGTGTGATGCGATGCGAGCGCCGACGGCGCGACCGATGCGTACGGACGCGAGCACGACGAACACCACGAGCACGAACGCGCCGATCGAGCCGTTCTCGCTCACCAGCCGAAGCGCCGCGATGATCGCACCGAACGTCGCGACGCCCGCGAGTGCAGCGACGTGATCCGGCTGACCGTTCGACGCGCTGCCGGACCGGCGCCGCCAGACGATTGTCATCGCACCCACGATCGTGACCAGTGCGACCAGCAGCGCGGCATGCGGCAGCATGTGCGCGAGCACCAGAGCGAGCGCGGCGATAATGATCGCGATCTCCGGTGTGGTTGCGAAGCGACGCAGCCGCGAGTCCCGCGCCGCGGCATTTGCGCGTGCAGGTCGCGCTGGCGAGAGCTGTTCCACGACCGCGTGCGCGCCGCGCTCGTACGTGTCGAAGTGGTCGCCGGTGAACGCCGCGACCCACGCGAGACAGACCCAGACGAGGATGACAATGAAGCCGGTGAACAGGCCGTACCACGCGGACCAGCCGGTCGTGTACGTGAGCAGTGTGAGGGCCGTGACGGTCAGCAGTGCGGCCCTGCCCGCCTGCGGCCGCGCGGATTGCGGGATGAGTGACCGGCCCCACGCCATCACGCCGCGGAGCATCGACATCGGCGATGACCGGCCCGCAAACGCACAGCGGGCGCCGGCGAGGAACGGCGGCAGCCAGGTCTTCCAGGTGAGCAGACCGACGACCACCACGGCCATCGCGGCGCAGAGTCCGACCGCGGTCTCGATGCCGCGCTCGAGGAACGGATCGAAGAACGCGACGCGTGCACCGACCGTCACGCGTGTCAGCACCAGGCCGAGCAGTGCGGCCAGCCCTGCGGCGATCGCGCGCTCCTCGTTGCGGGTCGGTCGTGCGAAGCCGCGCACGGTGAGCGATCGCACGACGGAATGGATCGCGCCGAGGAGCAGCGCGATGCCGATCCCGATTGCGAGGACCTGGAGCATCGTGTCGCGCTGACCGGTCGCGCTGAGCAGGACCCAGCGCGATTCCGACTCGTCGTCCTCGTTCTCGGGCAGCGCCGTGACGGGCACCGCGACAGGACGGTCGCGATTGCGCTCGATGCGATGCGTCCCGCGCGGCAGCACGACGTCGTAACCGTCGTCGGAGACCCGCAGCATGCCGAGCAGGCCGAACCGGTCGGTATCGAAGCCCGCGTGGTCGAGCGCGACATGTGCGACGGGTGGCGGCAGCCGGCGCAGCGAGATCGCACCGCATGCGGTGCTTTCCGGACAGCTCATGCCGACCGGCAGCGGCGTGTCGAGGCGGCGGGGATTGCGGTCGAACAGCACTGCGACACCACGCTCCGCGCCCGGCTCGCGCCGGAAGCTCGTGAGCAGCGCGAAACGCCACGTCGCATCGGCATTGCGCACTTCGACGAACGCGGAGTCACCCGCGATGAGCGACTGCGCCGTCACACTGGCTCCGCTCAGGCTGTACGGCGGCGCCGCGGAGAGCAGGTAGCGGTTGGAGCCGGGGATCAGTCGCGCGAGGAGCGGCGCCCGTTCGTCGTTGATGACGTCGCGATCGGAGAGGCGCTGCACGCGCACGAACCGCTCGTAGACGACTGACGTGCCCGAGCGCTCGCCCTCGAGGTGCGCGAGCGCGGTGCCCGACACGAGCCGGCTCTCGTAGCGATGGCCGAGGCCCGGCGAGGATGATGCGAAACCGAGTGTGGATCCGCTGCTCGACTCCAGGCCGTCGCGTGTCAGCCGCAGCGAGTCCACGGTGGCGCCATCCGGTCCGATGACCGCGACCGCGTCACCCGGCTCGAGCACGGCGGAGCGCGCCACACTGTATTCCTGCGCGATCGGTCTCGTTGAGCCGGTCCGCACGCGGAGCTGCTCGACGCCGTATACCGGATTCAGCTCCCAGCCGTCGGCGACCCGGTTCAGCGTGATCGACCACGGCAGCTGCGCCGGAGAAACCGTCTGGAGCTTCACGTCGGTGGTGTTCGGGCCGGCGCCGATCGTCAGCGAGTCCACCCCGACCACATGGACGCCATGGTAGATCAGGTGCGTGGAGGAGATCGCGCGCCGCGCCGCGAGCTGCGTGGTGAACAGCGAGGCTGCGATCAGCGCCGCGAACGTCCAGACCACCCACTTGAGCCGACGCTCCAGGCTGCCGAAGCTCCGCGTCAGCGACAGTCCAAGGCCCAGCACGGTCGCGAGTATGAGCCAGTAGGCGAGGAGCGGGGTCCGGGGCCACCAGTAGGCAATGGCCAGGCCGGCCAGAAGGCCGATGCCGGTCAGGGACAATAGCCAGAGACGTGCCTGCTGCATGCGGTTCTTCCCCGGGGTGAAGCGGTCGGGCTTGGTGGAACATACGTGTGGGAGGGCGTG
>DATHVW010000246.1:0-11733 GCA_035461085.1 Longimicrobiales bacterium | reverse complement strand
CGCGTGCAGTTCGCGCTCCAGGTGTTCGACGGCATCCCCGGTATCCGCACCGACCTGACGGAAGAGGATGCGTTGAGCGCCGACACGTTCGGCTTCCCGCCGCCGAAGCGTCGCACGGCGGACGGCCGCGACGCCGCCAATGGCCGTGACGGTCATGATGGCCATGACGGTCATGATGGCCAGGGAGGTCATGAGGGCGATGAGGGCCACCACGGGCCCGACGTTCTGCCGGTGATCCCGGCCGCAGGCTGATCATGTCGCTTACGGAACCGCCGACGGAGGACGAGAACCAGCCCGAGGTGCGGCCGTCGCGCCGCTTCAAGATCCTGTTCGGCCTGGCGATGGTCGCGATCGCCGTCGGCTACATGTGGGTGTGGCAGGCCAAGACCAGCCGGGTCGTGGCCGAGCCGCCGCCCGACCTGGTGCTGGGCCAGGTCGCCAGCCGGCTGGCCGGTCACGGAGCGGCCGAGGAGGCTGCCATCCGCGACACGATCGCCGCACATTTGCGGACCGTCCCGCGCCTGATCCTGCTCGACCGCGTGCCCGACGACCTGCCCGCTCCGCGCCGTCCCGCCCGGCCGGCGCCGGGGCAGTCGCCGACCACGTCGCCGGCCCGGCCGGGACAGTCCCCGCAGTCGATCGACCCGCCCACGACCCGTGAGGCGGTCGCGCGGCGGGCGGGTGCCCCGCCGCCACGCGTTTACGCCCTGAACGGTACACTCGACCGCGACGCTGGCGGCGGGTACGTTCTCGAGCTGACGCGCACGGATGCGAGAACGGACTCCGCACAGTACATTTATCGCGTTCGAGGTCCCTCTCTGCCCGAGGTGGCGCATCGCATGGCGGTACAGGTGGCGATGAGTTTCGGCCTGGCTCTGCCGCGCCCCGGGGCGGACCCGGCACGGAACTCTGATAGCGCACGATCGGACACATCACGCTGAACATGACGAACGGCGACGCGTCGTTACCCGACGATTTCGGGCCCGCAGGTGCAGCAGTACCGCTGCACGGCAACGCGCGTATCCTGATCCTGGACGATGAGCATGCGTATCTGTCGCTGCTCGAGGGCATGCTGGCCGCCGCCGGCTACCGGCATGTGCGCACGACGATGGTCCCCGCCGACGCGCTCCGCATCTTCCCCGAATATCAGCCCGACATCGTTCTGCTGGACATGCACATGCCGCAGATGGACGGCATCGAGGTGCTGCACCGGCTCCAGCTGCTGCTGACGCCGGGCGAGTTCGTGCCGATGCTGATGCTGACGGGCGACATGTCGTCGGCAGTGCGCCGGGAAGCGCTGGCGAGTGGCGCGATCGACTTCGTGACGAAGCCGTTCCAGGTCGGCGAGGTATTGCTGCGGATCAGGAACCTGCTGCAGACGCGGATGCTGCACCGGGAGCTGCGCGACCGCAACGAGCAGCTGGAGGTGCGCGTCGCCGAGCGGACGCGCGAGCTGGAGCAGGCGCGGCTGGACATCCTCTATCGCCTGGCCCGTGCCGCCGAGTTCCGCGATGATGCGACGGGCGAGCACACGCGCCGGGTCGGCCGTGTCGCGGAGCGCATCGCGCTCGCGCTGGGGCTCAGTGAGGAAGAAGCGGACACGATCGGACGCGCGGCGATGCTGCACGACATCGGGAAGATCGGCATCCCGGACAGCATCCTGCTCAAGCCCGAGCCGCTCACCGCGGCGGAGTTCGAGGTGATCAAGCAGCACACCATCATCGGCCGTGACATCCTGGCGGGCAGTCCCGCGCCATTGCTGAAGACAGCGGAGCTGATCGCGTTTACGCACCACGAACGCTGGGACGGCCGCGGCTACCACGGCATGAGCCACGACGACATCCCGCTGCCCGGCCGTATCGTCGCCGTCGCCGACACGTTCGACGCACTCGTCAACGACCGGCCCTACCGCAACGCCCGCTCCGTCGATGCCGCCATGGCCGAGCTGCGGTCCGAGCGCGGCGCCCAGTTCGACCCCGATGTGCTCGATTCTTTCCTCTCGCTGTCATTCCGTGATTCCTGAAATGGATGTGAAATTCGTCAAGGGGCAGGCGCTCGGTAACGACTATTTCGTGATGGACGCGGCGGAGCTGCCGGTGCCGCTGACGCCGGAGCGTGCGGTGCTGCTGTGCGACCGGCATCGCGGGCCGGGGTCCGACGGCGTGCTGCTGGTGGACCTGACCACGGACCCGGTGCACCTGCGCATCATCAATCCGGACGGCTCGAACGCCGAGAAGAGCGGCAACGGCCTGCGCATCTTCGGCGCGTACATGTACGGTCGCGGTCTGGCGGAGCTGAACGAATGGTTCAGCGTGCGTCTCGCGCGCGATGTCGTGTCCATGCGTGTCGAGGAGGAGCTCGAAGCCGGCGCCGTTCTGATCCGTGTACGCATGGGTCCCGTGTCGTTCGAGGGTGCGGAAGTCGGGTTCGTGCCGGAGGCGGGCGAGGTACTGGAGTACGAGCTGAGTCTGCCGGGCGGCGGCAGTGCGTCGATCAACACCGTGTCGCTGGGCAATCCGCACTGCGTCGTGTTCGTGGACGAGCTCAGGCGCAGTGACTTCCTCGAGCGCGCGCCGCAGCTGTGCACGCACCCGTCCTTCGCTGCCGGCACCAACGTGCAGTTCGCTCGGGTGATCGGTCCGCGCGAGCTGGAAGCGTGGATCTGGGAACGCGGCGCGAACGAGACGCTGGCGTCCGGCTCGAGCGCGTGTGCGGTCGCGTCCGCGGCGGTGCGCCGCGGCTTCGTTCAGCCCGGTCAGTTCGTGGTGCAGATGGTGGGCGGCAGTGTCGAGGTCACGGTGTCGGACAGCTACGACGTGGAGCTGCTCGGTCCGGCGCAGATCGTATACGAGGGGCGGCTGCTCGACGCTGTCGCGGCGGCGTGGTGAAGCGGACTAGGTCCTGACCCGCGCGATCAGCCACACTGCCGCGATCGCGAACAATGCGTTGGGTGCCCACGCCGCGAGGTCCGGATGCATCCAGCCCGCGGCGCCCGCGGCCCCGGTCACTCTGAACAGCACCATGTAAAACACGGTGATGCCGAGCGAGATGCCGATGCCGTACGCGGCGCCGCCGCGCGCTGAGCTGTTGGCGAGCGGTGCGCCGAACAGGATGATGACCATGGTCGCCATCGGGATCGCGATCTTCTGCGCGCGGTTCACCTTCATCTCGCGGGGCTTCGTGCCGGAGCGCTCGACCGTCTCGATGAAGCGGCCGAGCTCGGCATAGCGCATCTCCTCCGGCTCCTTCGGTCGGGCCATGAGCTGCTCGGGCGTTTCCGTGAGCGCGGCCATCTTCAGGGAGCGGAAGCTGAACGCGTTCTCCCTGCCATTCTCGTCGAAGCTGCGGTAGACGCCGGTGTGGAGTGTCCAGCCGGAGATGCTGTCCCAGCGCGCGTCGCGCGCGGAGATGCGGAGCACCAGCTTGCCGGCCTCGGCGCGCTCCACGGTGACACCGGTCATGGATGGCACGTCGATGTTGAGCGCGCGGATCGTGTAGATGTGGCCGTCCGGGCCGGTATAGACGAAGTCGTGGCGCGTCACCTCGGGCATGCGCTCGACTTCCTGCAGCACTTCCTTCTTCGCGCGCGTGCCGATCGGTACGATCTCGCTGAGCAGCAGCGCAATGGCGGTGAGCACGATGCCGAGCGGCAGGAGCACGCGGAGCGCGCGGAAGAAGCTGATGCCGCCGGCCTTCGCGGCCGTCATCTCGGAATGGCGCGTCATGCCGTTGACGGTGAACACCGTCGCGATCAGTGCGGCGACGGGGAACGACCACGAGATGAACAGCGGCAGCTGGTAGAGGTAGCCGAGTGCAACGCTCGTGGGCGGCAGCTCCTGGCGTGCGTAAATGTCGATCTTCTCCGTCCAGTCGCCCAGCACGAAGAGCAGCGGCGCGCACAGCGCGAACAGCAGGAACAGCCGCATGAACTCGCGGGCCACATAGCGGTCGAGCGTGCTCATGCGGTCATGCTCCGATCGACTGCGGGGATGTGCACGCGACCGTCGTCATTCGTGATGAACCTGATCATGCTGCGTCCGCCACGTCGGTGGTGCGGCGCCGGCGCAGGAACGCGCCGGTGAACATGGCGCGTATGCCGATCCAGATGTCCTCCAGTCCGCCGCCGCGGGATGTCGCGGTCTCGCGGCCGATGCGCGAAAGGGCCCAGAGTGCGATCGCGCCGAACAGCAGGTTGGGCGCCCACGGACCCCAGAACGGCGCGATGGTCCCGCGGTCGGCCAGCTTCTCGCCGCCGATCAGCGACATGTAGTAGATGCCGAAGATCGAGAGCGACGCGGCGATCACCATGCCGACGCCGCCGCGCGGGAAGCGCACCGCGAGCGGCGCGCCGAGCAGCACGAAGATGATGCAGGCGAACGGGATCGCGAACTTCTTGTGGATCTCGACGCGGTACTGCGCGATGCGGTCCTTCAGCGTCTGCACGTTGTTGGCTATGCGCTGCGCGGCGAGTGCGGTGGTGTACGCCACTTCGTCGCCGCTGCGCAGGTCGCGGCGTCCCATCAGGTCGTAGCGCGCCTCCATGCCGCCGGCCGATGGCGGCGGCCCGATCGCGCGGTCGGCGGCAGGACCGGCAAGCATGCGATCGACCGCATCGGCCGAGATCCGGCGGCCTTCCTCCCGGACGGCGGCCAGCTCCATCCGGGCGGTGTCCACGACGCCGCGGAGCATCGCCACGGACATCTCGCGGTCGCTCCGGTACTCCGTGGCGCTGCGGCGCAGCTCGGTGGCCACCCCCTTCATCTCGATGCGCTGCTCCCCGAAGTTCACGCGCTGGAGCTCCGACGGCTCCGTGGTGTCGGACTCGTAGACGACGCCATCGAAGAGCGTCAGCATGATGTCCGTCTCCGCCAGGTTCATCGTCATGCGACCGCTGTCGGCGTACACGGTCCGGGCCTGGCGCGAGTTGCTGAGGTCGTAGATCACGAGGTCGTACATCATCCGGCTCTCATCATCGATGCGGCCGGGACGGATCCAGTACTTCCTCTGGTAGTCGCCCGTCTGGATGCGGCTGACCACCTGCTCGGTCATCATCAGGGTGGGCGTTTTCGCGCCAATGTCCGCAGTCAGCGCCTTGAGCCGGCTGTTCGCGTCGGGCAGGACCCGGTCGTTGAACCAGACCATGAACAGGGCGAAAAGGAACGCGGCGAACACCAAAGGCATAATCATACGGATCAGGTTCGTCCCGCTGGCCTTCAGCGCGGTGATCTCGTTCTCACCGGCGAGCTGGGAGAAGGCGTAGAGGACGGACACCAGCACGGCCATGGGCAGCGTCAGGGCGAGGATGTGCGGCAGGGAGAGCGCGAACACCTCGAGGATGACGGACGCCTCCAGGCCCTTGCCGGCCAGGTTCTCGAATCTCCGGGCAATCGTATTGACGAACAGGATGCCGGTCAGGGTCGCGAGCGCGAAGAAGAACGGCCCGATATGGCTCCTGAACAGGTAGCGGGTCAGAATCCGCATGGTCTCCGGAGGCGTGCCGGGCCCCGGCGGAACGCCGCGGGCGCGCGGGTGGCGCGGTTGAGAAGATTCACGTAAGCCATTAGAATATTTTGCACTTCAGTCATTTACAAGGCGTCGCGGCCGACCCGCAGGGCGCCATACCCGCTCGGAAGGATTCCGGCGCTACGGCGTCGTTCGCCCGCATGCGTTATTGCGTTTCCGGCCTGCTCATCCTCTGCAGTCTGCTGGCCGGGCCGTCGCTGCACGCGCAGCAGCGGCCTGCCGTTGGCATCGCACTCGATCCGACACCGCTCGAGCTGCCCGCGTTCCGGATCGCACCGCTGGACGCCCTGTTCGTGACGAAGCCGTTCGCGACGTGGCTCGACGAGTGGACATCGGCGACGCGCGCGCTGCTCGCGCGCGAAGAGCGCGAGCGCCTGCTCAGCAACCGCACGGCCAGCCGCCAGGAGCTGGCGGACATCCACGCCGCCGCGGCCGCCGTCGCCCGGCTCGAGGCGGCCGAAATCGCACCCCTCGCCGCAGCCGACTCTCTTCCCGCCCTCGCCGATTCCCTTGCCGCACAGCGGGATTCGCTCCGCTTCCTGCCGCCGCTGCCGGAGCCGCGACGCCGCACGGGCGAGCCGGACATCCTGTCCGGCGTCATCGGCGACCGTGCCGATCTCGGCGTGCAGATCCGGGGCATGGCGAACATGGGCGGTGCGTGGTCGCGCGTGAGCCCGTGCGATCCGAGTGTCCAGTTCACCTGCAAGCCCGGGATGTTCCCCGAGCTGCGGCCGGACATCGAGTTCGGGATCCGCGCGGGCGGCACCGTGTCCGACCGGGTGCACGTCGATATCGATTACGACCAGGCGCGCGAGTTCGACGCTGCGAACAACATCAATGTGTACTACCAGGGTCTGCAGGACGAGGTCCTGCAGCGCGTCGAGTTCGGTGATGTCTCGATCCGGCTGCCGGCGTCCAGCTATCTGACGCGCGGCGTGCCCGCGGGGAACTTCGGGCTGATGGCGGCCGCGCAGGTCGGCCCGCTCGAGGTGCAGACGGTGTTCGCGCAGCAGAAGGGCGATGTCAGCACGAAGGAGTTCCGGCTCGGCACGGGCGGCCAGGCGGGCGTCGAGCAGGACGCGGAAATCGTGATCGACGACGCCGACTACGTGCAGGGTCAGTTCTTCTTCCTGGTCCCGCCGTCGGACCTGGCGCAGGCGCCGCACATCGACGTGCTCGGTCTGCAGGGTGCGGACGCGCCGGCGAGCGTGCGGCCGGGCGTCGGCGCCGGCATCCAGCTGTATCGCGACGAGCGGCTGGGCGGTCAGTCGGCCGGCCAGCCCGGCTACTTCCTGGCCGAGGCCACTCCGCCGACGGGTGCGGAGCGGCATACCGGCACGTTCCGCAGGCTGGTGCAGGAGCAGGACTACTTCATCCACGCGAGCGGACTCTGGATCATGCTGCGCTCGCCGCTGCGCGCGGACGAAGCGCTGGCGGTGTCGTTCGTCACGGAGACGGGTGACACCGTCGGCTACATGAATGCGGAGAGCGCGCCGGCCGGTGTGACGCCGCGCCTGCGCCTGCTGCGCGGCCCGGTCGCAACGCACCAGCCGGGCTCCGGCACGTGGGAGATGGAGCTGCACCAGGTCTACCGTCTCGACAGCTCGAGTGGGGTGGACCTGAACCAGGTCGAGCTGACGATCTCGCTCGGCGCCGTGGCCGGCGGTCAGACGTTCCGCGACGTGGCGGGCGGCCGCATCCCGCTGCTCAGGTTCTTCGGCCTCGACGAGGAGTCGCCGGCCGACCGCATCGATGAGGCGCAGATCTTCCAGCCCGCGCGCGACGGCTTCGGCAGCAGCACGGGCACGTCGATCGGCGGCACGTACATCGTCTTCCCGACGTTGCGACCGTTCGCGGAGCCCGGCCCCGTGCCGAGTGAGCAGCTGAGTGCGGCCGAGGTCGCGCTCGAGCTCGGCGTTGACGCCAACGACGCGATCTACGAGGAAGTCGATCCGGTCAACCGCGCGGCGTCGTCGCGGTTCCAGCTGAACCTGAAGTATCGCGTGAAGGTGGACGGCGTCGTGTCGTCCTTCAGCCTGGGCGCGTTCGGTCTGCGCGAGGACAGCGAGCGGTTGTTCCTCGGCAACCGCCGGCTGGAGCGCGGCGTCGATTACAACATCGATTACGAGATCGGCACCGTGTCGCTCACGGACCCGCAGGCATTGTTCGCGACGTCGCCGGGCGCGGACCTGCGCGCGACGTGGGAGCAGAAGCCGCTGTTCAGCATCGCGCCGACCAGCGTGTTCGGGACGGCTGCGAGGTACGCGGTCGGCACGCGTGGCGAGCTCAACTTCGTGGGTCTGTACCAGGCCGAGCAGTCGCTGATGTCGCGGCCGCAGCTCGGCGTCGAGCCGGGCACCGCGTTCCTCGGCGGTATGAGCGGCCGCTTCGATCTGGGCGGTGCACTGCTCGACCGCGCGCTCGGCGGCATGCGCAGCACGCGAGCGTCGGGTGTGTCGCTGACCGGCGAGGTGGCGTTCTCGATGCCGAACCCGAACCGCGAGGGACAGGCCTACCTCGACGACTTCGAGAGTGCGGACGAGGTCGCGCTCGGGCTGCGCCGGCAGGACTGGAAGCTCGGCTCGGCGCCGCAGACCACGCAGGGCGATGATGGCATGCTGCCGTTCGTCATGGACGCGACGACGGCCGCGCCGCTCGTGTGGCAGCACGACTTCTTCCAGGATGGCGCCGTGCGCGGTGCACTGATGGCGTCAACGCAGATCGATCGCGGCATCAACGTGTTCGGGACGGACCGTCCCGAGCAGGTGATGTGGCTCACGTTCGGCCGCGGACCCGGTCAGTCGCCGCTGCCGCCGCCGACCGACGACCGGCGCTGGCGCTCGATGACGACGCTGCTGTCCACCACGGGACGCGACATGTCGCGCTCGGAGTACCTGGAGTTCTACGTCAGTGCCGGCGAGCAGGAGCCGCTGGCGCTGATCTTCGACATCGGTACGGTCGGCGAGGACGCGTTCTACGTGGACTCGCTGGGCAACACGAACGGTGTGTATGAGGACGGTCGCACGTGGGGCCTGGGCGAGCTGGACGAGGAAGCGCGACTGATCGACCGCGAGGTGTGGGGCACCGACCGCGACCGCATCGGTCTGTGGAACCAGGAGTGCATCGCGGAGCCGAACGTCGTGTATCCGTTCGGCGATCCGCGCTCGAACTGCACGCGCGGCAACGGTCGGCAGGACACGGAAGACCTGAACGGCAACGGCATCCTGGATGCGGACGACGGTCAGTACTTCCGTTATGTCGTGCGGCTGGATGAAGCGAGCGAGTACCTGGTGCGTGACACGGCCGCGACCGGCACCGTGTTCCGGCTGTATCGCATTCCATTGCGCACGGGCGAGCCGGTGAACGGTGCGGGCGATGCGACGTGGCGTTTCATCCGCCACCTGCGCATGACGATCGCCGGCGAGCCGCAGACGACGCGCGTGATGTCGGTCGCGCGCATGCGCATCGTCGGGTCGCGCTGGACGAAGCGCGATGTGCACGGCGTGCGGCGCGGCCTGCTCGAGGACGAGGCTGGTCTCGGCGCCGGCATCACCGAAGTGCGTGTCGGTCCGGTGAGCGCGGTGACGGATGGCGCGGCGTACCGTCCGCCGCCGGGCGTAGGCGAGCGCGCGCAGGACCCCAACCAGCAGTTCGACCGCAACGGCATCGAGATCAACGAGAAGAGCCTGCGGCTGGCGTACACCGACCTCGACGCGGGCGACCGCGCGGAGGTCTACTACCGGTACCCGCAGCAGCCGCGCAACCTGCTGACGTACCGGGAGCTTCGGCTGTGGGTCGTGCCGCGCGAAGGCAGCTGGGGGCCGGACGGCGGCGAGCGGTTCACTGTCCGCATCGGCAGCGACCCGCGGAACTTCTACCTGTACCAGTCGAAGCTGACTCCGGCGACGGGTGACCGGCCGGTGACGGCGACCGACTGGATGCCGGAGATCGTCATCGACTTCCAGCAGTGGTTCACGCTCAAGGCGGAGGCGGAGCAGCTGCTGATCGAGCGCGGGCCGAGCCCGACGGGCGTCGATACGGTGTGGAGCGCGGACAGCACGTATGCGATCGTGCTGCAGGACCGCGCGCGCGCGCCGAACCTGGCGGCCGTACGCGAGCTGGTGTTCGCAGTGTACAACGGCGGTGCGGTCCCGACGTCGGGCGAGGTCTGGATCAACGACATGCGGATCGGCATCCCGGACCGCGAAATGGGCGCAGCGGGCAACATCGCGCTCAACATGAATGCGGGCGACTTCGTCAGCGCGAACGTGACGCTGTCGAACCAGGGACCGCTGTTCCGCCAGCTGAACGAGAACCCGAGCTACGTGTCGGGCTCGAGCCTGTCGTTCGGCGCGGACGCGCGGCTCGACCGCCTCCTGCCCGCGCGCTGGGGCCTGGACGTGCCGCTGTCGGTGACGCACACGCAGACCGCGCAGACGCCGACGTTCCTGTCGCAGACGGACGTGCAGGCGGACCGGCTCCAGGGCCTGCGCGAAGCGGGCTCGGGCGCGACGCGTGTGGGACTCCGCATCAGCAAGCGCACGCCGAGCGCGAACCCGTTCGTGAGCATACTGCTCGACGGCTCGGCACTGCGGCTGGCATACACGACATCCGACAACCGCTCCATCACGTCGACTGCGGAAGCCAGCGGCTTCACCGGCGACTACACGTACCGCCGCGATCTCGCGCCGCGCACGTTCACCGCGGTGCCCGGGATCATCGAGAGCGTGCTGCGTGCGATCGCACCCGAGCGCGTGGAGAACAGCGCGATGTTCTCGCGCCTGGTCGGCTCGCAGTTCCGGTGGAGCCCGGCCGCGATCTCGTTCGGCTCGTCGTACAACGAGCAGATGTCGCGCTCGTACCGATTCGACAGGATCCTCGCGCTGCCGGGCGACACGAGTGTCAATGCCATCGAGTCGCCGCGCGAGGGGCTGCGCAATGATGCGCAGCTGACGCTCAGGCCGTTCGCGCCGCTCAGCCTGAGCCTCGGTGTCGCGAGCGTGCGCGACCTGCTCGATGCCGAGCGCTCATCGACGCGGCCGCTGGAGCTGGACGCACTGAACCGCGCGCGCTCGAGCCTGGGCGGGATGGACGTGGGCTGGGAGCGCTCGCGCAACCTGAACGGCACGCTGACATACCGTCCGGAGATCACGTCGTGGCTGCGCGCGGAGTATACCTACTCGTCGCGCTATGACACGGACCGCAATCCGTCGTATCTCGAGCTGACGGCGGAGGGTGCGGATACGACGGCGGAGATGCAGCGTCGCTTCGAGGGACAGCGCCAGATCGCCCGGCGCTTCACGCTCCAGCTTCCGGGCCTCGCCGTGGCGATGGGCCTCGACTCGATGGGTGTCGCGTCGAGGCTGCTCCGCCGCATCGAGATCGTGGACCTGAACTGGCGCAGCACGCTGTCATCGCAGTTCGAGCGCGAGTCGTTCCTGCCCGGTTTCGGCTACCAGCTCGGGTTCGGCAGCCTGGACAGCTACACGTACATGGGCGCGGACACGGCGTCGCGCGCGCAGCAGCGTGGCGAGTTCCGCGCGGCCTCCGGTCTCCGCATCATTGGCAGCCTGCGGCTCGACATGAGCTATCACGATGCGGATACGGAAGTGTTCGACGCGCGCGGCGGCTCCCGGCTCCAGCGTGAAGTAGGGTGGCCGAAGGCGTCGCTGCAGTGGCGGCCGCAGCAGGTGCACGAGCGGTTCGGCGGGTTCATCACGTCGTTCTCGACGACGGCCGGCATCGAGCGCATCGAGCGCACGACCGACTATACCGGGCAGGCGAATCAGCTGCGCGGAGCGACGGAGCTGCGCTTCCCGTTCTCGATCTCCGTCGGACTGCCGCGCGCGTTCCTCGCGACGTACCGCGGCTCGTATTCGACGGGGGAGACGCTCGATCCCACGGGCGGCGCCGAGTCCGGCGGACTGCAGCAGGACCTGGCGCTGTCGGCGACGATCCCGGCCGGACCGCTGGCCGGCCGTCTCGACGGCCCGATCTCGACGACACTGACGTTCTCACAGCAGGGCCAGCGGCAGTGCCGCTACACGATGATTGCGGAGGCCGAGGGATGCATCGCGTTCCTCGACTTCGGCACGCGCAGCGCGAACCTCTTCGTCGAATCCAGGATCAGGGAGATCACCGTGGGCATGCAGGGGAACTACGTCGCCCGGCAGAACCAAGTCGGCACACGCAACACGTCGAGTCAGTTCC
>DATHVW010000245.1:0-14568 GCA_035461085.1 Longimicrobiales bacterium | reverse complement strand
CGAGAGGTTGCGGTCGAGTACGGCCACGCGTCGCACGCCGCGCAGGGCGGTACGCAGTGCGACGGTCGGGAACGGCCGGAACATCTTCATCTTCACCAGCCCTATGCGGTCGCCGGCCACGCGCCGCTCGTCAATGACATCGCGCGCAGTGGACGTGATGGTGCCCGACGTGATCAGGAGCAGATCCGCGTCGTCGGCATGGTACGCTTCGAGCGCCGGCCACGATCGGCCGGTGAGGCGTGCCCAGTCCTGCTCGATCGCGTCGAATACGTTCATCGCGCGCGCCATTGCGAGCTGCTGATCGTGACGCATCTCGGTGTAGTCCTCCGGCCGAACGAGCGCGCCGAATGCGTGCGGATCGGCGGTATCCAGCCTGTGCGTCGCGCTGCGCTTCGGCAGGAACTCGTCGACCAGCGCCTGGTCCGGTATATCCACCGGTTCCGCAGTGTGCGACAGGTAGAACGCATCGAGGACCACCATGACGGGCAGGTCCACCGACTCCGCCAGCCGGAACGCCTGGATGGTCGTATCGAGCACTTCCTGGTTCGTCTCGCAGTACAGCTGGATCCAGCCGGTATCGCGCTGCGACAGCGAATCGCTCTGATCCACCCAGATGTTCCACCCGGGACCGAGTGCGCGGTTCACGTTCGCCATCACGATCGGCAGCCGGCCGCCCGCGGCCCAGTGCAGCATCTCGTGCATGTAGACCAGGCCGTGAGATGATGACGCCGTGAACGCGCGCACGCCCGCGGCACTCGCACCGACGCACGCGGCCATTGCCGAATGCTCCGACTCGACCTTGATGTAGCGCGCGTTCAGCTCGCCCGACGCGCACATCTCCGACAGCATCTCCACGACCTGAGTCTGCGGAGTGATGGGGTACGCGGAAATGACCTCGCAGCGCGCGAGCTTCACGCCCAGCGACACGGCGTGATTGCCGACGATGACCTTCTTCACAGCCCCTCCCGCGTCATGACGATCGCACCGCGCGGGCACTCCATGGCGCACACGCCGCAGCCCTTGCAGTAATTCAGGTCGATGTCGAAGCCCGTGCCGCCCGCCTGTCGCGTGATCGCGACGTCGGGACACAGGATCAGGCACAGCTCGCACTGGTTGCACACGCCGCAGTTCAGGCAGCGTCGCGCCTCCTCCAGTGCCTGCATGGCCGTCAGACCGGGATTCACCTCGCCGAAGTCGAACGCCGCGCCGTCAGTCGCCCGCTCGAATGCCGTGCCCGCCGTCTCGACCGCGCTGTGGTCCGCATCGCGTTCTTCCCGCTGCCGCGCGATGTGAACGAAGTGCGCCGTGTTCAGCCGGTCGAATCCGACCACATCATTGATTGCGCCGTGTCGGTGCACCGGATCGTTGCCACGCCACCGCGACATGCTGATGTTGCCGCCGCTCCAGCGCAGCTCCGCGATGTCGTTCGGCGGTACGCTCTCGCCGTTCCTCGTGCGGATTGCGCGGTCGATGCCGATCGCTGCGACCTTTCCCGACCCGAGCGCATCGGAGACCGTGCGCTCGATGCCGGCCGCGTCGCCGCCCGCCCAGATGCCGGCCGCTGGCGTCGCGCCCAGCTCGTCGATGAGCGCCTGGTCCGCGCCGGCAGCATGCAGCGGCAGAGCCTCCAGCCCGGCCTCCTCGCCGATCGCCGTCAGCACCGTCTCCGCCAGAACGCTGAATGTCCCGCCATTCGCCGGCACCGGCCGGCGGCGTCCGCTCTCATCCGGCTCCGCGAGCACCATGCGCTCGCACTCGACTCCGACGCGCCGGCCCTGGAGGTGGTGCACCGCGCGCGGTGCGGCGAGAAACTCGAATGCGATGCCCTCGCGGATGGCCTCGTCCACTTCCGCGGCGATCGCCGGCATCTCCTGCCGCGTACGGCGATACAGGACGACGGGCGTCGCACCGAGCCGCAGGGCCGTGCGTGCGCAGTCGATCGCGGTGTTGCCGCCGCCCACGACCACGACGCGTTGTCCGATCTCCGGCGCCTCGCCCCGGTTCACCGCTTTCAGGAAGTCGAGACCCGCGATCACGCGCGGGCTGTCCTCTCCCGTCACGCCCAGCGGACGCGACCTGTGCGCACCGGTCCCTACGAACACCGCGGCAAAGTCGCGCAGCAGTTTGTCGGCGTATTCACCCGCGATGCGCGTATTGCAGCGGAACTCGATGCCTGCATCACTGAACCACTGGATCTGGCGGTCGAGCACGTCGCGCGGCAGCCGGTAGTCCGGAATGCCCTGGCGCAGCATCCCGCCCGCCTCCGCGGCTTCCTCGAATACCGTGACGCCGTAGCCGAGTCGCGTCAGGTGGTATGCGCACGCGAGACCCGCGGGACCGGATCCGACCACGGCAACCTTCTCGGCGCGCGTGCGCCGCAGTACGGGCGGCGCCATGGAGAGCACGCGGTCGCCCATCTCCCGCTCGACCAGGTGTACTGCTACCGGGTCGTCGAACTGCGCGCGGTTGCATGCCAGCTCGCACGGGTGATGACACACGCGGCCGGTAATGGCCGGCATGGGATTCTCGCGCAACACCAGGTCCAGTGCGTCCGCGACCCTGCCCTCGCGCAGCAGGTTCATGTAGCCCTCGACATCGACGCCCGTCGGGCAGCGCGCGTTGCACGGTGCAACACCGTCCTGATAGCGGGGTCGGATGTACTTCCATGACCCGGTCCGGTTCGCCAGAGTGCTCGTGCTGCTGACCGAGATGCGCGGAGGTGAGTCGTTTGTGACGGACTGCTCAGACATGGGCCACCTCCGTTCCGACATCGGCCGCAGTCGCACTGTCCACGATCACGCTCTCGGCCGCTGCGCGCGCCGCCGCGACGTTGGCATCACCGCGCACCGGGACTTCCTCCAGGATCGCGTCGCATACCGCATCGAGTGAGACCAGTCCGGACCAGCGTGCGAATGCGCCGAGGATCGCCGTGTTCACGATCGGCTGCGTGCGCGAACCGATGCCGTGCGCGGCTGCAATGGCACCTGCGTCCACCGTCGCGACACGGAAGCGCTCCTGCAGCTGTGCGTAGTGCTCCGGCGGCCGGTCGCTGTTGATGAGGATGCCGCCGCCCTGCTTCAGGCCGGCCGTTACGTCGATCGCGTCGATGAGCGTCGGGTCGAGAACGATGAGATCGTCCGGCGCGGCCACCTCGCAGCGCAGGCGGACGGGCATGCCCGCGACGCGCAGGAACGCCGTCACCGGTGCGCCGCGTCGCTCGACACCGAACGCGGGAAACGACTGTACCCAGCGTCCCTCGCGAAACAGCGCAACAGCCAGGACCTTCGATGCGATGACGGCGCCCTGACCGCCGCGGCCGTGAATGCGGAGCTCACGCATGCGGCCTGCCCGGCAGGGTGATCCGCGGCATGAGTATCGCCGGTGGCGGCGCCGGCGCGATGGCCACCAGCGCGTGTTCGGTCCTCACGCAGATCTCGCAGTCGCGGCCGAGATCCTGACAGGGTACTCCGTCCGCCTGCGCTTCCGGACACCGCGCTCCGGTACCGGCCGCTGCGGGAACTGCGCTGTTCAGGGTTGCCATTGTCTCCTCCAGGCGCGGGATACCTCCACAATGGCGCACCCCGGGGTCGGCGCAATCAGGCAGATCCTGACGCGTACAGCGGAGAATCCCCTCCCGTCGGCCAGCACCCGACACATGCAGCGCCCCTGAAACTCTGGCGCCAGCGGCTTCACCCGTGGCATTCTGCCCCGATGCGATACCTCCCCATCCTCCTCACCGCCCTGATCGCGGTGACCGGCTGCGACAGCGCCCGATCCGGCTCGGCCGCGAGCGCCAGCGGACGCGACACGCTGCGCATCGCCTTCGTCACGCACGGCCAGTCCGCGGACGCGTTCTGGTCGGTCGTATCGAACGGCGCGCGGGATGCCGCGCGCGATCTCGGCGTGGCTGTGCAATACCAGGCGCCGACGCGCTTCGACATGGTCGAGATGTCGAACCTGATCCGGTCTACGACGGCTTCACGCCCGCACGGCCTGGTCGTGTCGATTCCCGACGCCGCGGCGCTCGCCGGCGCAATCCGCGCCGCCACCGACGCGGGCATTCCCGTCATCTCCATCAACTCGGGTGCGGACGACTACCGCGAGCTGGGCGCGCTCGCGCACGTCGGGCAGACGGAGTACGAGGCGGGGTTCGCGGGCGGTGAGCGGCTGGCGGATGCGGGCGTGCGCCGCGCGCTGTGTATCAATCACGAGGTCGGCAACACCGCGCAGGACCTGCGCTGCCGCGGGCTGGCGGACGCGCTCGCCGGTAGCGGTGCCACCGCTACCGTCCTCGGCGTCAATCTGGCCGATCCAGCGGATGCGCAGCAGCGCATCGCGGGCGCACTGCGCGCGGACAGCAGCATCGACGGCATGCTCGCGCTCGGACCGAACGGTGCCGATCCCGCGCTCGCGGCGCTGCGCACGACAGGCCGCGCGGGCGATGTCGCGTTCGGCACGTTCGACCTCACGCCGCGCGTGCTCGAGGCGGTCCGTGACGGCGACATGCTGTTCGCGATCGATCAGCAGCAGTACCTCCAGGGCTACCTGCCGGTCATACTCCTCGTGAAGTACCTCGAGACGCGCGCACTGCCGGGTGGCGGCGACATCATCCGCACGGGTCCGGGCTTCGTCACGCGCGCCGATGCGGCCTCCGTCATCGATCTGACCGCACGCGGCATCCGGTGAGACGGATCCTCGCCACGCCGGAATTCGGCCCGCTCGCGGCGCTGATCCTGGTCTGGCTGTTCTTCGCTGTCGCTGGCGGCGCGCCGTTCCGATCGATCGAGGGCGCCGCCGCGTACCTCGATGCCGCAGCACCGCTCGGCATCCTCGCCGTCGCGGTCGCGCTGCTCATGATCGGCGGCGAGTTCGATCTGTCGATCGGCTCCATCATCGGTGTCAGCGGCATGACCGTGATGCTGCTCACGGTGGAGGCCGGCTGGCCGCTCGGTGCTGCCGTCGCCGCGGCATTCGTGCTGTGCGGCGCGATCGGTCTCGGCAACGGGCTGCTCGTCGTGCGCACGAGCGTGCCGTCGTTCCTCGTGACGCTGGGAACGCTCTTCGTGCTGCGCGGCCTCACCATCGCCCTCAGCCGCCGGCTGACCGGACGCACACAGATCGGCGGCATCGCCACCGCGCCGGATTACGATTTGTGGCGCATCCTGTTCGCCAGCGACATCGGCCCGCTCCGCGTGAGCGTCATCTGGTGGGTCGTGTTCACACTGCTCGCGACGTGGCTGCTGCGGCGCACGCGCGCCGGCAACTGGATCTACGCCGCGGGGGGCAGTGCGGATGCCGCACGCAACGCCGGCGTTCCGGTCCGTCGGGTGAAGGTCGCGCTGTTCGTGACGACAGCGCTCGCGGGTGCGCTTATTGGCATCATGCAGGCCGTGCGATTCACGGGGGCGGATGTGCTGCGGGGCGAGGGCCAGGAGTTCCGGGCGATCATCGCGGCCGTCATCGGCGGGACACTGCTGACCGGCGGTTACGGCACTGCAGTCGGAGCGGCGCTCGGTGCGCTCATCTTCGGCATCGTGCAGCAGGGCATCGTCATCACGGGCGCTGACGCCGACTGGTTCCAGGTATTCCTCGGCGCAATGCTGATCGCCGCGGTGCTCGTGAACGACTGGATGCGGCGCCACGCGCTGACGGCCGCATGACCGCGCTGCTGCGTGCGGAACACGTCACGAAGACGTTCGGCGGCGTCACGGCGCTCGACGACGTCAGCTTCGAGGCGCATGCCGGCTCGGTGACGTGCCTGCTCGGCGACAACGGCGCCGGCAAGTCCACACTCATCCGCATCCTCTCCGGCGTCTACCCGCCGACATCGGGACGACTCCTGCTGGATGACGTGGAAGTGCGCTTCCACTCACCGCGCGATGCGCTGTCGCGCGGCATCGCGACCGTCTACCAGGACCTGGCGCTCGTTCCGCTGATGAGCGTCTGGCGCAACTTCTATCTCGGTGCCGAGCCCGTGACCGGCAGAGGACCGCTCCGCCGCATCGACGTGCGCGCGTGTCGCAGTGCGGTGCTGCGCGAGCTGAACGAGCTCGGCATTCAGCTGCGCGACCCGGAACAGGCCGCAGCCACGTTGTCGGGCGGTCAGCAGCAGGCGCTCGCGATCGCCCGGGCCGTGCACCGCGGCGCGCGCGTGCTCATCCTCGACGAGCCGACTGCGGCGCTCGGCGTCGCTCAGCGCGCGCTGGTCATGGACCTCGTGCGCCGCGTGCGTGATCGCGGCGTCGCGGTGGTGCTGATCACGCACGACCCCGCGCAGGCCGATGCGCTGGCGGACCGGAGCGTCGTGCTGGAGCGCGGACGGGTGGTCAACAGGGAGGGCGCATGAATTGCGGCGACCGCTCGGGTCGGGAGGCCGGATCCTGCAACAATGAGCGGCCGCAGCGCGTAGGGTCAGGAGCATTCCGATTCTCGAGTGGAGGGAGCCATGGACACGCCGGCCGAAGGCATCGAGCAGACGTCCGTTTACCCCGTCACTGTCGCGGTCCCGGCCGCGACCGAGGAGCGGAACCGGCTGACCGTGGCGTTTCGGTTCTTCCTGGCGCTCCCCCACATCATCCTCGTGGGCGGCCCGGTGGCCGGCATAGGCCTGGCGAGCTGGAGTACCGAAGAGGGAATGAGCTGGGGCTGGAGCTCCGGTACCGGGCTGCTGGGAGTGGTCGCGGGATTTGCCGCGGTCGTCGCATGGTTCTTCATCCTGTTCACACGCGAGCATCCCGACGGCCTGTGGAAGCTCACTGCGTTCTACCTGCGCTGGCGTGTCCGCGCGATCACGTACGTGACCCTGCTGCGCGACGAGTATCCGCCGTTCGGCGATGAGCCGTACCCGGCGGAGCTGGTGCTGCCCCGCCCGGACCAGCCGCGCAACCGGCTGACCGTATTCTTCCGCTTCTTCCTCGCGATCCCGCATCTGTGTGTGCTCTGGCTGCTCGGCGTCGCGTGGGGACTGACGACCGCAATCGCGTGGGTGATGATCCTGTTCACCGGCCGGTACCCCGAGACGCTTTACGGTTTCGCGATCGGTGTGCTGGCATGGGACATCCGTGTCGAGTCCTACCTGCTGCTGATGCGCGACGAATATCCGCCGTTCACGCTCCGCGTCTGACGCGAGCGTCGCCAGCACGCGACCCAGGAGGCGTTCCGCATGGGGCCGGGGATCGCCTTCAGCGGTCAGAATCGTATGGAGTAGCGGATCGTCGTGCCGCCATCGACGGACGGGCCCGCCCGTACCGAATTCAGCGGCACGTCCTCCCATTGCTCGCCACGTGAGAAGAGTGCGATCACGCTGCCGAGCACCGCTCCGCCTGCGCCCAACACCGCTCCCAGGCCCAACGCCTTATCCTCGGCCGTGAGGGAAATGAAGCCGGCCGGGTCGTCGCCGCTGGCGAAACCGATGACCGCGCCGCTCCCCGCGCCGATTAGCAGCCCGAACCCCGCGCCGCGCAGAGCCCGCGCTCCCGCGGGACGGCGGCCGCGCGAGACGGACAGCTCCGTCACGGAGGCCATCGGCACGTTCACGAGAGCGCCGGCGCTGTCGCGCAGAGTTAGAGTCTGAGGATTGTGCCCATCGATGACGTACCGTCCGGCGGCGGAAGGGCTGTTCACGCGCACCTGGGCACCGGGGGTCAGCGGAGGCGCGGTCTGAGCCAGTGCGGGCGCCGCACAGATCAGCGTCAGAAGGGTCGGGATCACGAGGCGCGTCATGGGACCTCCGGCACGTTAGAGGAAGCTACGCCTCCAACATGCCTCCGCCCCACGCAGCTGACGATGTACGGGATGACGTATGCAGCCGCCGGATTCTACGTATTCACGCGCCCGGGATCCCGTCCAGGTCCGGCCGGACGAAACGGCGTCGTGCCTCTTCGGAGAACAGCACGTCCGCCGAGTAGTGTGTCAGCATGATCTTCGTGTCCAGGATCTCCGGATTCGCCCGGATGAACGCGTCGGCCGATTCCGTGCCCCGTGATCGTGTCATGAAGTGCCGGACGGCGAGGATCCAGGCCCGGGTCAGTGTCTCGTGATACTTCGAGGCGGGAACCTTGTTGTGCTCGAGAAACGCCATGAGCGCCGAGCGCATGCGCTCGAGCGCAGTGTCGGCGTCGTTCTCGGCGAGGTATACGTAGGCCAGCCGGACATGCGCGCGATGGTCGAACTGTGCGGGCGGAAAAACGCACGTCTCGAAGTCCGTCCGGAACCGCACATCGTCCGGGGACAGCGCGTGCGCGCTCATCGTTCGCGATCCGCGTCGAGGATCGGCTTCACGTCGATGATCGGCGTGCCGTCCACCGCTTCGAGATCGGCAACCTGGAAGCGGGTCGGACCGGCAGTGTCGATGATCCTTACACGGTGGAGACCCAGCGGATTCGGCCGATCCTGCGAGCGCGTGCTGAACACGCCGCGCAGCGGGGCGCTCTGGTCGTCGCGCGGCCGCACCCGCAGCGTCTGGCGGTCGGCGAGGTGCAGCCACGTCAGCACGAGGATCTCGTCGCCGACCTTCAGGTCGGCCAGCCCCTCCTGGTATTCCGGACCGAATACCAGCCACGCCGGAGGCGACCCCTCACTGCCCTGCTTCGGCGCTTCCGCCGGCTCGGTCAGCGGCGATTCGACGTGACCGATCGGCTCGATCGGAAACGCCGGGACCTCCGGACGGACCTCCGGACCTGGCTTCACTTTGCGGAAACTCCCCATTCAGACATGGAAAAGGCGCACCAATGAGCACGGAAGACGCGATTGCGGCCGGCTCCAGCCAGTGAACGGGCAATTGTCATGGCTGATCGAGCCATAAACTCCAAAGTGAAGCCGGGTCCGGGGTCCGGCGCGCTCATCGCACCCGGCGATATATGTGCTCGTGGGCTCCGGCGCCAGCCGAATCGCGACCAACCGAGTCCGACACGTAGTACATGAATATGAAGAAGAGCGAGGCCGCGCTCGCAAGGTGCCATGCGGCGTGGCCCTGCAGGATGCTGTCGGGGCGGCAGACCGCGTGCGTGATGTCGAGGGTCCACATCGCGAAGCCGAGGAGAAAGATGCCGAGCGCGACGCGGAAGTAGCCGGGTCGGGAACGGATGTCGCCCCGTGAGCGGGCCGCACGCTCGAGCACGATCGCGGCGAGCACGAGGACGCCGAAGACGTAGCGGCGCGCTTCCGGTACTGCAACGAGCATCCACAGCAGCACGCCGTTGCCGATCACGTACAGCACCGCGGCGGTGTGCTCACGGATGGTCCAGACACGTGCGGCGTTGTGGAGGACGAGGAACGATCCGATCAGGTACATGCCGAGCACATCGGCCGTCTGCGCGCGGAACGTCAGCGATGCGTGATAGAACATCGACCCGATGCCGATGAGGAGTGTTGCGCCGGCGAATATCGCCGCGTAGACGGGTAGCGTGAGCAGCGGTGTTCCGACGCTGTCATCCTGCAACGCGCCCGTCGTGATCCCCGCCCTCCTGGCCGCACGGGGCCGCCGGCGACGCCGGCTACCGGCCGTGACGAACAGGGCCGCGGCTACGGGGAGAAACACCAGGCTGGAGGCCGTGTTGGAGGGCTGGCGGATGGGCCCGGCGCGAACTGCTTCGCAGAAGCAGTGTTCCGGCATGCATGTCGCCGGCCGCCACCGTGTCCAGTCCACAGGCGCCTGTGACAGAGCCGTAAAGGCCGCAATGCCGAGGAGACCGGCCGCGAGCGCAGCCCACAGCGCCGAGTTCACAGTTAACCTCGCCGGTTGGAAGACGGCTCTCCTCAAGGTAAATTGCGGAATGACCGGAGCGCCATGCCGGCGCGTCCGATCCGCTCCACTCGAGTCCCTGCCTGCCGGCGGAACCTGACTGAATGGCCACGCGACGAATCCTGATCGTACACGACGACGCTGTCGCTGCCGCAGAGTTGCAGACGACACTGCCCCGTCTCGGCTACGAGGTAGCGGCGACTGCCGCGTCGGGGGGCGAGGCGCTCACGCTGGCGGCAGCGACCGCGCCGGACCTGGTTTTGATGCACATGCTGCTGCGCGGCGAGCTGAACGGTGGCGCCGCGGCGGCCGCCATCCGCCAGCACCTCGACATCCCCATCGTCTTCATCGGCACCGAGGCGGACCAGGCGCGTGTGACCGACACCGGGTCGGAGGAGCCGTACGGCTACGCCGTTGCGGGGTCCAGCGACCGCGAGTTGCGCGCGCTCCTCGAGCTTGCACTGTGCCGGCACGATAAGGCGACCACGCTCCACCAGCTGGAGGGGTTCTTCGACATATCGCTCGACATGTTCTGCTTCCTCGACTTCAACGGCTACTTCAGGCGTCTCAATCCCGCGTGGGAGACGACGCTCGGCTTCACCCGCGAGGAATTGATGTCGCGGCCGTTCATCGAGTTCGTGCATCCCGATGATCGCGAGCGCACGCTGAAGCAGAACGCAGAGGTGCGCGGTGGCGGCCGAGCTGTGCATTTCGAGAACCGCTACCTGTGCAGGGACGGCTCGTACCGCTGGTTCCTGTGGAATGCATCCCCGCGCCCGATCGAGCGTGTCATCTACTCCGTCGCACGCGACATCACCGCACGGAAGGAGCTCGAGATCGAGCGCACGCGACTGGTGGGCGAGCTGGAAGCGTCACTCGCGGAAGTGAAGACGCTCCAGGATATCCTGCCCATCTGCCTGTACTGCAGGAAGATCCGCGACGACCGCGATTACTGGCTGACCGTCGAGCACTACATCGCCGAGCATACGACCACCCGCTTCAGTCACGGCATCTGCCCGAGCTGCATGGAGACCGAGGTCGAGCCGCAGCTCACGGAGCTCGACGGCGGCTAGTTTCGTGATCAGTCGTATTCCGCAGATCCCTGGACCCACATGAACGACTGGAGGTCGATCATGTCGCGGGGGTGCAGGTCGCGCAGGTCGTGGCGCAGCAGCGCGGCGAATTCCAGCAGGCTCGCGTACGTCTCCCACGAGGGGCGCGAGCGGTAGGTGAAGTCGAAGCCGTATTCCCGCGCGGCCTCGCGCGTCACGGTCGGTTTCAGGAAGATGTGGCGGTCCGGCCGGGCAATGAAGCCGAAAACGGTGACGAGCGGCCACGTGAGGACCCGCGTCTGGATGCGCGGGAGGCTGGCGACGACCTCGACCCAGTCGCTGAAGCGTTGCTCCGCGCTGCCGCGGCCGTGCAGGAACCGGTAGAGCCCGGCCGCGAACAGTCGCGCGCCTTCTTCCGATCGGACGGCATCGCGAAGCGCCATCTTCTCGAACGAGAAGATCATGCTGTGCCGCGACTGCTGCTCGACGCGGATCGCGCGAGCTGCGATCTCCCTGTGGTCCCCTGCATCGAGCAGGCGCCTGAACTCCGACGGCTTGAGCGCCGCCTGCCAGCGCCGGTGCGTCTCCCACTTGTAGTCCCGCTCCCAGTCCAGGTACGTCTCGTCTCGGAACCCGTCCGGGAAGAAGCGGAGGAACTTGCGCCGACAGCGCGCTCGCCGGGCCGGAAGGGAGATGGCCATCATGCCGGATTGACTCTTACGGTCTGCATGGCGTACGCTCCCTCCCGGTTCGGGTCCGGGCCGGTCAGTGCATGGAGCGCGCCGCCGACACCGTCGTCTGCATGAGGGCGGCCGGGGCCAGGACCGCGTCGAATGTGATCGAGCCCGTGACCTCGGCCTCACCGAGCAACTCGGTGGCGACGAACTCGATCGAGCCCCGGATCCTGCTGCTGCTCGAGCTGGTGATCGTGATCTCTCCCTCGGTGGCATAGAACATCCCCAGCAGCTCGTCGTCATCGGAGATCACGTGCAGGAGCTCCCAGCTGCCTTCCTCGATCGCGTAGGCACCCACGTCCGGACGGCTGGCGCCTTCACGTCCCGCGAGCACGACGTGGCGCGACATTTCATCGCCGAACAGCAGCATGAAGACAGGGTCGCCATCCTCGTTCACATCGGAGCCGAACCAGGCCGGCCCCTCCGCCGTCTCCGTGAATGCCCCGGTCACTTCCAGGTCGTAGCTGCCCTGCGTGTCGGGACCGGTCGAGTCACTGTCACACGCCGCCGCCGTGAAGGCGAGCAGGCCTATCGACATCATGCGCTTCATCGTTTCTCTCTGCTGTTCTGTTGGAAACTTCGTTGTTCGCGGTAGGAACATACGGGCGGACGATTATGTGGTGCTTAAAAACGGGTCGGACGTGTCAGCGGTTCCATAGTATCTGAAGTACGAGGACGCCCCCCAGGACGTCCGGCCCGCGGACCAGTTGGAGCACGAGGCCCAGAGGCAACAGGCCGAACGGCGTCTCCACGACGGGTGCGCTGTAGTCGATGGGCGGCCGCGTAGCGGCCCGGTACACGGCGGCCACCACTCCCGACAGCAGCAGGATCTCCATCGGGCCTGTCGACGGTCCGCCGGCGGGGCGGGTGAGAATCCACCAGAGCGCTGCGGCCGCAGCGGGAATGGCGAGATGGATCATCCGGAGCGCGCGATCGCTGCCTCCGAGTGCACGTCGCAGTCCGTCCGAATGCGAGATGGTGCGGAGCCCGGCCGTGAACGCTCCGGCGGCGAGGTATGTGCCTGCGAGGCGGGCCATGCCCGCGAGGGACGGAGCCACGACGAACAGTGCATACTGCGCCAGGGCGAGTCCTGCCCAGGCGCTCAGCGCCAATGGACGTCGGCCGGACCTGCGGACGTCGGCCTGGAGCAGCGCCCATGTCCGGCCCGGGATGCCGGGCGGAGCGGGCCGCAGACGTCCGGTCGGGACACGACCGATCCGGCGCCACCGCCTGTATTCGATCATCCGTGTCAGCAGCGACGGATCCAGCGAGACAGTCGCGGTGACGAGCGCCCCGGCGAGGTCGGTGCCCGCACCGAGTGCAATGCGGTCGACGCGGCGCAGCGACCGTGCGCCGAGTGTGACGGCACCAGCGGCCACCGCCAGGAAAATCGGCAGCAGGATCACGCCCGGAATCGTGCCCGCGCGGGGGAGGCGCCACCCGCCGAAATGCGCGGCGACCATTACGGCTGCCGCCAGCACTCCGGCCGCAAGTAGAAGCGTTCCGGCCACATCCGGCCATTTCGAGCCCGCCGTATTCTGCGCCGCCACGCCGCCCGCAATGAAAGCAGCCCCCAGGCATCCTCCGCCGACCGCTGCGAGCGCCAGGCTTCCGCCAGCGGTGGCGAGGAAAACAGCGAGGCCGGCCGCGGCGGCACCGGCGAGCGTTCCTCCGGCGAGCAGCAGCGAGAACCTGGGAAGGAGCCATTCGAGGCGGTCGATCGGACTGGAGAGACCCCACACCTGTTCGGCCGGCGTGACGAGAAGGGGGCCGAGCGCCCGCAGCGACATCCAGCCGAGGCCCGCACATGCCAGCAGAACCGCGGCGGCGATCCACTGCCGCTCCACGGGCACGGTGCCCGCCGCCGGAGCGGCTGAAATGCGGCTAACCTCGGACGCGAAGGCACCGCCGTAGATGAGGGTGATCCACAGCAGGGTATAGAGGTGGGTCAGCAACTCACCGCGCGAGCGTACATGGTGGCCGCGCTGTAGACCCCGAAGGCGCCTGCGCCACAGCCGCGCGGCTGGCACGGCCAGAGTTGACGGTCTCACGCGCCCAGTTCCACCCTCGCGTCGGCTACGGCCGCGACCAGTTCTGCGTCGTGCGATGCCATCAGCACGGCCGTGCCTGCCGCCTTCTCTTCGATCAGCCTGCGGCTGAGCCACGACCGGCCCGCAGCGTCCAGGCGTTGCTCCGGCTCGTCGAGCGCGAGCAGCCGGCGCGGGCGGACAAAGCATGACGCCAGCGCGAGGCGTTTCCGCTGACCGGCGGACAGGCTCGGAGGCAGCTGGTCACGCGCCGTTTCCAGGCCGAGCTCCGACACTACCCTCCCCACCGCACTCACCGGCGCGCCGTGCGCGAATGCGAGGAGTTCCAGATGCTCCGTGACCGAAAGGTCCGGAAAGAAGTCGACATCGTCGAGTGCGGCAGCCACCGCAGCACGCACCCAGGGATCTGACTCATCGATCGGCCGACCACCGAATCGCACATGCCCGGCGTCAGCACGGTCCGCGCCCACCACGCACCTGAGCAACGTGCTCTTCCCGGCACCGTTCGGCCCGACCAGTGCCACTACCTGACCAGGGGCGACAATGAAACTGACATTGTCCAGAACCGTGTGCGGACCGAACCGACGGGTCAGCCCGTCTACCGTGAGCCCCTCGCCGCTGGCAGGATTGTCGTTCAAGCGTTCACGAACCGCGCGTCAGCTGATCGGGACCGGGTCCACGACACGCACGATGAACAGCCCCTCGCGCACGCTCGTGAACACGATGATGCCGCTCTCGAAGAACGGGTAGTTGCTCCACGCGCCGCTCTGCGTGGCGCTGTGGCCCGGACCATTGTCGTTATACGGCGCGCTGTCGAAGAACCCGATCTCGCGCGGATTCGTGCGGTCGCTGATGTCCAGCACGCGCAGGCCGCTGCCGTAGTTCGACTCGTAGACGCGGTCGCCCTTCACGTAGAGGTTGTGGTCGGAGGAGACGACCGGCCCGAAATACTCGCGCGCGACGATCGGGTCATCCAGCTCCGTCAGATCCCA
>DATHVW010000244.1:0-13869 GCA_035461085.1 Longimicrobiales bacterium | reverse complement strand
CGTGACCGTGACCGTCACCGACGCCAACGGGAATCCGGTCACCGGCGCGAACGTGGCATTCGGTCCGCCGACGCTTGGTGCGCTCGGCGCGGTCACGGATCAGGGCGACGGCACCTATACCGCCACATTCACGGCGGGCGTGGTTACGGGCAGCGCAGTGATCAAGGGCACGCTCGACGGTGCGGCGATCGCGGACTCCGCGATCATCGTGCTGGAGCCGGGCACTGCGGATCCGAACACCGCGACGATCGCTGCGGACTCGAGCTCGCTGATCGCCGATGGCGCGTCCACGTCGCCCGTGACCGTGACCGTCACCGACGCCAACGGGAATCCGGTCACCGGCGCGAACGTGGCATTCGGTCCGCCAACGCTTGGTGCGCTCGGCGCGGTCACGGATCAGGGCGACGGCACCTATACCGCCACATTCGCGGCGGGCGTGGTTACGGGCAGCGCAGTGATCAAGGGCACGCTCGACGGTGCGGCGATCGCGGACTCCGCGATCATCGTGCTGGAGCCGGGTGCGGCGGATCCGGCCACCGCCACGATCGTTGCGGACTCGAGCTCGCTGATCGCCGATGGCGCGTCCACGTCGCTCGTGACCGTGACGATCACGGACGGGAACGGCAATCCCGTCACCGGCGCAAGTGTAGCGTTCGATCCGCTGACCCTCGGTGCGCTCGGCGGCGTCACCGACCAGGGTGACGGCACCTACATAGCCACGTTCACGGCAGGCACAGCCCTCGGCACCGCGGTCATCACGGGCACACTGAACGGGGCCACGATTCCGGATTCCGCGATCATCGTGCTGGAGCCGGGTGCGGCGGATCCGGCCACCGCCACGATCGTTGCGGACTCGAGCTCGCTAGTTGCCGACGGGACTTCGACGTCGCTCGTGACCGTGACCGTCACCGACGGGAACGGGAATCCGGTCACCGGCGCGAACGTGGCGTTCGATCCGCCCACCATCGGTGTGCTCGGCGGCGTCACCGACCAGGGCGACGGCACCTACACCGCCACGTTCACGGCGGGGACAGTCATCGGCACCGCGGTCATCACCGGCACACTGAACGACGCCGCGATCGAGGACTCCGCGATGATCGTGCTGCGAGCGGGACCGATCGATCACACAACGACGACGATCTCTGCGGACTCGACATCGATCGCGGCAAACGGGATATCGTACGCAGTCATCACGACGGCGGTCAGAGATTCGCACGGCAACATCGTCGGGGCGAGCGCGGGTACTCTCGCGCTCCATACGACACTGGGGCTCCTGACGCATGAGACCGACCACGGTGACGGTACGTACACGACCAGGCTGGTGGCCGACACGACGGCTTCCGGACTCCCGGGCCAGCTACCGGACACGGCGGTGATAACCGGCACGCTGAACGGCGTCGCCATCGCGGATTCCGCGCAGGTCGAGTTCCGGCATGAACCGGGCAGCGTGTTGACGACGACGATCGACGCGGACTCGACGTCGCTCCTGGTGAATATCTCGCAGACGAGAATCACCGTGACCGTGCGCGATGCTGCCGGGAACCGCGTATGGACTAGCGCCGGCACGGTGACACTGAGCAGCACGCTCGGATTCATCACGGCCGTCATCGACAATGGCGACGGCACCTACACGGCCCGTCTGGAGGCTGGCGGCGATCCCGGAACGGCTGTTATCACCGGAACCTTGAATGGCGCCGCCATCACTGATACGGCACACGTCGTGTTCCGCGAGGAGTCCGGCGGCCCTGCGGGAGCCGAGCCGCCTGCGGGGGCAACCCGCTAGCCGGCCATCGGCTGCTGCCCCCGCACCGCAACGCGTCACTTCAGGCCAGATACTGCCCGGCGGTCATCCTCGCGCCGGCCAGCGCCTCCGCCGTCTTCCGCCTCGCGCGCCAGCCACCCGGGGCGTTGCCCGGCCCTCTCCTTGCATGAATCCGGCATGACGGCGCCACGTGCGGTTGCGCCGCACGGTCCGTACAATCCTGCTCATGGATCACACGTCCGCCGAAGACCTGGAGCTGCTCGTTTTCGAGCTGGCCGACACGCGGTACGCGCTCGAGCTGCGCTCCGTGCGGGAGGTGGTGCGCGCGGTACTCATTGCGCCCCTGCCTGAGGCGCCGCCGGTCATCGAGGGAATCGTGGACGTACGCGGCGAGCTGGTGCCCGTGTACGACCTGCGTGCGCGCTTCGGTCTCGGGCCTCGGCCCCTGCATCCGGACGAGCGGCTGGTTGTCGCCTGGACCGGCAGCCGCCTGGCGGCATTCCGGTGCGACCGCACCGAGTGGGTGGAGCGTGTCGATCCGTCATCGATAGAGCCGCCGGATTCGGTTCCGGGCACCGGCCGTCACATTGCCGGCGTGGCGCGGCTTCCGGACGGGCTGGTGCTGATCCAGCAGCTCGATGCGTTCCTGGCGGACGCTGAGGCCGCGGCTCTCGATGATGCCCTGTCGGCGCGCAGCGATCGGGACGGCGAATGAAGGGCTGGAGCAGCACCGCGTTCGCTGATGTTGCAGAGCTGGTGCGCGAGCGTACGGGCCTCGTGTTTCCGGACTCACGACTGCAGGACGTGGAGGCGACGATCCGCCGCACAATGGCGCGCCTCCGCATCGAGGACAGCGACGTACTGCTCGCGCTCCTGCGCGATGATGCCCGCGCGCGCGAGTCGTTCGTTGCCGACCTGACGATCGGTGAGTCCTACTTCCAGCGCGATCCTGCCCAGTTCGATCTGCTCCGCTGGCGCATCCTGCCGGAGCTGCTCGCGTCGCGGCCGGCGGATCGTGCGATCCGCGTCTGGAGCGCAGGGTGCGCGGCCGGTGAAGAGCCGTATACGATCGCGATGCTGTTCGAGGAGATGAATGCGGCGCACCGTTCCGACATTGTCGGCACCGACATCGCACGCAGTCGTCTCGCCGATGCGCAGCGCGGGCTGTACTCGAAGTGGCAGCTGCGCAACACGCCGGACCCGGTCCGCCGGCGCTACTTCGCAGAACATGGCAAGTTCTTCGAGCTGACGCCGCGCATCCGACAGCGTGTCGATTTCCAGTACCTGAACCTGGCGGAAGACTCGTTCCCGTCGCTGACGAACGGTATCTGGGGCATGGATGTGATCCTCTGCCGCAACGTGCTGATCTACTTCGACGCTCCAACGGTCGAGCGCGTCGCACAGCGGCTGATCGCATCGCTCAGTGAAGATGGCTGGCTGCTCCTGGGCGCGTCCGATCCCGCGATCTCGGAGCTCGTGGACTGCGATGTGGTGTTGACGGAGTCCGGGCTCGCCTATCGCCGCCGAGGGGCCGCGGGAGCCCACGACATCCGTGCGGCCTCCGCTGCAACGCGAGAGCCCCTGCACCGCGACATCGCACCGCCCAGTACTCTGCCGGACGCCGTACAGTCTCCCGCACCCGCGTCGTCGGCGGACCCCCGCCAGCCGTCCGCCTCGACGGCCGACCCGGGCGAGGCGCATGCATCGAGCTCCGACACCATCCTCGACGCCTACGCGGACCGTGACTTCAGTCGCGTCCACGAGCTGGCTGCTGCGGCCGCGCGGACGGGATCATTGAGCACGCCGGCCTGGACGACGTGGGTGCGGGCGCTGGCAAACGAGGGCAGGCATGATGAGGCCGCCGACACGGTGACGCGCGCGATCGACCATGCGGGCGCGACCGCCGAGCTGCTGTACCTTCACGCAGTCCTGCTGCTCCAGTGCGGCAAGCCGGCCGATGCCGCGGCGGCGGCGCGGCGGGCGCTGTACATGGACAGGAATCTGATCGTCGCGCACCTCACGCTGGGCGAGGCGCAGCGTCGCAGTGGCAATATCGAAGGGGCGCGACGCGCACTGCGCAACGCGGCGTCACTGCTGACGGCGCTCGACGCGGCTGCGACGGTTCCGGCGTCCGATGGTGAAAGCGCCGGTCGCCTGGCGGAGCTGGTTCGCGTGAAACTCTCGCTGCTCGGCAGCGTGCCGGCCGCGTCCACGGAGGCTGAGGACGAGTGATGGGCGAATCATTGAATGCCGCGCGACTGGCAGCTCCCGGCCATGTGGATGTGCTGCGGAAGCGTGCTGCAGAGCTGGCCCGGGTGCCGACCGCCGGCCGGATGTCGCAGGCGGTGCCTGCCGTCATTTTCGAGCTGGCCGATGAACGTTACGCGATCGAGGCGAGGATCGTGCTTCAGGTGCACGTGCTGCGCGAGTTGACGCCCCTGGCAGGAGCACGGCCGCCGCTGTTCGGCGTCACGCACTGGCGCGGGATGGTGCTGACCATCCTGGACCTGCGCGCCGAGCTTGGCGTTCGCTCCCGGGGCGTAACGGATCTCAGCCGCGTGCTCGTGATCGATGGCGGTCGCCAGCCGTTCGGCATTCTCGCGGACGCTGCGCGCGACTTCATCGATCTGGCACAGACAACAGTGCGGCCTCTGGGCGCCGAGGAAGCGTCCACGCGCACGCTGTTACGCGGCATTACGGACGATGCGGTGCTGGTCCTGGATCCGGACGCCGTGCTGGCGGTCGGACGTGCGGTCGCGAAACCCGATGACATGGGACGAGGAGGATGAGGTGAACTGGACAATCAGCCGGCGCATCATAACGGGATTCGCACTGGCCGCAGTGCTGGTCACTGCCATCGCGCTGACGGGCATCTGGGCACAGCGCCAGACGGCCGGCACATACGCGGAGGCCGTCGAGGCCGAGCGCTCGATCCTGCTGCGCTCCGTCGAGGCGCGCCGGCATCTCGCGAATGCGAACGTCGCGTACCTGCGTGTACTGGTGCGGGAAATGGGTTCGACACCCGCCGGTCGCGACAGCGCTCTGGTCGAAGCCCGTGCACGACTCAACGAGCTGCGCGAGACCGCGGGGAGCGACGAAGAACAGATATGGTCGGAGGCCCTGCGCCTGCTCGACCAGTGGGACGACGCGACGGCCCGGGTCCTCGCGCTGTGGGACGCGGGCAATCCCGAGGCGGCTATTCCAATCCGGCGACAGGAGGTCGTGCCCACGCGCACACGACTCGAGGCCATCCTCCAGGCAAATGTCGATGAGTCACTGGCCGACGGCGACAGCATTCGCGCCGAGGCCCGAGATCGTGCGCAGGCGTCGGAAACGGCGATACTCATTGCCCTCGCCCTCGCGCTCGTGATCTTCATCATCACGGCGTACCTGCTGAATCGCGCAGTGTCGGGTCCGCTGCAGGAGACATCGAACGTGCTCGCCACGAGTGCGGCCGAGATCCTGTCCACGACCACGCAGCAGGCGAGCGGCGCGACCGAGTCACTGGCGGCGGTGACGCAGACGGCCGCCACGGTCGATGAGGTCGTGCAGACGGCGGAGCAGTCGTCGGAGCGCGCGCGCGGCGTCGCGGCCTCAGCGCAGCGTGCGGCCGAGATCGGCCGCCAGGGAAGGGACGCGATAGAAACCACCGTGGCAGGCATCAACGACGTGCGTGAGCACGTCGGCGGCATTCAGGACCGCATGGTCGAGCTGACGGAGCAGGCGCAGGCCATTGGCGAGATCATCGCCACCGTCAGCGATCTCGCGGAGCAGACCAATCTGCTCGCGCTGAACGCCGCGATCGAGGCTGCGCGTGCAGGCGAACAGGGTCGTGGCTTCGCGGTAGTCGCAGGCGAGGTGAAGAATCTGGCGGAGCAGTCGAAGGCCGGCACGGTCCGGGTACGCCAGATCCTGGAGCAGGTCCAGCGCGCCACGACCGCTGCGGTCGCCGTGACGGAACAGGGCAACCGCAAGGTGAACGATGTCTCGCGTCAGGTGAGCGAGGCAGGGGAGACGATCCGTCAGCTGGCGGCTGCCGTGAGCGATGCGTCGCAGGCCGCGGCACAGATCTCCGCATCAGCGGGCCAGCAGTCCACGGGCATGTCGCAGATCAAGCAGGCGATCGGCAACATCCAGCAGGCGGCGCAGCAGAATCTGGCAGCAACGCGCCAGGCGGAGAGTGCCGCGCAGGAGCTCAACCGGCTCGGTTCGCGACTGATCGATCTCGTCGGCGTCGATGCGCAGAGGCGTTGAATCGTGCCAGCTTCAGCGCGTGAGCAATGAAGGACGATGACCTGAACGATCGCCTGCGGGCGACGTTCGTGCAGGAGCTCGAGGAGCAGGTACGCGAGCTGAACAGCGGACTGCTCGCGCTCGAGCAACGGCCGTCGGACCATGACCGCGTGCGCGCACTGTTCCGCTCCGCGCACACGATCAAGGGGGCGGCGCGTGTGGCCGGCGTGCCAGTCGTCGAACGCGTGTGTCACGCGATGGAATCCGTGTTCGCCAACCTGCGCGATGGCACGCAGAACCTGAACGGCGCGGACTTCTCGCTGCTGTTCGCCACATGCGACGGCCTGCAGGATGCGGCGGCGCGGCTGCGTGCCGCCGAACCGCTGGAAGGCTCGGTCGCGGATGCACTGCTGCCGCAGGTGGAGGCGCTCGCCGACCGTGCACCGCCGCCTCGCTCGACCGCTCCCGGCGCCCGGCCGTCGGCATCTTCCCGCACCGAGCGCCCCGTTCGCGGCGCGCCCGCCGTCCCGGATCCGTCCGCACCGATCTCGCCGGTCGAACGTGTACCGCATGCGAGCCGTCACGAGCACGAGGGTCAGGGAGGGCCGGAACCCCGGGAAGGCGTCGCCACCGATGCAGGTCCTGCAGGCGGCCCCCCGGCGACTGCCGTGCAGGAGGTGGAGCCTGCCGATGAGCTGGTCCGCGTCAGTGCCGAGCGGCTCGACACGCTCATGTCGGCGGTCGGAGAGCTGATCATCGCAACGGCTCGCATCGTGGACCGCAGCGACAGAAGCGATGAGGATGCCCGCCGTCTCGATGGCGCCACCGATCAGGTCGCCGATGTCGTGCGCCGGCTGCGCCTGCGACCGTTCGGCGATGTGTGCGTGAGCCTGCCGCGTGCCGTTCGCGATGTCGCAGCCGCCGAGGGGAAGGAAGTCGAGCTCGTGATCGAGGGCGCAGAAACGGAAGCGGACCGCATGGTGATCGACACGCTGCGTGATCCGCTGCTGCATCTGGTGCGCAATGCCGTGGATCACGGCATCGAGAAGCCGGCCGAGCGCGAGCGTGTGGGCAAGCCGCGCCAGGGCACCGTCCGGATCGCCGCGGCACTGAGCGGCGGGCGGCTGACGGTTGCAGTGAGCGACGACGGTGCCGGACTCGACGAGGATTCCATCCGACGGACCCTGCGCGAGAGTAACCGGCGGGAGCCGGAAAGCTCAGAGGAGCTGGCGGATGCGCTCCTGGCCGGCGGCTTCTCGACCCGCACCCATGCGACGGAGATCTCCGGCCGTGGTGTCGGTCTCGACATCGTCGGGTCGGCGCTCGAGCGCATCGGCGGGACCGTCGATGTCGAATGGACGAAGGGCGGCGGCACGACATTTCTGCTGGAGTGCCCGCCCACGCCCGCGACACTCCGGGCCGTGCTGGTGCGTCTCGGCTCCTCGATCTACGCACTGCCGACGATGCATGTCGATCGTTTGCGCCGCGTCCGTACCAGTGACCTGCGCAGCGTTACAGGCGGCACGATGCTGCCCACCTCACGCGGGCCGATCCGTGTGCTCTCTCTCGCCCGGCTGCTCGGCCCACCCCTCGAGGCGCGGCCGCTCGAGGATACGGCGCTGGTCGCCATGGTGAGCGCCGGCTCGCGACGCGCAGCCTTCATCGTCGATGACGTGCTGGACGAGGACGAGATCGTCATGCGGCCGCTCGCAGTGGGTGAGCGGGCGGTGCCGCACGCCGCGGGCGCCGCCATTCTTCCCTCGGGCAGCGTGGCCCTGGTCCTGGCAGTGCCGTCGCTCCTGGCGGCGGGCCTGCGACCGGGCACGGCGATTGCCCCTCCCGCGAGGGAGGACACCGAACGCCGTCGGCAGCGCATCCTCGTCGCCGACGACTCCATCACCACACGTACACTCGAGCAGAGCGTGCTGGAGTCGGCAGGCTATCAGGTGCTCACCGCCGTGAATGGCGAGGACGCCTGGGAGACGCTGGAACGTGAGGGCGCCGATGCGCTGGTGGCAGATGTCGAAATGCCGCGCATGGATGGCTTCGCACTGTGCCGCCGGGTGCGCGCGAGCGAACGGTTCCGGGAGCTGCCGATCGTGCTCGTGACGGGACTCGAGTCACCGCAGGACCGCGCGCGCGGACTGGAAGCCGGTGCGGACGCGTACATCGCCAAGTCCGGCTTCAATCAGGCGACGCTGCTGGAAGCCGTCAATCAGCTGATCGGAGATACATGATCCGCGTCGTCGTAGCGGACGATTCCGCCACCGCCAGGTTCCTGCTTCGTGCCGTGCTCGAAGCGGAGGGAGACCTGCGCGTGGTCGCCGAGGCGCATGATGGCGCGGAGGCCGTGGACCTGGTCGAGCGCCAGCGGCCGGACCTCGTGATCATGGACGTGCACATGCCGGTCCTGGACGGCCTCGAAGCGACGAAACAGATCATGATCCGCGCACCGACACCGATCATCATCGTGTCCGCGGTGACGCGCAGGGATGTGGACCTGTCGCTCAGCGCGACGCAGGCGGGTGCGCTGCTGGCGCTGCCGAAACCGGAGAACGTCGGTGGCATCAAGATCGAGGAACGTGCGGCCGAGCTGCGTGCGATGGCTCGCGCAATGGCTCACGTGAAGGTCGTGCGTCACTGGTCATCGCATGTGAATCCTCAGCCTCAGCCGGCACCGCGACCCAGGCGCCGGACCCTCGAGACGCCGCAGGCGATGGCGATCGCCGCGTCCACGGGAGGCCCGCCGGCGCTGCGTCGCATACTCATGGACCTGCCGCGCACGCTGCCGCTGCCGATCCTGGTGGTGCAGCACATCGCGCGCGACTTCACGGCCGGTTTCGCCGAATGGCTGGCAGCAAGCTGCGCGCTGCGCGTGAAGCTGGCGGAGGATGGTGAGCGCCTGAGCGACGGCGTGGTGCACGTGGCACCCGACGACGCGCATCTCGGTGTCAGTCGTGACGGGCGCGTGGTGCTCTCGCATGACCCGCCGATCGCCGGCTTCCGCCCATCCGCGACACACCTGTTCGCGAGTGCCGGCAGGGCGTACGGTCCACGTCTGCTTGCTGTCGTGCTCACGGGTATGGGATCGGACGGCGCGGACGGCCTGGAGGAGGCGCACGCAGCGGGCGCCTATGTGATCGCTCAGAACGAGACGTCATCGGTCGTGTACGGCATGGCCGCCGAAGCAGTGCGCCGGGGTGCAGTGGATGTCGAGCTCCCGATCGAGCGGATCGCCGATCGGGTGCTGGCAATCATGAGCGGGGGTGCGCATGCCGGGTGAGCGGATACTCGTGGTGGACGACAGCCCCACACAGCTGGAAGCGACGCGTTCCCTGCTCGCCCGCAACGGCTACGATGTGACGACTGCGCGTTCCGGCGAGGAAGGGTTGGACCTCGCACGCAAGGGCCGGTACGACCTGGTCCTGAGCGATGTGGTGATGCCCGGGATGAGCGGCTACGAGATGTGTGCGAGCATCAAGCAGGAGATCCCCGACCCGCCGGCGCTCGTCCTGCTCACCACGCTTGCCGACCCGCGCGACATCGTGCGTGGTGTGGAGTGCGGTGCGGACAACTACATCACGAAGCCGTACGAAGGCGAGCACCTGCTGGCCCGCATGACGCAGGTCATCGAGAATCAGCAGCTCAGGCGTGACCGTCAGCCGGGTGACGCGGCGCAGATCAGCTTTCTCGGTGAGACGTACACAATCACCTCCGATCCCGCGCAGGTGCTGGGTCTGCTGCTGTCCAGCTTCGAGGAGCTGATCCGCACCAACGAAGAGCTGCAGAAGAGCAAGCAGCGCGCGGAGGCCGCCACCCGTGCGCGCGATGAAGTGCTTGCGACCGTTTCGCACGACCTCAAGAATCCTGTCGGTACGATTTACACGAGCGCCACGCTCCTCCTCGATATGCCGCTCCCCCCCGACGCACAGCAGCGGCAGATCGACATCATCCGGCGTACGGCCCAGCGCATGGACCGGCTGATCATGGATCTGCTCGACGTGTCGAGCATGGAGGCCGGCCGTTTCTCTGTAGAGCAGAATCCGGAGAGCATGCGCTCGCTCGTCAACGAGGCCCGTGAGCTGTTCGCCGCCGTCTCCGCTGGACAGGAAGTCGACCTGCGCACCGACATCCCCGATGACGACATGATGGTCCAGGCCGACCGCGGCCGTGTGCTGCAGGTCCTGTCGAACCTCATCGGCAATGCCCTCAAGTTCACGCCGGCCGGCGGCAGCGTCACCATCCTCGCACGACCGGAGAATGATCAGGTACGGTTCACGGTCAGCGATACCGGCAGCGGAATAGCGCAGGAGAATCTGTCGCGCATCTTCGACCGGTTCTGGCACGCCGGGAAGGCTGGCGGTTCCGGCCTCGGTCTGGCCATCGCGCAGGGGATCGTGCAGGCGCACAACGGCAGGATCTGGGTCGAGAGCGGACCGGCTGGCACATCGTTCCACTTCACGCTGCCGGCGGCGTAACCCTCCGGGGTTTATTCGTCCAGCCACCACCTTCCGATCGTACCGATCGGTCCGCGCGGGTCATCATCGGGCACGCCCTGCAGCCGTTCGTGCACGCCGTTGATGCCGATCGCATAGAACAGCAGAACCAGTGGCGACTCGTCAGTGAGCGCGCGCTGGTATTGACGCCAGAGCGGCGCCGCCCGGTCGGGATCCGTCTCGGCAGCGAGCGCGTCCAGCAGCGAGTCGAGCCGCGGGCTGTTGAAGCCGGTCCATTGTCTGGCACCGTCGCGGTGGCGTGAGTGCAGCAGCTGCGAGTCGTCCTTGCGCAGCAGGTTGTCCGTCCAGTTGCCGATCGCGGCATCGAAATCACGCACCCGGCCGGCGTCAGTGTCTCGGCCCTGCACGTGTGTGAGGAACGTGTTGAACTCCACGACCTCCGGCTGCGCGGCGATGCCCACGCGCGCGAGCTGCGCCTGCACCGCCTCTGCCAGCTCACGGTAGGAGCCTGCCCCCTGCCACACCTTGAGCCGGAAGCGGAACGGCCTGCCCGCCGCATCCTCGCGCACGCCGTCACCGTCGCGATCGCGCCAGCCCGCGCGATCGAGCAGAAGGCGCGCGGAGTCAGGATCGAACCGGACGGCTGAGGTCGGATCGAACGCGCGGTGCACCGGCGTGACCGTTGACGCGCCCGTGACGTTCAACCCGCCCATGATGCCATTGACCAGCTCATCGCGGTCGATCGCCATTGCGATCGCACGCCGCTCAGCGCGCTCGTCGAACCAGGGCAGCCGTGTGTTCAGCGCCAGGAACACCCAGTTCGGCACGGGAAACGTGATGATGCGCGCGTTCTCGGCATCGGCGATGCGCGACATCTGTAACGGCCGGATCGACACGGCGATATCGAGTCGCCCGGTCAGCAGCTCGGTGATGAGCGTCGTCTGTTCGGGAATCGTGCGATACACGATGCGGTCGAGCGGCGGCCGCCCGCCGAGCTCCGCCGGGAAGCCGGGATTCGCCTCGAACACCCACTCCTGGGCCGATCGACGCACGAACCGGAACGGGCCGTTGCCGACCGGGCTCGTGCCCAGCGGGTGACGCGCGGCATCTGCAGCCGTGACATCGCCCAGGACGTGCGACGGCAGCGGGGGCAGCAGGAAGAAGGCCTCCAGGAAATCCGGATGGCGCACCAGGCGGAATCGGATCGTAAACGAATCGATCACTTCCGGCTGGGGCGCGTAGGGCATCAGCGCCGCTGCGTCCACATACGCCGCAGCCGGATCGCGTGCGATGCGGAACGTGTGCGCGACGTCGTGCGCCGTCGTCGGGCGGCCGTCCTGCCAGTGGACATCGCGACGGAGCCGGAACGTCAGTGCGAGCGAGTCGGTGCCGATCGCCACCGTGTCCCATGCCTCGGCGAGCCACGGCCGTGGTGTCAGCGCGGAGTCGAGCATGACGAGCGGCGCATACAGCGCGTATCGCTCGATCGCCTTGTTCAGGTCGGTGATCGTGGCGAGCGGATTCATCGTGCGGATATCGACGTATCCGCCGATGACGGCGGTGCCGCCGGTGCGGGCGGCACGATCGCTGGAGCGGGCACGGTCGGAAGTGTCGCACGCCGTGGCGAGCACGACGATCAGCCATACGCCGTGAATCGCCGGACGGGCCGCGTTCCTCATGCGTGCGACGCTTCGCTACGTGGGACGGACAAGCGCGCGATAGCCGTTGAAGTGGCGGATGGCGGCGCGCCTGTCGCCGCGCTGTTCGTAGAGGCGTGCGAGATTGTAATGCGCCTCGGCGAGCGATGGGTCGGCGGCAATGGCGCGCGCGTAGGCCTTGATGGCGTCCACGTCGCGGTCCAGGTCCTCGAGCAGCACGCCCAGGTTATAGGCAGCGAGCGCGTGCTCGTGGGTGGCGAGGACCCGGCGATACTGCTCTTCCGCTGCCGCGCGGTCGCCGGCCTCGTGCAGCAGACGCCCGAGGTTGACGCGCGCCGCGTGCAGTCCGGGATCGAGCCGCACCGCCTGTTCATACGCCTCGCGTGCGTCCTCCGGTGCGACCGGCTCCAGGTCCACCGCGGCCTCGAACCACTCGGCCGCCGATCGTTCCTCCGTCTCCGCAGGGTCGGGCGCGGGGCGCGCGAGCGGCGCAACGCGCGCGGCCAGCTCGCCGACGTCGAACTCGATATGGAACTGGCCGGACTCGGGGTTCCACGGCGGCTCACTGCTGTCGCGGACCACCACCTCGCTGCCGGACGCATGGATGCGCAGCTCACTCAGCGAGCGGTCCTGGGGCAACTGCTCCTTGAGCCGGGCCAGCGCATCGTGGATGCGACGTTCCGGCACGTCGGCGCGCGACAGCTCCGCCGCCGCACGCAGCAGCACCAGGTCCTGGAAGGAGAAGCGATATTCGTTGCGGGGTCCGCGCGCGGGCGTGATGAGGCCCGCACGCGCGTAGGAGCGGATGCGGCGTTCCGGCATACTCAGCAGACTGGCGACGTCACGGGTGCTGTAACCCATCGTTCGACCGGACACCAGTTGCTGCTACTGACCTCCCGCCGCTCTCTTGCGCGGCGCACGCCGCGTCGTCTTCGTCGATGCGGCGCTCTTCGCCGGCTTGCGCGACGATTCCCTGTCCTCGCCTGCTCCACCCTCCGAGCGCGCCAGGCTCGCCTTCAACGCCTCCATCAGGTCGATGATCTGCGTCTGCGGCGCCTCCACCGGCGATTCCGTGATGTCCTCGCCTTCGATCTTGCGCTGGATCAGCTCCAGCACGCGCTCGCGCACCTCGTCGCGGTATGCGTCAGGCTTGAATTCGTCCGTCGCGATCTGCCGGATCAGCTGCACCGCGAGCTCCAGCTCCTTCTCCTTCACCTCCGCGGAGCCGATCGGCACGTCCGCGAACGAACGCACCTCGTGCGAGTAGCGCAGCTGCTCCATCAGGATACCGTCGTCCTGCGGCGTCAGGAGCACCAGGTACTGCTTGCCGCGCGCCGCGTAGCGGCCGAGCGCGGACAGGCCGGTCGCCCGCATGGCCGCGCCGAGCAGACGGTATGCGCGGTCGCCGCCCTTGTCCGGTCCCAGGTAGTACGGCTTGTCAACGTACACCCGGTCCACTTTCTCGAACGGCACGAACTCCACGATCTCGATCGTGTTGTCCGCCTTCTGCTCGAGGGCCTTCAGCTCCTCCGTCGAGAACAGGACATACTGCTCGCGCGCGAACTCGTACCCCTTCACCATGTCGTTCTTCTCGACAACGGTGCCCTCTGTCGCGCAAATGTACTGCTGCTTCAGTCGTGATCCGCAGTCCTTGTGGATCCAGTTGAAGCTCACCGCGGCCGTCGTGTCGCCCGTCGAGTAAAGCTTGACGGGGACGGACACCAGGCCGAACGATACCGTGGCCGTGCCAATCGCTCTT
>DATHVW010000243.1:0-12493 GCA_035461085.1 Longimicrobiales bacterium | reverse complement strand
CATTGCTCAGGCCTGCCTGGCGAGTTCAACGGCCTTCTGCACCACATCGTCCATCGACGTGGTTGCACTGTAGCCGGCGTCTTTGAGGATGCGGAGCGCTTCTTCTTCGTTCGTGCCCGTCAGCCGGATGACGAGGGGCACCTCGATCTTCGTGCGACGCGTCGCTTCCACGATGCCGTTCGCCACATCGTCACAGCGCGTGATGCCGCCGAAGATGTTGAAGCAGATGACCTTCACGTTCGGATCGCTCGTGATGATCTTCAACGCGTTGACCACCTTCTCCGGATTCGACGAGCCGCCGATGTCGAGGACGTTGGCCGGCTCGCCGCCGTAGAACTTGATCAGGTCCATGGTGGCCATGGCGAGGCCGGCGCCGTTGACGACGTTGCCGATGTCACCATCGAGCTTGATGAACGTCAGGTTCGCCTCGCGCGCGGCGACCTCCGTCTCCGGCTCCCCGGCCGTGTCGCGCAGCGCCTCGATCTTCGGCAGACGGAACAGCTCGTTGTCGTCGATGTTGAACTTGGCGTCGAGCGCCTTGACTTCGCCGGTCGGCGTCGTGACGAGCGGGTTGATCTCGGCGAGCGATGCGCCACTCGCGACGAACGCGGAATAGAGCTGGAGCATGATCTTCGCCGCCGCACGCTGCTGCTTCACGTCATCATACAGCGCGGTGGCGAGGTTGTAGGCCTGGAACGGCAGCAGACCGTACCGGGGATCGACAGCCAGCCGGACGATCGCGTCCGGATTCGTCGCGGCGACTTCCTCGATGTCCACGCCGCCCTCGCGGCTCACCATGAACACCGCGCGCTTCGAGGCGCGGTCCACGATGATGCCGACGTACGCCTCCGATGCGATGTCCTCGGCCGGCGCGACGAGCACCTTCTCGACCGGAAGATCCTTGATCGTCATGCCGATGATGCGCTCGGCGTGCTCCCGCGCCTCGGCAGCCGTCTTTGCGAGCTTCACTCCGCCCGCCTTGCCGCGACCGCCGGCGTGCACCTGCGCCTTGATGACGACCATGCCGCCGAGCTCCGCAGCGATCTGTTCCGCTTCCGCGGCTGTGTGCGCCACACGCCCGCCGGGCACCGGCACACCGTGCGCACTCAACAGCTCGCGCGCCTGATATTCATGGATGTTCATGATATTCCCGAATGCCGTAAACACGATCTCGGCCGGGTCGTGGACCCGGCCGAAGTTGATTCAGGGCACGATTGCGGTGCCGGTCTCGCCGAGCACCGCGCCCAGTCCCTGGTCCAGACGCCCGATGATCGCGCGCCGCCCGCCACTGCGGATGAACGCGATCGCCGCCTCCACTTTCGGTCCCATGCTGCCCTCGCCGAACTCACCGGCCGCCAGCAGGTCCGCCGCCGCGTCCGCGCTCAGCTCCCGCAGCAGCTCCTGCTCCGGCGTGCCGAACGCGCGATACACGCCATCGACGTTCGTCAGGATCAGCAGCACGGCCGCCCCGATGCCCGCGGCCAGTACCTCGGCTGCGCGATCCTTGTCGATCACCGCGTCCACGCCCTCGAGCCGCAGCACGGGATGGCGATAGACCGGAGTTCCGCCGCCGCCCGCCGCGATCACGATGACGTCGCTCTCGACCAGCCGGCGGATCTGATCCGCCTCGACGATCTCGAGCGGAACCGGCGAAGGTACCACGCGACGCCAGCGGTTGCCCGCGGGCGCGATCGCCCAGCCGTCCACCTCGGCCAGCACGCGTGCGCGCTCCTCGTCCATCGGCCGGCCGATCGGCTTCGTCGGCCGCGCCAGCGCCGCCTCGCGATCGACCATCACCTGCGTGATCAGCGTGACGACCGGCCTGCGCACGCCGGCGTTCTCCAGCGCGTTCTCGAGCGACTGCTGGATCATGTAACCGATCCAGCCGGCCGTCGCGGCGACGAGCACACCGAGCGGCAGCGGCGGCACCTGCGCGCGGGCGAACTCCTCGCGCATGAGTGCATCGCCGATCTGCGGCCCGTTGCCGTGCACGATCGCGATGCGCCAGCCCTTGCCCGCGAGATCGACGATGGCGCCGAGGCTCTCGCGCGTGTGCCGGAACTGCTCGTGTATGTCACCGCGCTCGCCTTCCGGCTGCAGCGCGTTTCCGCCGAGGGCCACGACGATCGTGCGGTCATCCCGCGCGGCGGCCCCGGAGTCCGGAATCATAAGGTTGCCCTCCCCTGCGGGCAAGCGACGGAAACTAGTTCGGCGGCTGGTTTTCCAGCAGCGTTCGCAGTCGGCTCCAGGCGGCGCCGAAGCCGGCAAAGTCACCCTCACGCAGGCGTGCATCCGCCTCGCGCATGAGCTCCAGGGCACGCGCGCGCCAGGCCGCCTGCGCCGTGCCGGGCACCGGTTGGTCCGGGTCGATCACGTCACCCGCGATGACCGTGTCCGTGCCCGTCTCGCCGAGCAGCGCGGCGATCGCCTCGGGCAGGGCATCCGCCATGGCGACCGCCGTGCCATCGGTCACGATGACGCGCTGAAGCTGCGGAATGCCGCGGTCCTGCGCGGACAGGAAGAGCGGCTGGATGTAGAGGAGCGAGCTGTCGGTGGGCACCATGCGCAGCCGGCCTCGCTGGACGGTCCTGCCTGCCTGCTGCCACAGCGACAGCTGCTGCGAGATGACGGGATCGGCCTCGATGATCGCGTTGATCTGCGACGGTCCCTTGATCTGGTCGTCGCGCGGCATCTCGAGCAGGACCAGCTCGCCGTAATGGCCGGGATCGCTGCGCGCGATCAGCAGGCCCATCAGGTTCTGCCGCTCGCGTGCGATGAACGCGCTCAGCAGCAGGAACTCGGGCTCCTGCTCACCCGGCATGGGCGCCATCACGAAGTCCGCGCGACCGGGCGCCGACTGCGGTGACAGCGCGCTCGGGATCTGCCACACGTCCTGGCCGGAGAAGAATGACTCGGCGCGGCCGATGTGGTACTCCTCGAGCACGTCCGCCTGCACCTGGAAGAGCAGCGTCGGATAGCGCAGATGCTCACGGACGAAGTCGGGCATTTCCGCCTCGTCGCGGATGAGGCCGTTGAAGATGCGGCGATACGTCTGCAGGATGGGATCGATCGGACCGATGGCGTACATGCGCACTTCGCCGCTGACCGCATCCACGGTCGCCTTCACGCTGCTGCGCAGGTAGCGCAGCTCCATGGACGCGAGCGTGTCCGGCCGGGCCAGCGGGAAGTTCGAGGACGCCGTGTAACCATCGAGGATCCACACGATCCGTCCATCGGCGATCACGGGCTGAGCATCGCCGTCCCACAGGAGAAACGGTGCCAGCTCGGAAACGCGCTCGTCCACGGCTCGCCGGAACAGCAGGCGGCTGGTATCACCCAGCTCGCGGGCGAACAACAGGTTCGGCTCCGCGAACCGCAGCGAGAACGCGGCAATGCGACCGAAGGAGCTGAGCGGCACGCCGGTCGCCACGTGCGGCACCGGGTCGGCGGCGACGCCTTCGTCGGCGATCCCGGTCGCGCGCGCCTCGTGGCCCACGATCGCGTACAGCTCCATGGCCTCGCCGAAGAACACGCTCGGCTCGCGCAGGTCGATCGCGGGCGGAGCGGCCGGGTTGCGCTGCACCGGCTGCACGTCGCCCAACCAGTAGACGGGGTCCCCGCGCAGCTTCTCGGCGGCCGGTGTCACGACGGCGCCGAATCCGCGCGTCGCCATCGGGTTCATGTGCAGCGTCTGCCACGTGCGGGAATTCGCCGGCAGGCCATCCACTTCATCGAACTCGCGCACGCCGATGGCCACCTGCTCCGGACCGGTCGCCGTCGGGTAGCGATCGTAGTCGAGATCCGGGAACTGGTAGTAGCGCCGCCGCGCCTCGATCTCGGTGAACACGTTCTGCAGCTGCTGCAGGTCCCACAGCGGCAGCCTGGCGAGGGTGGGCGCGAGCGATGCCCACGTGTCCGCGTCCGCGCGCCGATAGCTGAAGCTGCGCCGCTCCAGTTCGGTCAGCCCGTACGCGCGCCGGGTGAAATCCATGTTCCAGCGGATGTACTCGACTTCACTGGCCAGCTGGTTCGGCTCGACCTGCACCTTCTGAACGATCGCGGGATACACGACGCCCATGCCCACTGCGGCGAGCAGGAACACGCCGACCGCGATGACCGGTGGGCCCCAGGTGCGGCGGAACACGCCATAGAGCAGCGATCCCGCAGCGGCGAATGCAAGCAGCCCGAGCACCAGCCGCGCCGGTATGCGCGCGTGCACGTCGGTGTAGCCGATCGTGCCGCCGAAGCCGCCGCCGCCAAGCAGCAGCTCGTAACGGCTGATGAGGAACCGTGCGCCGAAGACGATCAGCATGCCCGCGATCAGAACGGCGAAATGGACGCGCGGCCGGTCGTCGATCTCCAGCCGCGACCCGCGGACGCGTACGGCACCCACGAGGGCGTAGCCGATGCCGACGAGCAGCACGGACCAGATGATGACGATCAGGAGATAATCGAGCAGGCGGACGTAGACGGGCAGCGAGAAGATGTAGAACGAGAGGTCCCGGCCGAAGAGAGGGTCCTGCACGCACAACGGCTCGGCGCGCAGCCACGCCAGCAGTGCCACGGCGCTGTTGCCGCTGAACTGCACACTGGACAGCCACCAGCCGGCAAGAACGGATATGGCGACGGCACCGGTCACCAGGTGCGCGCGCGGGACCTGCTCGGCGATCTCGAGATTGCCGTAGCGCCTGCGCAGATGCACCGGACCGAGCTGGCGCAGGACATACCAGACGTTGGCCAGGATCAGGGCAGCGCCCACCAGGCCCGTCACGGCGCGGACCGAAAGAATGGCCAGCAGCCGCGTCCAGAACACATTGCTGTAATCGAGCGCCTGATACCACAGCACGTCCGTATAGAAGACGGCGGCGGACCTGCCGAAGATCAGGATCAGCAGCAGGACGACGACGACGGCAGCCAGCAGCCGCCCGGGCCGACGCGGCGTTCTCAGACTGCGACCCCCTGGCCGCTCAGCCACTGCTCCATGACCGAGCGGATCTCCTGCAGGCGCTCGTCCGTGCGCGCTTCCACGCGCATCACCAGGACGGGCTGCGTGTTCGATGCGCGCAGCAGTCCCCAGCCGCCGTCGAACAGCACGCGCGCGCCATCCACGTCGATCACCTCGTGGTCACGCTGGAAGTGCTGCACCGCACGACGCACGACGTCGAACTTGATCTCCTCCGTGACATCGATCCGGATCTCCGGCGTCGATACGTATTTCGGAAATCCGGCGACCCGTGCGGAGAGTGGCTCCGGCGAGCGCGCCGCGAGCTGCACCAGCGCGCAGGCGCCGTAGAGCGCATCGTCGAAGCCGTAGTAATCCTCGCCGAAGCAGATGTGGCCGGACAGCTCGCCGGCGATCGGCGCACCGACCTCCTTCATCTTCTCCTTGATGAGCGAGTGGCCGGTCATCCACATGATCGCCTTGCCGCCGGCGGCCTCGTAGACCTCCGGCACCGCCTGCGAGCACTTCACGTCGAAAACGAGTGTCTGCGGCGCGCCGAGCCGCTCGAGGGCATCGAGCCCGAACAGCAGCAGCAGAATGTCACCGCGGATGATCGTGCCATTCTCATCGACCGCGCCGATACGGTCGGCGTCGCCATCGAATGCCACGCCCAGGTCCGCCCCCTCGGCGCGCACCCGCGCGATCATGTCCTGGATGTACTCGTCGACCGTCGGGTCCGGATGATGGTTGGGAAACGTGCCGTCCGACTCGCAGTACAGCGGGATCACATCGGCGCCGATGCGGCGCAGCAGATCGACAGCCACCAGGCTCCCTGCCCCGTTGCCGCAGTCCACGACCACTTTCATCGGCCGCCCCAGCTGGAACCGGCTGCCGACGTCCTCGATGTAGGCGGGGATGATGTCGCGCTCCTCGACAGTGCCGCTGCCGCTCTCGAACCGATTCGTTTCGATGCGCTCGCGCAGATCCTGGATGGCGCCGCCGAAGAACGGCCGCCCCCCGACCGTCATCTTGAAGCCGTTGTACTCCGGCGGGTTGTGCGAGCCCGTGATCTGCATGCCGCCGTCGGTGCCGTCCACTGCCGTCGCGTAATAGAGCACGGGTGTGGGGACGGTGCCGTACGTGATCACGTTGACGCCCGCGGCACGCATGCCGCGGATGACGCCGGCCGCGAGCTCGGGAGAGCTCGGGCGATTGTCGTGACCGATCGCGACCCTCAGATCCGTCCGGCCGCCGTTCAGTGCGCGCAGCTCGCTGGCATACGCCCGGCCGATCTGCTCCGCCACGCCCGCGTCCACATCCCTGCCGACGATCCCGCGGATGTCGTATTCACGAAATATGTGTGCGTTGAGATCCATTGCTTCCTCGGAATGTCATGAGCCGGCCGGGCCTGACAGCCCGGCCGGTCGGAATCAGAATATCACGCGGAGGACGCCGATGGTACCGGCAGGGCTCGCCTCAGGGGAAGAGGCGCGTCAGCCCTGCCGGGATCTGGAACAGGCCCGCCGCACTGCGCTCTGCCAGCTCGAGCAGGCCGCCCGGCAGCACGCCGAGGAACACGACGCCCGCAGCGGCGAACACCAGCGCAATCGTCATCGCGGGCGCCAGCGGGGCAGGCTCCGAAGTGCGACCCTCGACGGGCTCGCGGAACCACATGTACCACGCGACGCGGAGATAGTAGAAGTAGGAGATGAGCGATGCCATCACGAGCACGACGGCCAGTAGCACGAGGCCGCGCTCCACGGCGGCGCGCAGGATGAAGACCTTGCCGATGAACCCGCCCGTGAACGGGAATCCCGCGAGAGACAGCAGGAAGATGGTCATGACCACGCCGAGCAGCGGCCGACGCCACGCCAGGCCACTGTAGGCGTCCAGATCGAGTCTCGTCTCGCCCCGTTGCGCGACGGCCATCATCACGCCGAACGCGCCCATCGTCATGAGCGTGTACGTGACGGCGTAAAACAGGAACGACGCCGCTCCGAGGATGGATGATGCGGCCAGCGCCACGAGCAGATAGCCGGCATGTGCGATGCTCGAGTATGCGAGCATGCGCTTCACGTTGCCCTGTACCAGCGCGATCAGATTCGCCGATGCCATCGTGATCACGGCCAGCCAGATCGCGATCGCATCCCACGTGGAGTAGAGGCCCGGAAACGCCGTGAAGTAGACGCGGATGAACGCGCCGAACGCCGCCGCCTTCACGCCGGCCGCCATGAATGCCGTGACCGGCGCGGGCGCACCCTCGTAGGCGTCGGGCGTCCACATGTGGAACGGCACGGCGGCAGCCTTGAAGGCGAAGCCGACGGCGATCAGGGCGGTCGCGATGACCAGCAGACGGCTGGCGCCGATCCCATCGACGCCAATCGCCCCTGCGATCTCGGCGAGATTCGTCGACCCGGCGCCGCCGTATGCGAGCGCGATGCCGAACAGGAAGAACGCACTGGAGAACGCGCCGAGCAGGAAATACTTGAGCGCGCCCTCCGCCGATCGCCGGTCGCGCCGGTTGATCCCGGTCAGCACGTAGATCGGAAGCGACATCAGCTCCAGCGCGATGAACATGACCATCAGGTCGCGTGCACCGGCGAACACCATCATGCCGACCGTCGCGAAGAGAATCAGCACGTACAGCTCGCCCAGCCGCAGCCGCTCCTCGTCGATGTAGCGCGTCGAGATCATGACGAACATGCCCGCCGCCAGCAGGAACACGAAGTTCGAGAACACGCGGAACGAGTCCACCGCGATCATGCCGGCGGCCCCGGTCTCGTGCAGCCCCGCGATCCAGCCGTTCGCCACCGCCGCCAGCAGGACGCCGCCGAGCGTTAGCCACGGCATGCTGGAGGATGACGGCTCGCTGCGGGAGCCCTTCTGGAAGACATCCAGCAACAGGATGAACATCGCCCACGCCGAGAGGACGATCTCCGGCAGCAGCACGAGGGCGTAATGTGCGGGCGATGACAGATCTACAGGCATCCGCTTGCGCAGTCTTTCGGGTTATTCGGCGTCGGCATCAGCCGCGGCCGCTGCTATGGTGTTCGCGCCGTCTTCCTCGGGCTCATCCGGCGTCTCCATGCCGAGCGGGAAGAACGTCTGCGTGCTCTTGCGCTCGACCGTCTCGATCAGCGTCGTCAGCGTCACGTCCGCGCGCTCCAGGAACGGCTTCGGGTAGACGCCCATCCAGATCATGCCGGCAACGAGCGGCGCCAGCACGGCGATCTCGCGGCCGGACAGATCCGGCAGCCGTCGGTTCTCGGGCCGTGTCAGCGCGTTGAAGAGAATCTTCTGCACCATGGGCAGCATGTAGTATGCGGCGAAGATGACGCCGGTCGCGCCGATCACCGCCACCCACGGATGCGTCTGGAACGTGCCGATCAGCGCGAGGAACTCGCCAACGAACCCGCTCGTGCCGGGCAGCCCGATACTCGCGAGGGCCGTGAACACGAACACCGCGGCAAAGCCGGGCGCGACGGCCGCGAGGCCGCCGAAGTCGTCGATCTCCCGCGTGTGGCGCCGTTCGTACAGCATGCCGAGCAGGAGGAACATCGCCCCCGTGGACAGGCCGTGCGACAGCATCACGATCATCGCGCCCTGCACACCCTGCAGCGTCAGCGCGAAGATGCCCAGCACCACGAAGCCCATGTGCGCCACGGACGTGTAGGCGATCAGCTTCTTCGCATCCGGCTGCACCGCCGCGACCCAGGCGCCGTAGATGATACCGAACAGCGCCAGCACCATCATGATCATTACGATCGTCGGGTGCGTCGCCGCCTGCGGGAACAGCGGCAGCAGGAACCGCAGGAAGCCGTACGCCCCCAGCTTCAGCAGCACCGCCGCCAGGATGACCGAGCCGGGCGTGGGGGCCTCGACGTGCGCATCCGGCAGCCACGTATGGAACGGGAAGATCGGCACCTTGATCGCGAACGCGAGCGCGAACGCCCCGAACAGCCAGTACTGCTCCGTGAACGTGAGCGGCAGCTGGAGCAGATCCAGGTATGCGAACGAGAGCTCACCCGTGAGTGCGCGATACTTGAAGAACAGGTACAGAATGCCGACCAGCATCAGCAGCGAGCCGACGGCGGTGTACAGGAAGAACTTGATCGCCGCGTACACGCGCCGCTCGCCGCCCCAGATGCCGATGATGAAGTACATCGGCACGAGCATGATCTCCCAGAACATGAAGAACATGAAGAGATCGAGCGAGATGAACACGCCGAGGACGCCGGCCTCGAGCAGCAGCATCATCGCGTAAAACGCCTTGGTGCGGCGCGCGATGTAGTTGTATGAGCCGAGGATCGCGATCGGGAAGAGCGCCGTCGTGAGCAGCACGAGGAGCACGCTGATCCCGTCCACACCGACCCGGTAGTGGATGCCCCACTGCGGGATCCACGCCGCACTGGCGCCGAACTGGAATGCCGGCGTCGCCGCACTGTATGCGAACCACAGCGGGAGCGACACCAGGAACGTCAGCGACGACAGCACCAGGGCCGTGTACTTCGCGTGCTCTTCCCTGCCGAACAGCACCGCGGCCATGCCGGCCGCCGGGATCAGCAGCAGCGCAGTCAGGACCCAGCTGGAATAACCCATGGACTCGAGCACGTTCAGTTGCCTCCTGCGACGACGAGCGCGAGCAGCAGCAGGGCGCCGAGCACGGTAGCAAATGCATAGGTGTTCAGCTGACCGGTCTGCAGGCGCGAGCCCACCCAGCCAAACGCACGGGCGGTGTAACCGGCGCCGTTGACCGCACCGTCGATCAGTCCCTTGTCCACGAAGCGCCACAGTCCGCGCGACGCACCGACGATGGGCCGCACGATGACCGCGTCATACATCTCGTCCACATACCACTTGTTGTACAGGACGCGGCCGAAGCCGCGCAGCGGCTGCGACTGGTCGGCGGGCGCGTACCGGCGCTTCATCAGGATGAACGCCGTGATGGCGATCACGGCCGTAGCGAACAGGAACGACACGGCCGCCCAGAAGGCCTCGCCTCCGCCGACCGGTGTCGCATGCGCGAGCTCACCGATGTTGGCCTCGAACACGTGGTCCGCCTGTTCGATCACCGGGTGCAGCCAGTGGTGCAGCCACTCGGAGGACGGCAGCCACCCGAGGACCGGCATGTGCGCGATCGGCTCCGGCACGTTGATCCAGCCGCCGAAGATCGACAGCACTGCCAGCACCGCCAGCGGCACCCACATGACCGGCGACACCTCGTGCAGGTGCTTCCGCTCCTCCACCCCCGTACGGTTCTCGCCATGGAAGGTCATGATCATGAGGCGCGTCATGTAGAACGCGGTCATGAGGGCTGCCGCGAACGCCATGATCCAGAACACGCGGAACCACGGCTCGAACGGGCCGACAGCGCGCGCGGCGGTCTGCCAGATGATCTCGTCCTTCGAGAAGAATCCCGCGAACGGCCACACGCCGGCGATCGCGAGCGTCGCGATCCACATGAAGATCCAGGTCTTCTTCATGTAGTGACGCAGCCCGCCCATGTTGCGCATGTCCTGCGCGTCGGCGTGGTTGTGCGTCGCGTGATAGGCCTCGTGCATCGCGTGGATCACGGCGCCCGAGCCGAGGAACAGCAGCGCCTTGAAGAAGGCGTGCGTCATCAGGTGGAACACGCCGGCGGCATAGGCACCGACACCGACGCCGATGAACATGTAGCCGAGCTGCGACACGGTCGAGTAGGCCAGGACCTTCTTGATGTCGTTCTGGACCAGGCCGATCGTCGCCGCGAAAAGCGCGGTGAGCGCGCCGATGCCGGCCACGGTGATCGAAGACACGGGCGCGAGCGCGAACAGGACGCTGGAGCGGGCCACCAGGTAGACGCCGGCCGTGACCATTGTCGCGGCATGGATCAGCGCGGATACCGGCGTCGGACCGGCCATGGCGTCAGGCAGCCACACGTAGAGCGGGATCTGCGCGCTCTTGCCCGCGGCGCCGAGGAACAGGAACAGCGTGATCGCCGTCACGACCGCTCCGCCGAACGCGAACGTGGAGGGCGCCGCGGCCATGACGGTCACGAAGTCGAGCGCGCCGAGATTGCTGAAGATCAGGAACATGGCGACGAGGAACCCGAAGTCGCCGATGCGGTTCACGATGAACGCCTTCTTGCCGGCGTCGGCCTTCTCGCGATCCTTGAACCAGAACCCGATCAGCAGGTAGCTGCACAGGCCGACGCCCTCCCAGCCGACGAACATGAGGGCGTACCCGGAGCCGAGCACCAGCACCAGCATGAAGAACACGAACAGGTTCAGGTACGCGAAGTACCGGGCATAGCCGGGATCCTCGCGCATGTAGCCGATGCTGAAGATGTGGATCAGTGAGCCGACACCGGTGATTATCAGCGTCATCAGCATCGACAGCTGGTCGAGCTGGAACGCGGCATCGACACTCAGGCTGCCGACCGGCATCCACTGCCAGTACGTCTCGACGATCGGCTCGTGCAGCTCCGCGCCGAACATGCCGACGAAGTTGATGAGCGCGATCACGAACGCCAGGATCACGACACCCGGCCCGACCAGCGTCGGGATCAGCGTGCTGCCCGGTGCAGCGTGGGCGGGCGTGTGGACGTCCGCCTCGTCGTCCAGGCCGTGGCCATGGTCGAGGGCGGCGGTCGAACCGGCATGTCCATGTCCGTGGGCATCGACCGCGTGGCCGTGCGCACCGCCACCCGCGGCGAGAAGCTCCGCCTGAGCGCGCCGCGCGCGCAGCAGGGAGAGCGAGCCGTTGATGACGAAGCCGATCAGCGGCAGCAGTGCGATCGCCCAGAGAAGTGTGGGCTCGAAGTGGTCCACCCTACCACCGCAGCAGGTTGAAGTTCTTCATGTCAACGCTCTCCACGTGCCGGAATATCGCGATCACGAGAGCGAGGCCGACGGCGGCCTCCGCGGCCGCTACCGTCATGACGAAGAAAACGAAAATCTGTCCATCCACCCCGATGCTGCGGGAGAACGCGACGAACGCGAGGTTCACGGCGTTCAGCATCAGCTCGATGCAGAGGAACAGGATGATGGCGTTGCGTCGCACGATCACACCGACGACCCCGATCGAGAACAGGATCGCCGACAGCGCGAGCGACATGGTGCTCAGGTCCATTGCACCGATGGTCTGCATGTTCATACCCTCCGCTTCGCGAGCAGGACGGCACCGATGATGGCCACCAGCAGCAGTATGCCCACCAGCTCGAACGGCACCAGGTAGTCGCGGAACAGCGGGTGCGCTATGGCGCCCACCGCATTCAGCTGCTCGACAGATGCAGCGATCTGCTGCTCGCCGCCGCGTTGCAGCACCGCGCCGGGCGCGCCGAAGCTCTGCCAGATGAGCCAGCCGATCATGCCCGCGGCGACAAAGCCGACCACGATCCACGCACCGCCGCGCAGGTCGGCCTGATAGTCGTGGCCGAGATTGAGCAGCATGATCACGAACAGGAACAGCACCATGATCGCGCCGGCATACACGATGATCTGGATCGCCGCGATGAAGTGCGCTCCGAGCAGCACGTACACAGCCGCCAGGCTGAAGAACGTGAGCACCAGG
>DATHVW010000242.1:0-19235 GCA_035461085.1 Longimicrobiales bacterium | reverse complement strand
GCTTGTTCAGCTTGATGATCTTGAAGTCGAATGTCTGACCGATCAGGTCCTCGATGTTGGGCACGCGACGCAGCGCGATCTGCGAGCCCGGCAGGAACGCGTCCACGCCCATCAGGTCGACCGTTACGCCGCCCTTGATCTTGCGCGTCAGCATGCCCGGGACCTTCTCGTTCTCCTCGTACGCAGTCTTGATCTTCTCCCAGACGCGCAGGAAATCGGCCTTCTTCTTCGACAGCACGACCACGCCGTCCTGGTCCTCCAGGTTCTCCAGGAAGACCTCGACCTCATCGCCCGGCTGCAGCAGCTCCGGGTTCTTGAACTCGTCCTTCGTGATCGCGCCTTCGCTCTTGAAGCCGACGTCGAGGATGACGGCGTTCTCCGTGATGCGAAGCACCTTCGCCTTCACGATCTCGCCTTCCTCGATGTTCGTCAGCGTCTCTTCGTACATCTCGAGCATCGCCTCGTACTCCTCCAGCGAATACTCGTCCTCCTCGAAGAACGCCGACTGCGCCGACAGCGATTCCGCCTTCGGCTTCACACGCGTACGCCGCGGCTTCGTCGCTACGCCGCCATCCTGCCCGGCGAGCGCGTCCGTGCTATCCTGTGTTTCCTGGATGTCCTGATTGTCCGCCATGGGGAGAGCCTCCGACTGCATCTGCGTGCCCGCCGCGGGAGCAGTGGGCACGGTTGAGGGTTTGCGTCCATACCGGCGCCGGATTTCGGAGCCGGGATAGACTTTTATCCTAACCCGGTAACGGGGACAGGGTCAAGGGGTGGCAGGCCCGGAGTCACAGCTGCGGGGCCGCGCCAGTTCCACGGTTCTCGCTGCTCGCCCGCGCCAGCTCCACGATCCTCGCGACCTGGGCGTCGAACGTGAGCGCCGTCGTGTCGAGCCGCACGGCGTCAGCCGCCTGACGCAGCGGCGCGACCTCGCGTGTCGAATCAGCGCGGTCCCTCGCCTCGATGCGCTCGACCTCCTCGCGGATGCTCTCTTCATCGACGGGCAGACCCATCTGCATCAGGCGCCGTTGCGCGCGCACGGCCGGATCGGCGACGAGGAAGATCTTGAGATCTGCGGCGGGGAATACGACGGTGCCGATGTCCCGGCCGTCGGCGACCAGGTCGCTGTGGCGGGCCGTCTCGCGGAGCGTCCTGAGCAGCCAGTCCCGTACGGCGGGCACGCGGGCCATGGCCGAAACCAGGGCGTTGACCTCGGCCCTGCGGATGGGACCGGAAATGTCGTTGCCTGCGAGCAGCATGCGGAAACCCGTATCGGCCGGCTCCGCGGATACCTGGAAGGAGTCGAGACGGGCTTCGTCGAGCTGCGGCCAGTCCGCGGGTGGAAGGCCGCGCTGCATGGCCGCATACGTCAGGGCGCGGTAGAACGCACCCGAATCGAGATGCCGGAAGCCCAGCACCCTGGCCACGGCGCGCGCGGTGCTGCTCTTCCCCGACCCGGCCGGCCCGTCGATGGCAATGATCACCGCAGGTGCTCCGCGCTGCCGGCGAGCATGTCCCAGAAGCCCGGGAAGCTGACGGCGACTGCGTCCGGATCATCCACGCGCACACCACCTCCCGTGACCGCGCCGAGCACGCCGAACGCCATGGCGATGCGATGATCCCCGTGGACGCGCACATCGCCTCGAAGCGGCGGACCACCGCCGCGCCTGACCGGACTCCCGTGCACGACCAGGCCGTCCGGCCGCTCTTCGGCGACCGCACCCACCGCCATCAGATTGTCCACCATCGCTGTGATTCGATCCGATTCCTTCACGCGCAGCTCACCTGCTCCTTCGATGACCGTCGTGCCGTCGGCAAGCGCCGCAAGCACCGCGAGCACGGGGATCTCATCGACCAGCGACGGGACCTCCGCCGCCGTGATGTGAGCGGCCTGGAGGGTACTCTGCTCGACGACGATGTCGCCCAGCGGCTCTCCGCAGGATTCGCGCGCATTCTCCACGCTCACGCGCCCCCCCATGCGCTGCACCACATCGAGGAATCCGGTGCGCGCGGGGTTCAGCCCGACATCGCGAATGCGCACCGGCACGCTGGCCGAGAGGAGCGCGTGTGCAATCATGAACGCGGCCGAGGACAGGTCACCCGGTACCTCGATCTCGAAAGCATCGAGGTGGGCTACTGGTGAGAGCGCGACCTCGGGCCGGCCGTCGGCGCTGAGCCCGCGACGGAGCCGTACGCCGAGCCGGCCGAGCATACGCTCCGTATGGTCGCGGCTCAGGAACGGCTCGGTCACGACGACGTCCGCGCTTCCCGTGAGACCGGCCAGCAGGATGGCGCTCTTCACCTGCGCGGAGGCGTGGGGGCTGTCATAGTGGAGGGGGCGAAGCGCGCCGCCCTTCATGCGGATCGGCAGCCGGTCCGGTGCGCCCAGCTCATGGAACGCGGCACCCATGAGCGCCAGCGGTACGGTCACGCGCCGCATCGGGCGGGAGCAGAGCGATGCGTCGCCCGTGAGGGTGCTGTCGAAGGGACAGCCCGCGAGCGCGCCCATCAAAAGCCGGGCCGTCGTGCCGCTGTTGCCGCAGTCGATCATTCCGGCAGCTGCACGCAGTCCGTGCAGGCCGGCGCCCTCGATGGTGAGATCGTCCGTGAGCGCGGGAAGCGAAACACCCAGGCTGCGGAGCGCCGCCGCCGTGCTTTGCGTGTCTGCGCCGACGAGTGAACGCATGATCCGGCTGCTGCCCGTAGCCAGCGCCGCCAGGATGAGCGCGCGGTGCGTGATCGACTTGTCGCCGGGTACCCGGAGCTGGCGCTCCCGAATCTCAGGATGCATCGCGGTACGGTACCTCGATCGTGAGCCCGTCGTAGGCAATGACGGTCGGCCGGAACACCGCGCGCGCCTCGCGCTCCAGGGGACGGACATCGTCGGCATAGCGGGCGGAAATGTGCGTGAGCGCCAGCTGCAGCACGCCGGCGCGCTGCGCGAGATCCGCGGCTTCACGCGCGGTCGAATGATTCGTTTCCTTCGCCCGCGCGGCTTCCTCGTGCGCGAACGTCGCGTCGTGAATCAGCAGGTCCGCATCCCGGGCAATCTCGAGAGTTTCGCGGCACGGGCGGGTGTCGCCCGTGTAGATGACGCGACGCCCCGGACGTGCCGGGCCCACGAGCTCCTCAGGCGTGATCACCCTGCCGTCCAACTCGATGGGCTCCCCCCGATGCAGCTTCCCGAACAGCGGGCCTTCGGGCACGCCGAGATCGCGCGCACGATCCGGGTCGAATCGCCCCAGGCGCTCAGCTTCGATCAGGGCGAAGCCCAGCGAACGCAGTCCGTGCTGCGACCGATACGCCACGATCTCGTAGCCATCGCGCTGCACCCGCTGCTCCGGCTGCAGCTCATGAATCTCGAGCGGGAACGTCACACGCTCCATCCCCAGATTGGCCGCCTCGTGAAGCGTGCGCGCTCCACCCTCCGGCGCCCACAGCCGCATCGGCTCCTCGCGTCCCTGAAGCCCCATGGTCCGGAGCAATCCGGTGACGCCGAGAAAATGGTCGGCGTGGAGATGGCCGAAGAAGATGTCATTGACAGAGAAGCCCGTGCCGTAGCGCATCATCTGCCGTTGCGTGCCCTCGCCGCAGTCGAACAGCAGCGAGTCGCCGCCACGGTGCATCATGATGGCGCTCACGTTGCGCCCGACCGTTGGCCGGGCTGCAGCGGTGCCCAGAAATGTGACTCGAATCATGCGCGTGGTGCGTGACGCGGCGCGCGCGGGAGCAGCCAGAGGAGCGAGTACGTGGCGTACAGGAGCGACGGCCACGGCGTGAGCACCGGCACAATCAGCAGCCCGATCCAGAGGGATGCCGTCCCGAGCGCGAGCAGGCGCCGCCGGCGTGCGATCGCCGCCGCCACCTTCGCATCATCCAGACCCGTCAGGTCGCCGCGCTGCGCGCGCGTGTCCGCGACATCGTGCGCCAGAAATACGTCCACGCCGCCGCGCAGCGTCGCGAACAGGGAGCGCAACAGACGCAGCAGGACCGCGATCACGCCCGCCACTGCGAGCAGCATGATGGCCGTGCTCATGCCAGTACCGTTTCCATGCGCCGCCGGCGCCAACCGGATCGCGCTTTCGAATGGAAGTCATGCCCGGGGTGGGGGTCGAACCCACATGCCCCTGGGGGCCGTCGATTTTAAGTCGACTGCGTATGCCATTCCGCCACCCGGGCCCGCCGACAATGTAGCGGCGGGGGTCCCGGGTCTCAACAAGAATGGCTCAGGCAGGCGGGCGCCCGCCTCAGTCGTGACGCCCGGAGTGAACGATGACGAGCGTCGCGTCCGTCGTCAGCAGCAGGCGCTGCTGACGCATGGTGAAATATCTGCCGTGCACCAGGCGGTCGCGGCCGCCCAGCACGATCAGGTCGTATCCGCGCCGCGCTTCCTCCGCCGCCGCACTGACCGGGTCGCTGGCGGTGACGACCTTGAGCGTGCAGCCATCGATCCTCGTGCGGAGCGGCTGTGCCGCGTCCTCATCCGCGCCAGCGGGCTCCACCACGTGCAGCACGGTGACCGCCGCGTCGCCGGTCCGGGCGAGCCGGCGCGCGACACCGAGGGCACCGCCGTCCAGCGGCCCGTACAGGTAGGGTACCAGCACCCGGCGCCACGGCCTCTCATGCCGGTCGACACAGACGATGACGTCGACCGATGCAGCCGCGGTCGCGCGCTCCACGATGTCGGTAAATGCACTGCGACCGCGCGCATGATCCGGATACCCGAGCACCACCGCATCAGCCCGCGTATCGTGCAGCGCGCGCAGCACCTCACGGACAGCCGGCTGTTCGGCACGGGCAGCGCCACCGGCCAGCAGGGATTCGGCGCCGTCCAGCGGCGCGGACGCATGCGCGTGCAGTGTGAACAGCTCCAGCCGTGCCCCGCGCGGCGTGCTGCACCGCGCGAGCTCGAGCAGTCGCTCCGGCGGAGCGCCACCCGTCAGGGCGAGGACTCTGTGCGCGGACGGCGGTGCGAGGTTCTGCTGCTCGATCAGATCATGCACCTCGACCTCCCGGGCCCGCGGCCGCTGCATAACTGATACGCACATCCCACCCCTGCTCGTCACCGTAGTCTGCATCCGACGTGACCTCGCGCGGCAGAACCATGCACGACATGATCTGACCGAGCCGCCGGGCCGCCTCGATGCGTCCGATGATCATGCGCGTCGCCCGGCGTGAGCCGGTGAAACGCAGCACGCGACGACGCAGCGTTTCCGCGCTGCTGACCATATCTCCACTTATGAGTAGAATGCGATCCACATCACACCTCCCTCTGGCCGGAGGCGCGCGCGTGTGACGGGGTGTTACAGGCGATGAAGCCGCTGTGAAGCGCGGGCTTCACGAGAGGGCGGAGCGGGCGCTCCGCACTTCCTTTTTCCGCCTGCGAGGTTAGCTGACGGGTTAGGAGAAGGAAGTCTCCCTCCGGCGGACGCCGGATACACCCCGTGCAAATCGGTTCCCCCGCCGCGCGACGAGCGCGTTCGGCATTGCTGCTGTCGAAGGCCTTGCACCTTCGTCCATCAATCTACCAGCGTGCGGCCTCCCGAACAACCGGCATGCCGGCCGGCCGCGTGATCTCCAGCCTCAGCCCGCACCAGCGGCCGCGCGCAGACGCGTTATGTTGTCCGCCACGCTCGCCGCCGGATTGAAAATGGCAGCGCCGGCGACGAGCACGGTGGCCCCCGCCGCAGTCACTTCACCGGCGTTGCGTTCACTGACGCCGCCGTCCACCTCCAGCTCGATCGGCCACAGGCCGCGCTCATCCAGCTCGCGGCGGATTGCGGCAATCTTGGCTGTGCTCGTCGGGATGTACTGCTGGCCGCCGAACCCCGGATTCACGCTCATGACGAGCACCAGATCGACGTACGGCAGGATCTCCGCGAGCGCCGCCGGCGGCGTGGCCGGGTTCAGCGAGACACCCGGCCTGGCACCCGCCTGGCGGATACGCTCCACCGTGCGATGCAGATGGACGCTGGCCTCCTGATGCACCGTCAGCCAGTCGGCGCCCGCCTCCACGAACGCATCGACGTACCGCTCCGGCTGGTCGATCATCAGGTGCACGTCGAGCGGCAGCTTCGTGACGCGCCGGAGCGCGGCCACGACGGGCACGCCGATCGTGATGTTCGGGACGAAATGCCCGTCCATCACGTCGACGTGGATCCAGTCCGCACCGGCCGCTTCCGCCTCCGCCACGCCGTCGGCCAGGCGCGCGAAATCCGCGGAGAGGATGGACGGCGAGATTCTGACCGTCATTGTCCCGCCCGCAGCGCCGTGCCCCCGTATGCTGCGCTCACGCTACCGTGACGCCGTCATCCAGATACACGTCCTGTATCGCGTTCAGCAGCGCTACGCCTTCGGATGTCGGGCGCTGGAACGCCTTGCGGCCGGAGATCAGACCCATGCCGCCGCCGCGCTTGTTGATCACGGCCGTTCGCACCGCCTCCTCCAGGTCGTTCGCGCCGGACGCGCCGCCGGAGTTGATGAGGCCCGCGCGCCCCATGTAGCAGTTGGCGACCTGATAGCGCACGAGATCGATCGGGTGGTCGCTCGTGAGATCCGAATACACTTTCTTGTGCGTCTTGCCGAAATCCTTGAGCGCGTTGTAGCCGCCGTTGTTCGTTGGCAGCTTCTGCTTGATGATGTCGGCCTGGATCGTCACGCCCAGGTGGTTCGCCTGGCCCGTCAGGTCGGCCGACTCATGATAGTCCGTGCCGCCCTGCTTGAAGTCCGGATTGCGCAGGTAGCACCACAGCACGGTGGCCATGCCGAGCTCGTGCGCGACACGGAACGCCTCACTCGTCTCCTGGATCTGGCGCCGCGATTCCGCGGAGCCGAAGTAGATCGTCGCACCGACCGCAACGGCTCCCATGTCGAACGCCTGCTCGACCTGGCCGAAATACACCTGGTCGTACTGGTTCGGGTAGGACAGCAGCTCGTTGTGGTTCAGCTTGACCAGGAACGGGATGCGATGCGCATAGCGGCGTGCGACCGCACCCAGCACGCCGAGCGTGGAAGCGACCGCATTGCAGCCGCCCTCCACCGCCAGCTCCACGATCTTTTCCGGATCGAAATACGCCGGATTCGGGGCGAAGCTCGCGCCCGCAGAGTGCTCGATGCCCTGGTCCACGGGAAGGATCGAGAGATAGCCGGTCCCGCCGAGGCGTCCGTGATCGAACATGCTCTGGAGACTGCGCAGCACCGGCACCGGCCGGTCGGAGATCTGCCAGACCCGGTCGATGAAATCGGGGCCGGGCAGGTGCAGCTGCTCCTTCGGGATTTTGCACGTATGCTCGAGCAGTGTCTTTGCATCCTTGCCGAGCAGAGCTTCAACGTTCTGACTCATTTATCCTCGCCTGTTGTTGCCAGTATCCCGCTCCATCACCCGCACATCGGCGCCGGCCACCACGACCGCCGTCGCCATGCCGATGAACATGCCCGTCTCCACGACGCCGGCGCGCGCGCGCAGCTGCGCCGCCATCTTCACGGCATCATCGATGCCGCCATCGAAGTGACAATCCACGATGTAATGCCCGCCGTCCGTGAGCAGCGGCTCATCGCCGGCCATGCGCAGCTCCGGTCGCGCACCTGCGGCGGTGAAGTGCGGCAGCAGTGAACGCCAGCCGAACGGCACCACTTCAACCGGTACGGGCGCCTTCTCACCCAGTCGCTGCACGAGCTTCGATTCATCCACCACCACGACGAAACGGTCAGCCGCGCTCTCGACGATCTTCTCCCACAGCAGTGCGCCGCCCAGACCCTTCACCAGGTCCAGCCGCGGGTCCACCTCATCCGCACCGTCGATCGCCAGGTCGAGGCGCTGCACATCATCGAGATCCAGCAGCGGAATTCCGAGGCTGCGAGCGTAGTCCGCGGTCGCGCGCGAAGTGGGCACGCCGCCGATGTCGCGGAGCGTGCCGTCGCTCAGCCGTTCGCTCAGAACGTCGAGCACGTGTTTCGCAGTCGAGCCCGTGCCGAGTCCAAGCCGCATGCCCGACTCCACGTACGTTACCGCACGCTCTGCCGCGGCACGCTTCTGCTGTTCGCGCTCGCTCATCGACCGCTGCGGCCGCTCAACGGGCGGCACCTGCGCCGCGGCGGGCAACGACACGACGCGCGGCGGCCTCGACTTCCTTCCACGTGAGACCGTATTTCTCCATGACAGCAGCGGGATCTCCGCTCTCCGCATACGTGTCGTTGATCCCGACGAACTCCAGCGGCACGGGATGGGTCGTGCACACGGCCTGCGCGACGCGCGCGCCGAGGCCGCCGTGAACCAGGTGCTCCTCGGCGACCACGATGGCGCCCGTCTCCTCCGCAGCGGCACGCACGGCGTCCTCATCCAGCGGCTTCACGCACGCCATGTCGAGCACCCGCGCCTCGATGCCTTCCTCAGCGAGATGATCGGCAGCGATCAATGCCGCGCCGACGAGCAGCCCGTTGGCGATGATCGTGAGATCACGACCTTCACGAAGCGTCGACGCACGTCCGAACGCGAAGTCCGTCGGCGTCGCGTCGTAAATGAGCGGCGCCTTCGGCCGGCCGGACCGGATGTAGACGGGACCCGTGTGATCGTAGGCCGCTTGCACGACCGCCCGCATCTGATGCTCGTCGCTCGGCACACACACGACGAAGTCGGGCAGCGCGCATGCCAGTGCCACGTCCTCCACGGACTGCTGGCTCGCACCGTCCTCGCCGATCGAAATGCCGCCGTGACTCCCGACGACCTTCACGTTCAGCTTCGGATACGATACGGCCATGCGCAGCTGATCGAACCCCTTCAGGATGACGAATGCCGCGAAGCTCGAGATGAACGGCACCTTGCCGCAGCTCGCCAGGCCACCCGCCATGCCGACGAGGTTCGCTTCCTGGATTCCGACATTGAAGAACCGCTCCGGGTACGCCTCACCGAACGTTGCGCTCTTCGTGCTCTTGGCCAGGTCCGCATCGAGCACGACGATCTCGTTGTGGTCGCGGCCCAGGTCACGCAGTGCCTCGCCGTAGGCATCGCGCGTTGCCTTGCCGAACTCGAGGCCGGGATACAGATGCTTCACCGTGCACCTCCCTTCCCGTTCGACGCCTCGATCGACGCTTCCGCCTCCTCCAGCACGTGATTGCTGGCCAGGGCGCGCGCATTCTGCTCCTCCGGATCTTCGCCCTGCAGCTCGCCGAGCGCGCGGGCCAGCTCCTCATCGGAGGGTGCAACGCCGTGGTACGCGTTCTCACCCTCCATGAAGCTGACACCCTTCCCCTTCACCGTGTGCGCGATGATGCACGCGGGCTCGCCCGTCTGCATCGACCAGTCGAGGGCATCGAGCACCTGCTGCATGTCGTGGCCGTCGATCTCGCGAGTCTTCCAGCCCATGGACTCCCACTTCGCCGCCAGTGGCTCGAGACCGATGATGTCCTCGATCGCTCCATCCAGCTGGAACTTGTTGTAGTCGATGATCGCGATGAGGTTGTCCGGTCGGTGATGTCCCGCCGCCATCGCCGCCTCCCAGACCTGCCCCTCCTGGCACTCACCATCGCCCAGCAGGACGAACACGCGGTAGCCGCTGTCGTCGAGGCGGCTCGCGAGCGCCATGCCGAGGCCGATCGAGAGGCCCTGTCCGAGTGAGCCGGTGGACGCCTCAATGCCGGGCGCCGTGCCGAGCACGGGGTGACCCTGCAGGCGGCTGTCGATCTTCCGCAGTGTGCGCAGCTCGTCCACCGGGAAATAACCGGCCAGCGCGAGCGCAGCGTACTGCACCGGTACGCCATGGCCCTTGGAGAGCACGAAACGATCACGCTCCGGCCATTCCGGATTGTCCGGATCGTGACGGAGCACACCGCCGAAATACAGTGCGGTGACGATCTCGACGGCGGACAGCGAGCCGCCGGGGTGACCGCTCGCTGCCTCGTGCAGCATCTCCACAATGTGACGGCGAATGCTTCTTGCCCGGTCGCGCAGTGCGTCGACGTCGCGGGCGGCGGAAGGAGCGGCAGATCGGGCCATTCTTCTCGATGCCTGGGGAGCAGTTTTACAACAGCGGCGGGAATGTAGTATTGGCCCATGCCGCACGCAAAACCGGCCGGTCCGCTCGAGGGCGGCCGGCCGGTTGTCGAATCACGGAAGGCTGAATCAGCCGCCGCGCGGCGCGTTCAGGCGGTCAGCTGCCTTCGAGGCGCACGCCGGCGGCAGTCCGGGATATGCTGTGAGTGTCGCCCGTACGACCCGACGCGTCGCTCTTCGGAACCTCGGGCAGCTCCTCATCGGCGATCCGGGCCAGCACCAGGTAGTACGCGACTTCCGCGACGCTCTCCCTCACCTCGAGAGCGTCGAGGTAGAGATCGACAGCCTCGGCCGACGCCATCTCCGGCTCGAGCAGCTCGACGAAGTTCACCGCGTTGTCCACGTGCGTGTTGAGGATCGCGACCTCCGTACGCGCCGCCGACAGCTCTACCCACCGGCGGAGGTCGTCCTTGACACGGCCGCGCAGTCGCTGCCGCATGTTGCGCAGGAACGACCGCGACGACTCGTTGTCGGCCGGTGGCTCGGCTGCTTCCATGGCCGCGGCATTGTACGCGGGCAGGTCGCGTGACTGCTCGCCCAGAATGGCGAGTGCGCGCGTAGTGATCACGCGGGCTTCGTCATCCGAAAGCCGCAGCAGGCGCGTGTAGATGCCCAGCGCGTTTTCGAACGGCACATGCTCGCCTACCAGCTGGATCAGGCGCAGGGCGTGATCGACGTGGGTGCTCAACAACCTCTCCTGTGCCACGGCGATCGCCAGCTCGATGCGGCGACGTGTGGCTTCGGACAGATCCCTGGATGAGAACGGATTTTTCACCTTATCGCTCCGACGGCGCCGGGGGTATTGAAGTTCCGGTATCGTTTCCGGGGCGCAGGGTGCAACTTCCGTTCCGATCAGATCAGGGCGTCCCTGGCCGCGACGAGCTGGCGCAGCACGGCAGGGCGCGCGGTACCCCCATCCGCAGCACGTGCGTCCACCGACGATTCCGGCGACACGACGGGCAGATGTGGTTTCACGAAGAGTGGATGCGCGTCCTCCCAGGCCGTTTCAGGGAGTTGCGACACGACCACGCCATGCTGGTCCGCGGCGCGCAGCAGCCGCCCGACGGCGGCGTGTGACTCGCGAAACGGCAGGCCGCGACGGACGAGCTCGTCAGCCAGGTCGGTGGCAAGCAGGGCCTCGTCCGACACGGCGACGTGCAGCCGGTCCGTGTCGAAGCGCAGACCGGCAATCGTTTCACGCGTCGTCGGCAGCAGCATCTCCATGGCGTCCACCGCGCCGAACAACAGTCGCTTGTCCTCCTGGAAGTCCTTGTTGTATCCCGAGGGCGTTCCCTTCAGCATCGCGAGAGCGGACGTCAGGTCGCCGATCGAGCGTGCGGCCATGCCACGCGCCAGCTCGAGGCCGTCCGGATTGCGCTTCTGCGGCATCAGGCTCGAGCCGGTCGTGAACGCCTCGGGCAGGTGCACGTAGCGGAACTCGTCGCTGGAGAAGATGATGAGATCCTCCGCCAGACGCGACAGGTGCGTTGCGACCATGGACGTAACGAACAGCACCTCGCACACCCAGTCCCGATCGCCGACCGCGTCCATTGAGTTCTGCGACACGTGACGGAACCCGAGCAGCTCCTTGAGCAGAGTACGATCGACGGCGAAGCCCGATCCGCTGATCGCACCCGATCCGAGCGGCAGGACACTGACGCGCTCCACCGCGGCACCGAGCCGGTCGCGGTCACGCTGCAGCGCCCAGAAGTGCGCGAGGAGCCAGTGCGCGACACGCACCGGCTGCGCGCGCCGGAGGTGCGTGTACGCCGGCATCAGCACATCGACGTGATCCGCCGCCTGTTCCAGCAGTGCGAGCTGCACCGCGCGCAGCTCGCGCTCGATGCGGCCGCAGGCGCGCAGCGTCCACAGACGCGCGTCCGTTGCGACCTGGTCGTTACGCGACCGGCCCGTGTGCAGCTTGCCCGCCACTGCGCCCACTTCCTCGTACAGCAGGCGCTCTACAAGCGTGTGGATGTCCTCGTCCGCCGCATCCGCCGGGAACTGCTCATCGAGGCGGTGCGCCACGCGGCGCAGGCCGGCGTCGAGCGTGCCCGCCTCGTCCGGCTGCAGCACACCCGCGCGCAGGAGCGCCTGCACCCACGCGACGCTCCCCTCGATGTCCTCGCGCCACAGGCGCCGGTCCACGTCGAGCGAACGGTTCAGCTCCTCGAGTGAAGGCGCAGGCGCACCCTCGAAGCGGCCTCCCCACAGGCGATGCTCCGTCGGCGGCGTGATGGGCGGTGTTCCCGTTTCGATGATGGACTGTGCCATTAAACCGATACCGGATGCACGCGCTGCACCACACGCTGGGCGGCAGTCGAGGACTGCGCTGCGGCGCCCGTCGAGTGCTTTCCGTTCTGCGCGGGCTGCAGCGACGGCTGAAGCTCCTGCTGCGGCGTCCGCGACGGCTGAGGCGCGCCCGCCCGCGACGCCGCGTACGCGGCGGACTGAATGGCTTCCGCACGTGTCGGCAGCGAGAACAGACGGATGAAGCCGGCCGCGTCCGCGTGGTCGTAGTGACCGTCATCGCCGAACGAAGCGAGACCCGCGTCATACAGCGGGTACGGAGTCGTGCGCGATGCGACAATGGCGTTGCCCTTGTACAGCTTCAGGCGCACGTTACCAGTGACACGCTCCTGCGTCCGGTCGACGAGAGCGTCGAGCGCCTCGCGCTCGGTGGACCACCACCGGCCCTCGTACACGATGTCTGCGTAGCGCTGCGCGACCTGATCCTTCAGCGCGAGCGTACGACGGTCGAGCACGATCTGCTCGAGCTCGCGATGCGCAGTGTACAGCAGAGTCCCGCCCGGGGTCTCGTAGATCCCGCGCGACTTCATTCCCACCATGCGATCCTCGACGATGTCGGCGCGACCCACGCCGTGCATGCCAGCGATCTCGTTCAGCACCTCGATGAGCGCGACGGGCGACAGTGCTTCACCATCGATCGTCACCGGGTACCCGGCGTCGAAGCCGATGTCGACGTACTGCACGCGATCGGGCGCGTCCTCCGGCGCACTCGTCAGCTGGAATACGTCCGCCGGCGGCTCGTTGCCCGGATCCTCGAGCGGCCCGCCCTCGTGCGAGACGTGCCACAGGTTACGGTCACGCGAGTAGATCTTCGCCTTCGTGACGGGAACATCGATGCCGCGTGCGTCGGCGTAGTTGATGGCATCCTCACGCGAACGGATGTCCCAGTGCCGCCACGGCGCGATGACCTGGAGCTCGGGGGCGAACGCCGCGTACGACAGCTCGAACCGTACCTGGTCGTTGCCCTTGCCGGTGCAGCCGTGCGCCCGCGCGCTGGCGCCGACCCGCATCGCGAGCTGCGCCTGGCTGCGCGCGATGATGGGCCGTGCCATGGACGTGCCGAGCAGGTACTTGCGTGCGTAGATCGCGCCTGCACGCAGCGTGGGCCATATCGACTCGCGCACGAACGCGTCGCGCAGATCCTCGACCACCAGTGCGCTGGCACCCTGCCGGAGCGCGCGTGCTTCCAGGCCGGTCAGCTCCTCGCCCTGGCCGACATCCGCGGCAACGCAGATGACTTCCGCGTTGTCGTAGTTCTCGCGCAGCCACGGCACGATGATGGACGTGTCGAGCCCGCCGGAATACGCCAGTACGATTCTAAAGGACATTTCGCTTACCTCTTCCTGCTGTTCAGCCGTCAGTGGGTCACGTTGCGTGCAACGGCAATCTCGGCGCACGTCGCGCGGCGCGCGCACGTGCTGCAGTCTGCCGCCACCTTCTCGGGAAACTCCGATACGACTGTCGTCTCGAAGCCGAGACGGTGAAAGAATCCATCCTGCAGCGTCAGTGCGAACACGCGCCGCAGCCCCAGCATGCCCGCATCGTGGACGAGCGTCTCCACCAGGCGACGGCCGATGCCGCTGCCGTGCTTCTCCGCCACAACGGCCAGCGCACCGACTTCCGCCACGTCCGCGGAATAGATCCGCAGCGCGGCACACCCGACGATTCGGCCGTCCTCGATGGCCACGACGTAATCGCGGATCGTGCGATAGACCTGCCGCAGCGTCCGCGGCAGCAGCTGGCCGTGCGCAACGAACACCTCGAGCAGCTCGTGGATCTCACGCGCATCCGACGGCTCGGCGCGCCGCAGATACAGCGCGGACCCGTCCGGGACGATGCTGAGCGGCCGCTTCGCCCGCGCCTGCTCCAGCCCGTGGCGTACGACATGTTCGAGGACCGGAAGCGCCGTGCTCACCGCAATACCTCACGCAGAATGTTCACGCCCGTATCGACCTCGTGCGGCGCGATCACCAGGGGCGGCAGCAGACGCAGCACGCTGTCGCCCGCCGCCGTCACCAGCAGACCGGCCTCGAGGGCCGCTGCGACGACCGGCGCCGCCGGTGACCGCAGCTGGATTCCCCACATCATTCCGGCACCGCGCACGTGATCGACCGCGCGCAGGCCGCACAGCTCGTCGAGGCGCTGCTCCAGGTACGCGCCGGTTTCGCGCACGCGGGCAAGGAAATCCTCGTCGGCCAGGCGGCGGACGACGTGCAATGCAACCGCGGCCACGAGGGGCCCGCCGCCGAACGTCGTCGCATGGTCACCCGGTCGCACCACGGCGGCGACACGGTCGGTGACGAGCGTGGCTCCCATCGGCAGCCCGCCGGCGAGCGGCTTCGCCAGCGTCAGGATGTCCGGCGTTACACCCGATGCCTCGTACGCAAACAGGTGGCCCGTACGACCGAGACCGCACTGCACCTCATCGAAGATGAGGAGCGCATCCGCCTCGTCGGCGATCTCGCGCAGCGCACGCAGATAGGCCGCGTCGAGCGGGCGGACGCCGCCCTCGCCCTGAACGGGCTCGACGATGATGGCCGCCGTCGTCGGCCGGCTGATGGCGGCTCTGGCTTCCGCCACATTGCCCGGCTCGATGAAACGCACGCCAGGCATCAGCGGCTCGAACGGCTCCTGCATCGCCGGACGATCCGTCGCGGCAAGGGCGCCGAACAGCCGGCCGTGGAACGCTCCGCGCAGCGCCACGATCTCGTGCCGGGCCGCGCCTCCCATCGCACGCCCGAACCTGCGCGCGAACTTGAAGGCCGCCTCGTTCGCCTCGGCGCCGGAGTTCGAGAAGAACACCCGGTCCGCGAACGAATGCGCGACCAGCTCGCGCGCGAGCAGCTCGGCCGGCTCCGTACGATAGAGGTTCGACGTGTGCACCAGTCCCGTCGCAAGCTGCGACTGTAGAGCAGAGACGAGACCCGCGTCCCCGTAACCGAGAGCGTTCACGCCGATGCCGCTGGCGAAATCGAGGTATGCATGACCCTCGACATCGTACAGGCGACAGCCGTCGGCGCGTGTGAACACGGGCGGCGCCGGCCGGTACGTTCCCAGTACGGCTGACTCGCGCGCGCCTGCTGCGGCACGCGCGGTACCCGTCGCGGCTGCGGTGGCCTGTTCGACTGCGGCGGCAGTTGTCATTACGCGACTCCGAGAGAAACCGGCCGCAGCACGGTGCCGGCCGACGTGTCGAAAAGAACCTGCGCATCCCCGATCCGGACCGCGTTCACGCCGCAGTCGAGCGCATTCATCGCCGCACTCAGCTTCACACTCATGCCGCCGAACGCGATGCCCGTCCGGATCAGCGACACGGCTTCGCCCGCATCGAGCAGCCGTCTCACACCCGAAGCGTCACGCACACCGGGCACATCCGTCAGGAACACCAGCTCCGTCGCACCGAGTGCAGCCGCGATCGCGGCAGCAGCATCATCTGCGTTCACATTGAGCGGCTCGCCGTCCGAGCCGAGCGAGATCGGCGATACCACGATCGTATGACCCTGGTGAAGCAGTCCCGTCATCAGGCCGGTTCGGACGCTGGCAACACGACCGACACGCCCGAGCTGACCGTTCTCCACGATGTCGGCGCGCAGCAGCCCGCCATCGACTCCCGACAGGCCGATGGCATCCACGCCAGCAGCCAGCAGTGCGGCGACGATCCGCTTGTTCACCCGTCCGCTCAGCACCATCGCTGCTACATCGAGCGCCTCGGGCGGCGTGACGCGACGTCCCTCGTGCCACCGCACCTCGATACCGAGACGGTCCGAGAGCGCCGTGATGTCCGGACCGCCGCCATGCACGATCACGAGCGGTGTGCGGGCCGTCGCGACCGCAGCCGCGAACCCCGATAGCCATGCCGCGTCCGCCAGCGCAGCGCCGCCGATCTTCACAACCTGCAGTTTCACCGGCTCAATCCCTCGTGCTCGCACACGCCGAGCATCAGGTTCGCATTCTGGAGCGCCTGCCCTGCCGCGCCCTTCACCAGGTTGTCGAACGCCGCCACTATCAGGACCAGCGGCTGCTCCACTCCAATCACGTCGCTGGCACCGAGCGCCACCACGTTGCGCTGCACACCTGCACGCAGGGCCGGCAGACCTTCCGGCCACACTTCCACGAACGGCTCCTCCGCATACGCCGCGTTCCAGCCGTCCACGACATCCGACGCGCTGACACCCGCCGTGACGGGCACATACATCGTCTCGAGAATTCCGCGGCGGACCGGCAGCAGGTGCGGCGTGAAGACGAACTCCACCGCGCGACCCGCAACGGCCGCGAGACCCCGCGCGATCTCAGGCACGTGACGGTGCGTATTGCCCGTCGCATATGCCCGATAGTCCTCCGCCACTTCCCCGAACAGCAGGTCCCGCTTCGCCGCGCGCCCCGCTCCCGTCACACCCGACGCCGCATCGATCATCACTGGCCGCGATCCGTCCACCAGGCCCGCCGCGAGCAGCGGCCCCAGCCCGAGCAGGATTCCAGTCGGGTAGCAGCCCGGGTTCGCCACCAGATCCGCCCCCCGCACCTGCTCGCGCCAGAGCTCGGGCAGCCCGTAAACCGCGCCATGACGCCCGTCGCGAAGGTCGGCCGAAAGATCGACCACCCGTGTGCCAGCGCCGCGCGCCTTCAGCACCCAGCCTTCCGCTTCACCGTGCGGCAGGCAGCTGAACACGATATCCACGTCGCCCAGCGGAACTTCTTCCGCGTGCACGTAACGCAGCCCACCGCCCGCCGGCTGACCGGCCTCGGACTCGGACGACACGAAGGTCGCCCTGAGGCGCGGGTGCCGCGCGAGCAGGGCGACGAGTTCCTGACCGGTATAACCGGTGGCGCCGAGTATGGCGGCGCGAAACGGGTTGTTATGCATTATTCTATGAATAAGTATACATCATTGTGGTGAGGATGCAAGGGGCGGGGCCCAGTCTCGTGAGGGCGGCGACGGCGGGGGGCCGGCAGGAGCGGAAACGGAGCCGGGAACGGAGTCGGACGCGGCACCCCTTCTGCAAATTGGCTCGCCGACCCATGGGAGGCCCCGTCACGGGCGCTACAGACCCCAGTCGGTCAGCCGTCGAAAGTGATCACGCATGGGCGCATAGCCGCGGGGGCTCGCGGCAGGCCGGTGGTGTTGGGGGCGCCCCGAATGGATGCATGGCGCAAAATGCAGAACGGGTGCCGCGTCCGATGTCAGTCGAGCGTGCCGGCGCGCTCCTCCAGGCGTTTCACCACGTTCTGAAGCTGCCTGCCGTCGCGCAGGATGAGGAGGATGGTGTCATCGCCGGCGAGGGTTCCGAGAACCTCGGGCCATTCTTCCCAGTCGATGGCTTCGGCTACGGCCTGGGCGCCGCCGACCATGGTCTTCACGACGAGGAGGTTGCCGGTACCTTCGGCGCCGAGGTAGAGCGCCGGCAGGAGGCGTGTGAGGGCGGGCGCGGTGTCCCACGCTTCCGGCGGCAGCGTGTAGTGGGTACCGCCCTCGGGGTCATGCACCTTGATGAGCCGCAGCTCGCGGATGTCGCGGGAGAGCGTGGCCTGGGCGACATCGAACCCGCGCGTTTCGAGGAGCTCGCGGAGCTGCTCCTGGCTGCCGATGCGATGGCTCTGAATGAGCTCACGGATGACGGTATGCCGCTGCGATTTTCCCATGGGCTGAGAATGCCCGGGCACGGCTCGGCGCGTCAAGGCGTGACGTAGAGGAAGGCGAGGACAGCGCCGTAGACGAGGTGAGCGGCGGCCGTGCGGAGGCCGGCGCGCCCTGAACCGCGACGGCGGCGCACGAGGACGAACATCCCGGCTCCGTGAAGTGCGCCGAGGATGAGTCCGGTGCGCAGATCCGCTCGGTGGAGCAGCTCGAACACAACGCCGTAGAGAACGGGGTAGACCAGCAGACCGGCGGCGAACGACCAGATCACGCCGTGAGAACGCGAGCGTGGCAGTGGCGCGAGAGACCACGACGCTACCGGAACGCCGCCGATGGCGGGGGCGATCAGGGCGGCAGCGCAGGCGGCCGCGAGGCCGGACCATATGAGGAGCAGCCAGGCGGGCATGATCATGCGTAACACTGGCGAACGACTGGCTGACGCGCCAGAGTTGACGGCGCTGTCGCGCGCCATTTCGAACGTGGACGAAGGTCTATGGCGGCATCCGGAAATGCCGTCGCTATCACGTCCCACTTGCCGCGACGCGATCGCCTCGCGTAATTGGAGCACCCCAGGAAGAGGAGTGTCCATGGAGCCGATGGTACTGGTGGTGGACGACGAGTCGTCGGTCCGCTCACTGATCTCGAACTCGCTGCGGGATCACGGATATCGTACAGTGGAGGCGGCGGATGGTGTCGACGCGCTGCGCAAGGCGCGCGAGCTGCGGCCGGACGCGGTGGTGCTCGACATCGAGCTGCCTGCGCTGGATGGCACCACCATCCTGCAGTCCCTCCGCTCCCACCCTGACACGCAGCTGGTCCCGATCATCGGCATGAGCGGCTATGAGATCGATCCGGCGGATGAGCGCAGCTTCACGTGCTTTCTGCAGAAGCCGTTCAGTCCTTCGGACGTGGTCTTCGTGCTGGCGCAGGTGGCGCCGCTCGCCGGATCAGGCAGGTAATAGCGCTATTGGTTCAGGGCGCACCTGCGGGATTTATCGTTACGAACAACGAGTGCATGATGATGAAAAAGCCGACTCTGGGAGAGCCGGCTTTTTCGTTTCGACCACCCGTTGTACGGCTCATTGCAGGGACCGCGATGTGAGCGCAACAGAGGCCCCGGGCGGATTCGAACCGCCGAATAAAGGTTTTGCAGACCTTCGCCTTACCACTTGGCTACGGGGCCGGTGTGATCAGCGTCTTCGAGCACGACGATGTAGGGGAAAGAGCGGGAAACCGGGTTCG
>DATHVW010000241.1:0-22100 GCA_035461085.1 Longimicrobiales bacterium | reverse complement strand
GGGGCGACCATGCGGCACGGCCCACACCAGGCAGCCCAGAAATCGACGATCGAGAGGCCCTGCCCCTTTTCGATCTCCTCGGCGAAGTTTCCGTCGGTGACCTGAATCGGTCCGCCGTTCTCGGCCATCACCATCTCCTTGAAAAGACCCGCCACCGCACCTGCGGCGGCGCGAAGTGTTAACTTGGGACCGTATACACGTGCAAGAAACCCGCCGGAGCGGACTAGTGCAACTTCCCCTGGATCATGTGGCGATCGCTGTCGAATCGATCACCGCATCGCTACCGATATTTGAATCCCTGCTGGGCGCCGCCGGTTCCCCGGTCGAGCATGTGGCGTCGCAGGGCGTGTCCGTCACGTTCGTCGGATCCGGCGCCGGTCGCATCGAGCTGATCGAGCCGACCAGCGCCGACACCGCGGTCGGCCGATTCCTCGCGCGGCGCGGCCCCGGCCTGCACCACCTCGCGTACCGTGTTCCCGACCTCGACGCGGCACTGGCCCGCCTGGCCGCCGATGGCGTCGAGCTCATCGACCGGGTGCCACGGACCGGGGCACACGGCCACCGCGTCGCGTTCCTGCATCCGCGCAGCACGGGCGGCGTGCTGATCGAGCTCGTGTCGGGCTGAATCCGGGGGCCGGGCCGGGCGCGGCTGCGACCATCCTGTCCGGGCGCCGTGTCGCCCGGTTGGACGAATGGCCGCCGGACCCCGATTCCTAAGGACGGCCGCCGGAGCGACCGCGCGTGACCTGCTCGATGCCGATGTTCTCGATCAGCCAGTTCTGGCTGGCGGTCCGCACCATGGTGAACGGCACCATGACCGTGTCCCCCTGAATCACCATCTGCACGTTCAGCTGCGTGGCCTCGTCGCGCCGACCGGCGACGATCTGCTCGCCGGCGATCGTGTAGTCGGTATGCCGCAGCACGGACGCGAAGATCAGCATCCGGTCATCGATCTCCTTCTGCGACCAGACCCGCGTCACGGAGCCGTCCCGGTTGCCGAACAGCGCAGCCATCGTGTCCAGGTCGTTCTGGTTCGTCGCACGGAGGAACCGCTCAATGGTCATGGCGGGACCGACCGAGCTGTCCACGCCGGCGCGCGGGGCGGACCCGCCACAGGCGGACATCAGGACCAGTCCGAGCATCAGGCCGGCGGAGCGAGCAGCGCTTAACCGCATGGTAGTCATTCCGTTGAAGTGTGGCGGGGAGTCGTCGAAAGGTGGCGCGGGGCGGCGGCTGATGTCAAGCAGTGCAGGAGGAGCAGACGCACGCGCCGGCGGTCGGCGGGACCCACCGGTGCGCGTGCGCCCACCGCGTGCCCCTAGGCGATAGCCGCGTCGGCGCTCACCCGCTCGAAGCGCAGCTCGCGGGCGTCGCCTGCCGTCCTGACCAGCACGGTATCGCCGTCCTGGAACTTCCCTTCCAGCAGCATGATCGCGAGCGGGTTCTGCACGAGGCGCTGAATCGAGCGCTTCAGCGGGCGCGCCCCGAACGCGGGGTCGTAGCCGTCCTCCGCGATGATCTTCTCCGCCTCGGGCGTGAGCTGGAGCGTGATGTCGCGTTCGGCGAGCATCGCACGCAGGCGGTCGAGCTGGAGCTCGACGATGCGCTGCAGCTGTTCCTGGGCGAGTGGTCGGAACACCACCACGTCATCGACGCGGTTGAGGAACTCGGGCCGGAAGGCGCGCCGCAGCTCCTCGAGCACGTACGTCTCGACCTCCTGCCAGTCGCCGGTGCCCGAGCGCTCCAGGATGAACTGGCTGCCGACGTTCGACGTCATGATGATGACGCAGTTGCGGAAGTCGACAGTGCGACCCTGCGAGTCCGTGAGGCGTCCATCATCGAGGATCTGGAGGAACAGGTTGAAGACTTCCGGATGCGCCTTTTCGATCTCGTCGAACAGCACCACCGAATACGGCCGCCGGCGGACTGCTTCCGTCAGCTGACCGCCCTCCTCGTAACCGACATATCCCGGCGGCGCACCGATCAGGCGAGCGACCGCGTGCTTCTCCATGTACTCCGACATGTCGATGCGCACCATCGCCTGCTCGTCGTCGAACAGGAACTCCGCGAGCGCGCGCGCCGTCTCCGTCTTCCCCACACCTGTCGGCCCGAGAAAGATGAAACTGCCGATCGGCCGGTTCGGGTCCTGCAGCCCGGCACGGCTGCGGCGCACCGCGTTCGACACCGCGACGATCGCGGGGTGCTGGCCGACCACTCGTGAGCCGAGCTCGTCCTCCAGATGCGTGAGGCGCTGCTTCTCCGTCTCCAGCATGCGCGTGACCGGGATGCCGGTCCAGCGCGCGACCACCGTGGCGACATCCTCGGCGTCCACGACCTCCTTCAGGAACTTGCCGTGAGACTGCAGCTCGGTCAGCCGCGCCTCCGCCGCCTCCAGCTCCTGCTCGGCCTTCGGGACCGCGCCGTACTGGATCTCGGCAGCCCGGGCGAGGTCTGCGGTGCGCGTCGCGCGCTCCGCCTCGATGCGCAGCTCGTCGATCTGCTCCTTCAGCGAGCGGATGCGCGCGATCTGATCCTTCTCGGCCTGCCACGTCGCCTTCATCGCGTTCGACTTCTCGCGCAGCTGCGCCAGCTCATCCTCGATGCGTTCCAGCCGCTCCACCGCACCGCGCTCCTGGTCATGCGCGAGCGCGGTGCGCTCGATGTCGAGCTGCATGATGCGCCGCTCGACCTCATCGATCTCCTGCGGCATCGAGTCGATCTCGATCCGCAGCCGCGACGCGGCCTCATCAATCAGATCGATCGCCTTGTCGGGCAGGAAACGACCGCCGATGTAGCGGTCGGACAGCTTTGCCGCAGCCACGAGCGCGCTGTCGGTGATCTTCACGCCGTGATGCACTTCGTAGCGCTCCTTCAGCCCGCGCAGGATCGCGATCGCCGCCTCGACACTCGGCTCGCCCACGTATACCGGCTGGAAGCGACGCTCGAGAGCCGCGTCCTTCTCGATATGCTTGCGATACTCATCGAGCGTGGTCGCACCGACCACGCGCAGCTCCCCGCGCGCCAGCGCAGGCTTCAGCATGTTCCCCGCATCCATCGCGCCCTCGGCCGCACCCGCGCCGACGATCGTGTGCATCTCGTCGATGAACACCACGTAGCGACCTTCCGCTTCCGTGATTTCCTTCAGCACGGACTTCAGCCGCTCCTCGAACTCGCCGCGATACTTCGCACCCGCGACCATCGCAGATATATCCAGCTGGACCAGACGCTTGTCCTTCAGCGATTCCGGTACGTCGCCGCTCACGATGCGCTGCGCCAGGCCCTCCACGATCGCGGTCTTGCCCACACCAGGCTCGCCGATCAGGACCGGATTGTTCTTCGTGCGACGGCTCAGCACCTGCACCACGCGCCTGATCTCCTCATCCCGGCCGATCACCGGGTCCAGCTTCCCGCGGCGCGCAATCTCCGTGAGGTCCTTCGTGAACCGCTCCAGTGCGCGGTACTGCTGCTCCGGTGTCTGGTCCGTCACGCGATGCGACCCGCGCACCGCCTCCAGCGCTTCCCGCAGCGACGCCTCCGTCGCGCCCTGGTGCTTCATCAGGTCTGCCGCCGTCGATCCCTTCTGTGCCGCCACTCCCAGCAGCAGGTGCTCCGTCGATGTGTACTCGTCCTTCAGGTCTCGCGCGATGCGCTCCGCGCCATCGAAGATCTGATTCAGCTCACGACTCACGTTCGGCGTAGCCCCACCCGTCTGCTTCGGCAGCCGCTCCAGCACCGCCGTCAGCGCCTCCCGCAGGCGCGTCACGTTCACACCCACCTTCTGCAGCACCGGCACGACGACCGTCTCTTCCTGACCCAGCAACGCGTTCAGAAGATGGACATCCTCCAACGCCGGATTGCCGCGCCGCGTCGCATCCTGCAGCGCGGCCTGGATCGATTCAGCCGCCTTGATTGTGAGCCGCTCGTGATTCAGCACTTCCGCCCCCGGTTTCGTAATTGGACCCGCCCGCGAAGGGGCAACGGCCGTGCCCGCTTCGCCTGCCAATCAGGCAGCATAAAACCGGCCGCCACTACCGCCGCATGACATTACGTGCGAAAATGCTGTCCATGAGAGCACTGGCACTGGGACTGGCGCTGCTGCTGAGCGGCTGCGCGGCGGAGGAGAACACGTTCGGCGCGAGCGACGAGCGGTTCGTGCAGACGATGGTGGAGCTGCGTCGTGCGGCGCTGACGGCCGGCGTGGACACGGCGGAGTTCATGCGGCTGCGCGACGCGGTGCTGAACGAGCGGGGCGTCACGGAGGAGGAGCTGCGTGCCTATGTGGAGGCGCGCGGTGGCGACCTGGACCACATGGCGGCGGTCTGGGATTCGGTCGTGTCGCGGCTGTCCGATCCGGAGCCGGAGTGAGGGGGATGCAGCACGCGCTGCCGACGCACCTGGACACGGTGCATCGTCTCCTGCGCCGCGTGTCGAGCGTGATGCTGGTCACGACGTTGACCGCGTGCTTCGGGGACCGCGACCGCCCCGGCCCTGCTGCGCCGGATGGCGGTCCTCTGCTCAACGCCCGGGTGCTCGAGCCGGAGACGGGCGCAACGGTGCTCACGGGCCGCGACATCGTGGTGCGCGTGGAAGCGCAGGATCTGAGCAGGCTGTACCTGAATGGAGTCGGGTTCGTTGCACGCCGACTGAGTCCGGGGATGCCGCTCGTGGATTCGGCCGCCGTGCGTTTCGGGTTGCAGGAAGACAGCACGCACGAATTCACGTTCCGGGTGCCGGACACGGTCCCGACGAACACGCAGGTGGATATCTACGGAATCGCCTTCGGCGTTGGCGGGCAGACACGGCTGTCGGAGGCGGTGCATGTCGTCGTAATCCAGTGCGGGGTCGGGGAATGCGACTGACCATCGTGTGGCGTGGAGATTGCACTGTAGCGCGCCGGACCGGCCGTATCGCGCGGCCGCCGATGGGAGTACCGTACATGCTGGAACTGAAACACATCCACGACGATTGTGTCGGCAACTGGCGGCTGGTGGGTGCGAGCGAGATGCGTCGAATCCGGTGCGACCGGTGCGGCGCCGAGCACGACGCCACACCCGACCATCGTCTGGCCGCGATCGATGAGAATTATGCCGGCATCTACCTGCGCCGCCTGGCGGCAGAGGGTGCCGCGCATCTGAGCAGCGAGCGGGACTAGCCTACCCTGACGCGGCAGACTGCCGGCTGCGCGCGGCAGCCTGGCCGCTCAGCCAGCCGGCCGGACTCTTCGATTTTCTATTCCCATTCAATGGTTGCAGGCGGCTTCGAGCTGATGTCGTAGCAGACGCGGTTCACGCCATCGACCTCGTTGATGATGCGTGACGACATCCGCCCCAGCACCTCGGGCGGAAACGGATACCAGTCGGCGGTCATGCCGTCGCCGCTGGTGACTGCGCGCAATGCCACCACGTTGTCGTAGGTGCGTGCATCGCCCATCACACCGACGCTGCGCACGGGCAGGAGTACGGCGAACGCCTGCCAGATGTCGTCATACAGGTCGGCGGCGCCGATCTCCTCGAGGTAGATGGCGTCGGCCTCGCGAAGTATGGCCAGGCGGTCCTCGCTGACGGCGCCCAGCACGCGAATGGCGAGGCCGGGTCCCGGGAAGGGGTGGCGGCCGACGAGCTCTTCCGGCAGTCCGAGCTCGCGACCTACCTGGCGCACCTCGTCCTTGAACAGCTCGCGCAGCGGCTCGACCAGCTCGAACCCGAGGTCCTCCGGCAGGCCGCCGACGTTGTGGTGTGTCTTGATGACGGCGGACGGCCCGCGCACGGACCGCGACTCGATCACATCGGGATAGAGTGTGCCCTGCACCAGGAACTTCGCGTCGCGGCCGGCGTCCTCCGCGGCGCGCTCGAACACGCGGATGAACGTCTCACCGATGCGGCGGCGTTTCTCCTCCGGCTCCTCGATTCCCGCCAGCCGCTCCAGGAACCGCTCGCGTGCGTCCACGACCACGAGGTGTGCACCGAGGTGACGCCGGAATGCCCGCTCCACGCCGTCACGCTCGTTCTTCCGCAGCAGCCCGTTGTCCACGAAGATGCAGGTGAGCTGATCTCCGATCGCGCGGTGCACCAGTGCAGCCGCCACGGAGGAGTCCACGCCGCCGGAGAGGCCGCAGATGACGTGCGCATCACCGACCTGCTCGCGGATGCGCGCGATGTGGTCGTCGATGAACGATCCCGCCGTCCAGGTCGGCTCGCAGCCGCAGATGCGGAACGTGAAATTGGACAGGATCTCATCACCGCGCGGCGTGTGCGCCACCTCGGGATGGAACTGCACGCCGAAGATGGGCTCACCGGAACGCCGGAATGCGGCGACCGGCAGATCGCGCGTGGATGCCAGCACTTCGAAGCCGGCGGGCGCCTGATCGACGTGGTCGCCGTGGCTCGCCCAGACGGTGATCTCCTCGTCGGACGCGAAGCCATCGAACAGGTCTTCACCCCGCGTGATCCGCAGCTCCGCGCGACCGTATTCCCGCTTGCCCGGGACGACCGGCGCTCCCGCAGCCTGCGCGATGAGCTGCATGCCGTAGCAGATGCCGAGAACGGGAACGCCGAGCTCGAGCAATGCGGGATCGAGCGGCGGCGCATCTGCGCCGTAGACCGATGACGGTCCGCCGGACAGCACGATGCCGCGCGGCGCGAACTCCCTGACCCAGTCAGAGGTGACTGTCGGCGGATGGATCTCGCAGTACACGCGCTCCTCGCGGATCCGTCGTGCGATGAGCTGCGTGAACTGGGAGCCGTAGTCGAGGATGAGGATCCGGTTTTCCATGGTCTGCATCTATCCCAGTAACTCCGCCTCGCCGCGCACGAGGTCGTCGTAGGTTTCGCGGCGGCGTACGAGGCGGTGCTCGTTGCCGGAGACGATCACTTCGGCCGGGCGCGGCCGCGCATTGTAGGTCGACGCCATGGAGAACCCGTAGGCGCCGGTGGTGCCGATGGCGAGCAGCTCGCCGGGCTCGACCCGTGGAATGGGCCGGTCGAGCGCGAGGAAGTCCCCGCTCTCACAGATGGGGCCGACGACGTCCACGGACACGGTTTCACGGCCGGGCGTCCGCTGCGCCGGCTCCACGCGATGATAGCTGGAGTAATGGCTCGGCCGGAGCAGGTCGTTCATGCCGGCATCCGTGATGACGAACGTCTTGCCGCCCATGTGCTTCATGAACAGCACGCGTGTCAGCAGAACGCCCGCCGGGCCCACGATGAAGCGACCCGGCTCGAACACCGTGCGCAGACCCGATCGCTCCAGCAGCGGCACGAGGCCGGCCGCGAAGTCGGCCGGGCCGGGACCGCTGTCGCCGTCATAGCTGATGCCGAAGCCGCCGCCGACATCGATGTACTCGAGCACGATCCCGCGCGCACGCAGCCGGTCGACCAGCTCGAGAACACGCGTGACGGCCAGGCGGTACGGTTCCACATCGAGAATCTGACTGCCGATGTGAACGTCGATGCCGCGTACCAGGATGCCCGGCATCTGCGCGGCCTCGTGATACAGCCGCTCCGCCTCCTCGTACGGTATACCGAACTTCGTCTGCTTGTGACCCGTCGCGGTGTAATGGTGCGGCGTCGCCGTCTCCACGTCGGGATTCACGCGCAGCGCTATCGGCGCACGCGTGTTCATGGTGACAGCCAGCCCGGACAGCATGCGCAGCTCGCCTTCGCTCTCCACATTGAACGCGTAGATCTTCGCGTCGAGCGCCGCTGCCAGCTCGGTGATGGTCTTGCCTACCCCGCTGAACACGATGCGCCGTCCCGGAATGCCCGCGAGGCGCGCGCGATGCAGCTCGCCGCCACTCACGATGTCCGCGCCCGCACCAGCCTGCGCGAGCACGCGCAGCACGCCGAGGTTGCCGTTCGCCTTCACGGAGTAGGCGATGAGCGGATCGAGCGCGGCAAACGCGCCGGTGAACGCGCGGTACCGGTCGAGTATCGCGTTCTCGCTGTACACGTACAGCGGAGTACCGTACTCGGCGACGAGCCGCTCTGCGGACACACCCTCACAGTGCAGCACACCGTTCCGGTACTGGAACAGATCGGTCATCCGGTCGCCGGTCAGTACGCTCGTGCCCACACCGCCTCCGCGTGTGACGCGCTACCGCATACGGTGCAGCGCTTCGGTGCGTCCTCCGACCGGAACTCTGCGGACGGCAGCACACGGATCGTCGCCTTCGTGTCCTCCTTCACCTTCTGCTCGCATTCGGCAGAGCCGCACCAGCCGGCATAGACGAAGCCGCCATCGCCCTCGACGATCTCCCGCAGCCTGTCGTAGTCCTCGATGCCGCGATGCGAGCTCGCCTCGCGCCGCTCGACTGCCCGCTGCAACAGGAAGCGCTGATATGCGTCGAGCCGCTGCGGAATGAGTGTCATGGCAGCCAGCTCGTCGAGCGACTCCTTCCGTTCGCCGCCCGACCACTCCGTGCGCATGACCGTCATGAGCTTCTGCGCGGCCACATCGCGCGGGCCGATCTCGATGCGCATCGGCACACCCTTCCGCTCCCACTCATAGTATTTCGGCCCGGGCTTCATGGTGTCGCGGGCGTCGATGTGGACGCGCACCTTCTCCGCACGCAGCGCGTTCGCAATGAACTGCGCCTTCTCCATGACGAGTGTGCGCTCCTCATCCTTGCGGTAGATCGGCACGATCACCACCTGGATCGGCGCGATGCGAGGCGGCAGCACCAGGCCGCTGTCGTCACCGTGCGTCATGACCAGTCCGCCGACCATGCGCGTGGACACTCCCCACGACGTGTTCCACGCGTACTCCTCCTGACCGCTCTCCGCCTGGAACTTCAGGTCGAACTGACGGGCGAAGTTCTGACCGAGCATGTGTGACGTGCCGCACTGCAGGGCGCGGTTGTCCTGCATGAGCGCTTCGAGCGCGTACGTGCGGTCCGCCCCCGGGAACTTCTCGGCGGGGGATTTCTGGCCCGTGATCACACCGAGCGCCAGCCAGTTGTCCTGGAACTCCCGGTACACGCCGAGCATGCGCGTGGCCTCCTCCTCGGCTTCCGCCTCCGTGGCGTGTGCCGTATGGCCCTCCTGCCACAGGAACTCGGCCGTGCGCAGGAACAGCCGCGTGCGCATCTCCCACCGCACCACGTTCGCCCACTGGTTGATCAGCAGCGGCAGGTCGCGGTAGCTCTGCACCCACTTCGAGAAGGCATCGTAGATGATCGTCTCGGAAGTCGGCCGGACGACGAGCGGCTCCTCGAGCTTCGATTCGGGATCGGGGATCAGCGTGCCGTCGGGGCCCTTGATGAGGCGCGTGTGCGTGACCAGCGCCATCTCCTTCGCGAATCCCTCCACGTGCTCCGCCTCACGCGTGATGAAGCTGAGCGGGATGAACAGCGGGAAATACGCGTTCTGATGGCCGGTCTCCTTGAACATGTCGTCCAGCGCGCGCTGCATGTTTTCCCAGATGCCGTAGCCGTACGGCCGGATGATCATGCTGCCGCGCACCGGTGAGTAATCGGCCAGCTCCGCGCGCTGCACGATCTCGTTGTACCATGCCGAGAAATCCGCGGCCCTGGTCGTCAGCGCCTTGTCGTCCGCCATGTATGTCTTCCGTCGGTTGCGGGGGCGGTGCTCACCGTCCCCTCATGAGCTTCCAGACCGTTGCCAGCAGGCCGGGGAGTACAACGATCGCCGTCACGACCAGCCACGTCTTCATGAACGGCAGGCCCGCGCGCGTCAGCAGCCACGCGACGAATGCCGCTCCTGCGACGGCGATGAAGAGGCCTGCCGCCAGGAATCCTACCGAATACAGTGTCGCGCGCCGTACGATCTGCCGTCGCGCGTCGTGCTGTTCGTCCCGCTCGCGCGTCACGATGCAGCCGGCCGGGTCAGCTCGTCGAGCGGCACAGCCGTCTGCTCACCGCTGGCCATGACGCGGACCGTGGCCGCGCCGCGTGCGACCTCATCCGGGCCAAGCAGAATGACACGGCCCGCACCGCGCGCGTCGGCTTCCTTGATCTGCTTCCCCACTGCCGCGGGCCGGAGCGCGTACAGCACCGATTCGCCGCGCGCTCGCAGTGCCTGCGCGATCCGCAGCAGCAGCGGCAGCTCGGCGTCCGACATGGCAACGATGAACGTGTCCACCGTCTGCTTCCCGTCGGGCAGCAGGCTGCGATCGCGCAACAGCTCCGTAAGCACCACGTCGCCCATGCCGAACCCGGCCGCGGGCAGATCGGCGCTGCTGACGGATGCGAGCAGGCGGTCGTAGCGACCGCCGCCGCAGATCGCCCGCAGCTCACCCTTCCGATCGAAGATCTCGAACACGGTGCCCGTGTAGTAGGCAAGACCGCGCACGATGGAGGGATCGAAGCGGATGAACTCCGCGAGGCCGAGCGCGCCGAGTCGCTGCTCATAGCTCTCCAGCCGATCGATCTCGCGCAGCACGTCGTCGCTACCGGCATGCGCGTCGCGCAGGCCACGCAACGAGCTCTGCTGCGCGGCGGCATCCCCGGCCGCGGGCGCATCGAACAGCGCGAGCACGGCATCGATCGTTGCCGCATCGAGACCGACCTCTTCGGTGAAACGACTGCGGACCCGCTCACCGCTGTCGCGGCCGATCTTGTCGATCACGGCATAGGCCGCGAGCAGACGCTCGCGCGCCACGCCCGCGTTCAGCAGAAGCGACTCGAGCAGACGACGATCGTTGTAGCGGGCCACGATGTCCGCCGCGCCGAGTCCGAGCATGCGCAGCGCGTCCAGCGCGACCGCGAGCACCTCCGCATCCGCGGCAATGTCATCCTCGCCGATGATGTCGACGTTCCACTGGTAGTGCTCGCGCAGCCGGCCGCGCTGCGTACGCTCGTAGCGGAACAGCTGCGGCATGGAGAACCAGCGGATCGGCTTGCGCAGCGAGCCGGCCTTCGCGCCGACCATGCGCGCGAGCGTCGGCGTCATTTCGGGGCGCAGCGCCACCGCGCGACCGCCCTTGTCCTCGAAATTGTAGAGCTGGCGGACGATCTCCTCGCCGCTCTTCTCGATGTAGAGATCGAGCTGTTCGAGCGGCGGCCCGTCGTATTCCTCGAAACCGTAACGCCGGGCGACCTCGCGCCAGGCACTCATTATGTGCGAGCGAACGGCCAGGTCGGGCGGATAGAAGTCGCGGAAACCCGGTAATGAAACATGGTTACTCATCGCGCGAAACTAGGCGTTTTGCGAGGGGTCGGGCAAGGCTGCCCGGCGGCGGACCGTCAGGCGAAGGACGGACGGCGGATGACGATGTCACTGCCATCGCCGCACAGGCCCAGTGCCGCCAGCGCGTCACCCACCGTGTGGAACGATCCGGTGACGACCACTGTTCCGCCGCCGGCTGCGGCAAGGTCGCGCGCCCGCTCGAGCGCGGCGGTGAAGTCCATCTCGATCTCCGCACGCTCCGACGGCGCCGCGGCCAGCGCTTCCACGGGGTCCCAGCGGCGGTCCGACGGCGCGGTGGGTGGCGCCGTCAGCACCACGTGCTCGACCGCACCGTGCAGCGGTGTGAGCATGTTCTTCCAGTCCTTGTCCCCGAGCACTCCGACCACCGCAACGAGCGGGTGCAGCAGCGGCAGGTCATGCAGCGCGGCGACGAGGGCATCCACGCCGGCCACGTTGTGCGCGACATCGAAGATCCACGTGACACCGCCTGCGCGCTCCACCTGCAACCGGCCCGCCCACCGCACCGCCGCGAGGCCTGCCCGCACCGCATCGACCTCGGGACGAAGCGCCGGCGCCACATCGAGCGCATGCACGGCCAGTGCGGCATTGAGCGCCTGATGACGTCCGGCCAGGGCCGTGCGCAGTCGCAGATCGCCCCACCCGGTGCCGCACGCCGTGAACTCCGTTCCGGCCACGCCCGCCGTTACGCCCACAACATCTGTCGCCGGCACGGCGCGCAGCGGTGCGCTCGCCGCCCGGGCGACGCTCGTGAAAATATCGGCGGCGACACCCTCCACCTCGCCGGTGACGACCGGAATCCCCGCCTTGATGATGCCCGCCTTTTCCCGCGCCACCGCGTCGATCGTGGGACCGAGCAGCTGCACGTGATCGAGCGACACGTTGGTCAGGACCGTCACATCCGGCGTTACGACATTGGTCGCATCGAGCCGGCCGCCCAGCCCGACTTCCACGACGGCCACCTCGACGCCCGCGTCGGCCAGCGCCAGGAAGGCGAGGGCCGTCGTCGCCTCGAAGAACGACGGCTCCTCTGCGCGAATCGCCGGCCACAGCCGTTCGGCCGCCCGCAGCAGCGGGGCTTCGCCGATGGCCACGCCATCAATGCGGATGCGCTCGCGAAACGTGCAGAGGTGAGGTGAGGAGTAGAGGCCGACGCGCCTGCCGGCGTGGCGCAGGACGGCATCCACATGTGCGGCCACCGAGCCCTTGCCGTTGGTTCCGCCGATGTGTACCGCGCGGAAGGCACGATGGGGGTCGCCGGCGGCTGCGAGCAGACGCTGCGTGCGCTCCAGCCCCCAGCGGATTCCCCCCGTCAGGCGCGGGAAGAGCTCGGCGACGAGCGCGTCGTATGTGAGGGGTGACAAGGCGCGTGAGGCGGCTACGCCGCCCCCGTGCCATTGGCCGGCTCGGCGGGCGCCGGCAGCGTCAGCATGTGCCGGAGCACGCGCGCAACCTCATACTTGAGCTCGCGCCGGTCCACAATGAAATCGATCATGCCGTGCTCGAGCAGGAACTCCGAGCGCTGAAAGCCCTCGGGCAGCTCCTGCTTGATGGTCTGTTCGATCACGCGCGGCCCGGCAAAGCCGATGAGCGCATTCGGCTCCGCGACGTTCACGTCGCCGAGCATCGCGTACGACGCGGTGACGCCGCCCGTCGTCGGATCCGTGAGCACGGAGATGTACGGGATGCCCGCCTCGTGGAGCTGAGCGAGGGCCACGGAGGTCTTTGCCATCTGCATGAGCGAGAGAATTCCCTCCATCATGCGCGCTCCGCCGGATGCGCTCACGATGATGAGCGGACGGCGCTGCTCGAGGGACAGGCGGGCGAGGCGGGCGATCTTCTCTCCCACCACCGAGCCCATGCTGCCGCCAATGAACTCGAAGTCCATCACCGCCAGGCAGACGGGGATCCCGTCGAGCTCGCCGGACACGGACCGCACGGCGTCACCGCCGCCGGCCTTGCGCTCCGCCGCCTCCAGCCGCTGCGGGTACGGCTTCAGATCGACGAAATCGAGTGGGTCCCCGCTGCGCAGGTCCCCGAAGTGCTCCTCGTACTCGTCGTCGATGAAGAGGTGTATGTAGTCCTCGGCCGAGATACGGTTGTGATAGCCGCACGCGGGGCAGACGAACATGTTCTGCTCCAGGCGCGCGCGATAGAGGATCTCGCCGCACTTCGGGCACTTGTCGAACACGTCCGAAGGCAGGTCCCGGCGCTCGCCCGCGCTGAGCTTCTGTTTCGGCTTCCTGAACCACGACATGTCAGATCCTTCCCTGCTCGAGCGCGACGCGCTGTGCGACACCGAGCGCAATGTACGTCGCCAGCAGGAATGAGCCGCCGTAACTCACGAACGGCAGCGGAATGCCGGTCACGGGCATGACGCCGAGTGTCATGCCGATGTTCACCAGCACGTGGGTCAACCACGCGCCGACGACGCCGAACACCACGATGCCGCTGAACGGATCCGGTAATCGCTCTGCCAGCTTCACCAGCCGCCAGAGTATGACGAAGTAGGCCAGAAGCACCAGACCCCCACCGACCAGGCCGGTCTCCTCACCGATGACCGCATAGATGAAGTCGGTGTGCTGCTCGGGCAGGAAGCGCAGGCGCTTCTGCGGCCCCTCGAGATAGCCCTGGCCGAAGATGCCGCCGCTGCCGATCGCGACCGTGGACTGAATGACCTGGTAGCCGCTGCCGCGCGGGTCCACGGTGGGATCGACGAAGGACACGATGCGGGCCTGCTGGTAGTCTTCCAGACTGTTCCAGAGCGGCCAGGCGAGCGTGCCGGTCGCGAGGTTCAGGACCAGCACCAGGGCCCACTCGGAGCCGCGCGCGCGGTAGAGGTAGAGGAATGCGATGAGCAGCAGCATGTAGACGCTGTAGACCCACGTCGCGACGTAGGCGAACGCGAGGCCGAGCAGCGGGCTCGCCAGCATGAACAGCACGCCGAGCGGCGTGGAGGCCCAGAACAGTGTCGCCACCAGCACGCCGCCGAAGACCATGGCCGTTCCCAGGTCGGGCTGCGCGAGCACCATGAGCATCGGCACGGTCACGATCGCGATGGGCTTCCAGAGCGCCCAGACCGTCTGCGGCGTCTCGCGCCACGATCCCATCACCCGTCCGAGCATGAGGACGGTGGCGACGTTCGCGAACTGCGACGGCTGCACCGCGAACCCGCCCACGCGGATCCAGCCCTTCATGCTCGCGGCCGTGCCGCCGCCCGTACCGATGACGAGCGTGACCGCCAGTGCCAGCAGCCCGATGAAGTACGCCGGCATCGCGAACCACTCGATCCAGCGAATCGGGATGTGCATGACGACGAACAGCACGCCGAGCGATATGCCGAGCCAGATGGCCTGCATCCGCCACGCTCGCTCCGTGACCGGGTTCGGCACTTCCAGCTGACCGGCCGAATAGATCATCGCGATGCCGAACAGCGACAGGCCGAGCACGGTGAAGAAAAGAGCTGGATCCCCGAAGAACGAGCGGAACTTCTGCCCGAGACTCATGCCGCGGCCTCAGCGATGGCCGGTGATCGCGCGGTATGCGATCAGCGAGACGACGGCAGCAGCCGCCACATAGAGGGCATTCAGCAGGCCGGCGCCGACCAGGTATCCCGTATCGAGCCCGCGTGCCATTGCGCCGCCTGCGAAAAAGCGGATCACCTCGACCAGCCAGGCCCCGATCACCGCGTAGAACGCAATGAAGAGGTAGCTGTCCCCCTCGAAGAAGTTGCGGGAGCGCGAGCCGATGTAGCAGACGACGACGAACGCCACCGAGGTGGCACCGAACGCGACCAGCGCCAGCGAGTCGGCCAGTATGCCGAGCAGGAGCCCGAACAGGGCCGACTGCCAACCGCCCAGACGCCGCCCGCCGAGCAGCGCCGCGACCACGATCAGATCGGGCACGATCGTGAGGCCGAGCGCGAGCCGCAGCACCAGGTGCAGCAGGATCAGTATGCCGATGAACGTCCAGAACGACGTGGACCTGGACGCCATTAGTCCGTCCCTCCCGCTGCCGTATCCGCAGCCACCGGGTCCGGCGGCGCGGATACGTTGAACACGTCGCTCAGGTCAGCGCGCCCCTCGCGCACCGCCACCATCACGTGCGACACCGCCTCCGGCCGCACGCCCGGCCGGATCAGATAGCTCTTCCGCCACCCCGTATCGGCCTCCTCGATCCCGATCACCGTCCCGAGCACGATCCCGCGCGGGAACAGGTTGCCGCGACCGGAGCTGACGACTCGCGCGCCAGGCCGCACATCCACCTGGAACGGCGTCCCGGTCAGTGCGAGCAGGTCTTCTTCCCGGTATTCGCCCCGCCGCGGCTCCACAATGCCGCCCGCGGCTCCATCCGCCGTCATGGCGCTCACCCGGAAGTCCGGGTGGGTCCAGTCGATGGCCTGGGCCGTGTTCTCATCGACCTCCCGCACCATCCCGAGGAGTCCGTCGGCGGTCAGGACAGGGCTGCCGACATACACGCCGTCGGCACTCCCCGCATCGATCATGAACGTGCTCTCGGCACTCGTCAGGCCGAGACGCAGCACATTGACAGGCTTGAATGCCGGGGAGAGACGCTCATTGAGCGCGAGCGCGGAGCGGAGCTGCCGGTTTTCTTCCGAGAGGCTGGCCTGGGCGGCCACAATGGCGAGGAGCGAGTCGCGCTGCGCGCGCACCACCGTCACGTCCTCGGTGCGGCTGCGGCGCTGGGCAATCTGTCCCTGGGCCGCCAGGAACGGCCGCAGGATGGTTGCTCTCACGCTGCCACGAATGGGACGCTGATACTCCTCGGGCAGGCCCAGGAGAATCAGCGACAGGAGCAGAATCACGCCCGCAATGATGCCATCGCGGCGGCGTGTTCGTCGTGTACCGTCGAAGTCTAGCACCTAGCTCTGAAGCACGTTACGGAATCGCTCGAAGTCATCGAGGATCATCCCCGCGCCCCGCACCACACACGTCAACGGTTCCTCGTCCACATGAATCGGCAGATCCGTCTCGTGCGCCAGCAGCAGGTCGAGCCCGCGGATGAGTGCACCGCCGCCCGTCATCACGATTCCTCGGTCCACGATATCGGAGGCCAGCTCGGGCGGAGTGATCTCCAGAGCCCTCCGTACGGCGTCGACGATCTGCTGAATCGGCTCCTGAATGCACTCGCGGATCTCCTGCGAGTGCACCCGCACCGTCTTCGGAATACCACTGACCAGATCCCGTCCCTTTACTTCCATTTCCCGCTCATCGCCGCTGTTGAATGCGGACCCGATCTGGATCTTGATCGCCTCTGCCGTCGGCTCGCCGATCAGGAGATTGTAGTTCTTCCTGAGGAAGCTCACGATCGCAGCATCGATCTCGTCGCCGCCCACGCGGATCGATGTATCAGAAACAATGCCATTCAGTGCGATCACGGCAATTTCCGTGGTCCCACCGCCGATATCGATCACCATGTTGCCGGTCGGAGTGTCCACCGGCAGGCCCACACCGATCGCCGCGGCCATCGGCTCCGCCACCATGTAGACCTCTTTCGCTCCCGCCGTCGTCGAGCTCGAACGCACCGCGCGCCGCTCCAGCTCCGTGATCCCGCTCGGCACCCCGACGATCACCCGCGGCTTCATCCGGAAGATCCGCTTGTTCGTGACGGCCTTCAGGAAATGGCGCAGCATGATCTCGGTGATATCGACGTCCGCGATGACCCCGTCCTTCAGGGGGCGTACGGCCACAATGCCCTCGGGCGTGCGGCCGAGCATCCGCTTCGCCTCCAGGCCGATCCCCTTGATCCGGTGGGTGCCGCGTTCCACCGCGACCACCGAAGGCTCGTTCAGAACGATGCCCTCGCCCTTCACGTAGACGAGGGTGTTCGCCGTGCCGAGATCGACCGCGATGTCGTTCACGGGCAGAAGTCTGCCCGAGTTGAGCATTGTGCGCAGGCTCATCAGGATTTCCATCGGCGGGGTCGAGCAGCCGCCGAACAGTGGTCGCCACCATCGGGAAACCCGGGCATCATGACCCGGTTTTCGTGAAGTGGCGCAAGTTAACTGACGCTATTTCAACCGGCAAGCACGTTCCGGACATGCTTCGGGCCGCTCCGGACCCGGCCGCGCAGCGTACCGATCGCTCCGGCCTCCGCCGTGCCGGCCGGGCCCGGCTTCAACTGCGACCCGTACTTCCGAAACCGCCCGACCCGCGGCCGGACTCCGGCAGCGAGTCGGCCGGCTTCCACTCGATGCGGAGCACCGTCGCTGCGAGCAGCTGCGCGATTCGTTCCCCGTGCTCGAGCGTCTGCGGCTCGCGGTCGAAGTTGATGAGCGGAATGCGAATCTCGCCGCGGTAGTCGCTGTCGATCGTGCGCGGCGTATTGATGATCGAGATGCCGTGCCGCAATGCGAGTCCCGAGCGCGGCCGGATCTGCGCCTCCGTATCGGGCGGGAGTGCAATCGCGAGGCCAGTCGGAATCAGCGCTCGCTCCAGCGGCTGAAGCGTCACCGTTTCGCCTGCATTGCGGAGGTCCACCGCAGCCGATCCCGGAGTGGCGTACGACGGCAGGGGCCAGTCGGCCGGATAGTTCGGCAGGCGGCGGACGAGAACCTCGATGCTCATTGCTGGTTTTGTGGAAGGATGAAAAGAGTGCCGGGTTAATGAAACCAGTATCCGGATCACTCCGAATCAGAGTGAGGTCGCGCATGATCGCGCGACCTCACCCTGTGAGTCTACAGCGCCTTCTCGATCGGCGTGTAATCGAGACCGAAGGCGTCGGCGACACCCGGATACGTCACCTTGCCGTCGATCACGTTCAGACCGAGTGCGAGGGCGCGGTCGTCCCGGCAGGCGGCCTTCCAGCCCTTGTTCGCCAGCGTGACGGCGTACGGGAACGTCGCGTTCGTGAGTGCGAGCGTCGATGTGCGTGACACGGCGCCGGGCATGTTTGCAACCGCGTAATGCACGACACCATCGACGACGTAGATCGGGTTCTCGTGCGTCGTGGGCTTGATTGTTTCGACGCACCCGCCCTGGTCCACCGCGACATCGACGATGACGGAGCCGTCCATCATCGACTTCAGGTCCTCGCGCCGCACGAGATTAGGCGCCTTCGCGCCGGGCAGCAGCACCGCACCGACGACGAGGTCCGCATCGCTGATCTGCTCGAGGATGTTGTAACGGTTCGAGTACAGCGTCGTCACGTTGGCCGGCATCACGTCGGCCAGATAACGGAGGCGGTTGAGCGAGACGTCGAGAATGACGACCTTCGCACCGAGACCGGCCGCCATGCGTGCCGCGTTCGAACCCACAATGCCGCCGCCGATGACGACGACCTTCGCCGGCATGACGCCGGGGACGCCGCCGAGCAGCATGCCGCGACCACCGAAGAACTTCTCGAGATACTTCGCGCCCTCCTGGATCGCCATGCGGCCGGCCACCTCGGACATGGGCGTGAGCAGCGGCAGCTCGCCGGTCGGCAGCTGCACGGTCTCATACGCGATCGCAATCGCGCCGGAGTCCATCACCGCGCGCGTCAGATCCTCCGCGGCGGCAAAATGGAAGTACGTGAAGATGACCTGATCCTTCCGCATCCGGGGCCACTCGACTGCGATCGGCTCCTTCACCTTCATGATCATGTCCGCCCGCTGCCAGACCTCCTCGGCCGTGTCGAGCATCTGCGCACCGGCGTTCACGTATGCCTCGTCCGGGAAACCGCTGCCGACACCGGCAGTCGTCTCCACCACCACGGTATGCCCTGCCTGAACCAGTGCCTCCGCGCCGCCCGGTACGAGTGCGACGCGGTTCTCGTTCGTCTTGATCTCCTTCGGCACGCCTATGATCATGACCGTCAGTCCGCGTTGAGATTCAGTGTGTCGGGCCCAGCCGCAGAATGCTCTGCCGCTCGGGCGGGAAAATGCCGGCGGCCAGGGCCGCCACCTCATCGACCGTGACCGCGTCCACGAGCGCGGTGATCTCGTCCATGGACCGGAACGGCTCGTTGTACAGCTCGGTGCCGGCGAGCCGGTGCAGTCGCGCATTCGAGGACTCGAGCGACAGCACGATCTGCCCCTTCACCTGCCCCTTCACATCATCCAGCTCTTCCTGCGTGATGCCGTCGGCGGCGAGCTTCGCCATCTCCTCGCTCACCACCGCCTCCGCCCGGTCAGCCGACTCCGGACGGGTGCCGACGTAGACGCCGCTCACGCCCGCATCCGCGTAGAAGGACTGGTATGCATAGACGGCATACGCAAGGCCCAGCTCCTCGCGCACACGCTGGAACAGGCGCGAGCTCATGCCGCCGCCGAACGCGTTGGACAGCAGTACCAGTGCGAAGCGCCGCGGGTCACCCTGACCGAACGTCGGCGCGCCCCACACGATGTGCGTCTGCGCCGACGCGCGGGACACCAGCTCGCGCGTCGGCCCCGCCGCCGCCGGCCTGTGACCGTTCGCCGCCGGCGCCGTGTCCGGCCGACCCGCGTTGAACACACGGCCCACCTGCTCCACGAAGCGCGCGTGCTCGATGTTGCCCGCCCCCGCGATCACCATGTTGCCGCGATGATACCGCTCGCGGTGCACACGCTGCAGGTCATGCGCGGTGAACGCACTCACCGTGTCGCGCGTCCCCAGGATGCTGTAGCCGTAAGGGTGACCGCCCCACATCTGCTCCGCGTGCAGGTCGAAGACGAGGTCGTCCGGCGTGTCTTCGACCGTCGCGATCTCCTCGAGCACAACCTCCCGCTCCAGATCGAGGTCCGCACTGCGCAGGACCGGCTCCAGCACCAGGTCACCGAGCACGTCGAGCGCCACATCGATGTCGGTATCGAGCACGCGCGCCTGAAAGCTCGTGTGCTCGCGCGTCGTGTATGCGTCCAGCGAGCCGCCGAGCCGCTCGAGGACCACCGCCAGATCCTTCGCGCTGCGACGATGCGTGCCCTTGAACACCATGTGCTCGAGAAGATGGCTGATCCCCATCTCCTCCGGCTTTTCCGTCACGGAGCCGGCCCGGACCCACACACCGAGCGACGCCGAGCGTATGCCCGGCATCGTCTCGGTCAGGACGACGAGCCCGCCCGGCAGCTCCGTCCTCTCGAAGCCGTCGATCACTCCGCGCCGGCGCCGGCGCCCGCGCCCGCCGCCTCTTCCGCAAGTGCCGCCTTGCGCGACAGCCGCATCTTGCCCTTCTCGTCGATCGACAGGAGCTTCACACGCACGACGTCGCCCTTCTTGACGACGTCCTCCGTGCGCTCCGTGCGGCCTTCCTGCATCTCCGAGATGTGCAGCAGACCCTCCGTTCCCGGCAGGATCTCGACGAACGCACCGAATGCAGTCGTCGACTTGACCACTCCCTCGTAGATCAGCCCGACTTCCGGATCCTGCGTCATCCCCTTGATGCGCGCCTTCGCACGCTCGCCGCCCTCACCGCTCACGCTTGCGATCGTGACGAGGCCGCTGTCATCGATGCTGATCTGCGCGCCCGTCTCTTCCTGGATCGCGCGGATCGTCTTGCCCTTCGGCCCGATGATCTCGCCGATCTTCTCGGGATTGACCTGGATGGTGATGATGCGCGGTGCCCACTGCGACAGCTCGCCGCGGGCAGTCGTGATCACCTTGTTCATCTCGCCCAGGATGTGCAGACGGCCCTTGCGTGCGCGCTCGAGTGCAGTGCGCATGACGTCGAGGGTCAGGCCGGCAATCTTGATGTCCATCTGGATCGACGTGACACCCTTCTCCGAGCCCGCGACCTTGAAGTCCATATCGCCGAGCGCGTCCTCGACACCGAGGATGTCGGTCAGGATCTCGACCTTGTCTCCCTCCTTGATCAGACCCATGGCGACGCCCGCGCAGGGTGCGCGCAGCGGCACGCCCGCATCCATCAGAGCGAGCGATGCACCGCAGACCGAGGCCATCGAGGACGAGCCGTTGGACTCCAGCACCTCGGACACGACGCGGATCGTGTAGGGGAACTCGTCGTACGCCGGCAGCAGCGGCTGAATCGCACGCTCGGCCAGGGCGCCGTGGCCCTGCTCGCGACGCGACGTGCCGCGCAGCGGCTTCGCCTCGCCCGTCGAGAACGGCGGGAAGTTGTAATGCAGCATGAACGACTTGGTGGTCTCGGTCGCCGAGTTCACCGACTCGATGCGCTGCTCGTCCTGCTGCGTGCCCAGTGTCGCCACTGCCAGCGCCTGCGTCTGACCGCGCGTGAACAGTGCACTGCCGTGCGTGCGCGGCAGGACACCAATCTCGCTGGTGATCGGACGGATCTCGTCCGGCTTGCGTCCGTCGGAGCGCACGCCCTTGTCGATGATCTGCTTGCGCATCGCCGCCTTCTCCGACTTGCCGAGCAGCTGCGCGATCTGCTGCTCCGCCTCCGGGAAGTCCTCGGCGAGCTTCTCCTGAACCTCTTCGCGGAGTGCGGCGAGCTGCTCGTTGCGCGTCGTCTTGTCCGCGACGGCCATCGCCTTGCCGATCAGCTTGTCACTGAGCTCCGCCACGCGGCTGCGCAGCGACTCGTCGATCTCGGTCTTCACCCATTCCATCTTGGGCTGCTGCAGGCCGTCCATGAACTCGCGCTGGATCCGGCACAGCTCCTTGATGCCTTCGTGCGCCGCGATCAGCCCTTCGGCGATCTCATCCTCCGGCACTTCGATCGCACCGCCCTCGACCATCATGATCGCTTCCTCGGTGCCGGCCACGACGATCTCCACGTCGCTGTACTCCAGCTGCTGGAACGTCGGGTTCAGCACCCACTGCCCCTGGATGCGACCGATGCGGACGCCTGCGATCGGCTCCTCGAAAGGAATCTTCGACAGGTTCAGCGCGACCGACGTACCGATCATGCCCAGCACGTCCGCGTCGTTCTCCTGGTCGGCGGACAGCACGTGCACCATCACCTGTGTCTCGTTCTGGAAGCCATCAGGAAAGAGCGGACGGATCGGACGGTCGATCAGGCGCGCGGCGAGGATCTCCTGCT
>DATHVW010000240.1:0-4375 GCA_035461085.1 Longimicrobiales bacterium | reverse complement strand
TACCGATGCTGCGGCCCCCTCCGTTCGAGGGCCCGGATCGGCTTCGCGGTGCTCAACATCATTCGGGAGACGCCGGCGGAAGGCGAGCAGCGTCTACGCTGGTCGTGGCGGCCGTTCCAGCTGCTCCAAGGCGAAGTGGGTTCGTTCCAAAGCATTGCGTCGACATCGAACAATGTGCTGACGATCACGGGAGTCGATGATCCCCAGCCGCAGCCGGGGGAGCTGGTCTCGTCCGGAGTACCTGAACGTGATGCGGGCGCCGCTCGTGCTGGGGCGCGGCTTCGACGCTGGCGTAGATGCGTCCGGTGCGGCGTCTGCGGTGGTGATTCCGGGGCACGAGGTCTGGCAGCGGCGCTTCGGCGGCTCACGGGATGTCCTGGGACGAGTCATCCACCTGAATCGAGTCGCGGTCACAGTGGTAGGAGTGGCCGGCTCCGGTTTCGGGGGCGTGTCCGGGCTCGCTCACGCGTGGATCCCGGCGACGCTGGCGCCGGGCGTGAGCTACGCGTGCGCGCGTGGACGTCGTCACACGGCGTGCGCTGCTGCTGGTGGAGAGTGGCTTCATCGCCGGCGTGTCGGGACTGCTGGGACTCGTCACCGCAGCGTGGGGCATCGGTATCCTGCGAAGCCCGCCCACGCTGTCGCGCGGCCGGAACTTCTACGGCGCCGTCGGCGAGTTGGCGACGCCGGCGATGGACTGGCGTGTGCTGGCGTTCATGGCGGCTGTCTGTGCCTGCACGGTACTGCTCTTCGGGCGGGTGCAGTTCAGGTCGCACGGGATTCGATTGCCATGACCGTGAGGCTCGGACCTCGCGGGAGCCGCGGCCGGACTGTGCGGAGCGCTCGCGATCAGCCGCATCATGCGCGCAACGCTCTACGAGACCAGTCCGCTGGACGCCGGCGTGTACGCCGCGGTTGCTGTGGTGCTGATCACGGCGTTCGTGGCCGCGAGCTATATACCCGTGCGCCGGGCGCTGCGAGTGAATCCGGTGGACGTGCTGCGCAGTGATTAGGACGTATTCCGCCGCTCGCGATCATGCCCACCCGCGGCGCGCGATCAACGTCCACCTGAGCGCGGAAGTGAATGTCCGTTGAATCCTTCAATCCTGGAGACACCGTCATGCTTCGACCCATCGCGTCCGCTGTTCTCGCCCTCACGATGTGCGCCAGCGCCGTGCATGCTCAGACCAGCGCCGATTCAGCCGCCATCCGCGCCGCCGCGCTCGATTACGTGGAAGGCTGGTACACCGGTGATGCTGCCCGCATGGAGCGCGCACTTCACCCCGAGCTGGCCAAGCGCATTGTCAACACGAACCCGCAGAACGGCCGCAACAGCCTGGGCCAGCAGAGCGCGATGACGCTCGTGCAGAGCACGCGCAACGGTGGCGGCAAGGACACGCCCCCGGAGCAGATGCAGAAGGACGTGGCCATTCTGGATATCTACCAGAACACGGCCAGCGTGCGCGCCACTATGTCCGGCTGGATCGATTACATGCACATGGCCAAATGGAATGGCCGCTGGGTCATTGTAAACGTGCTCTGGGAGCTGAAGCCGCAGAACCGCTGATCGGGACCAACGGCGAGATGGTCCGTGTGGACGTGCTGCGCAACGATCAGGACCGATCCGTACACTGTCAAGGAGCACCTCATGTCTCTCGGTGGTATCACGAGCGATCTGCGTTTCGTCCTCCGCGGGCTATTCCGCGCGCGGTTGCGAGAGCTCATATACCCAACAGACCACGCGACCGCGACCGGCTTGCACCCGGGTGACGTTCGAGCGGCGTCCTCGTGTACTCACGAGGCGCTTCCCGTGCTGGCGGTCCAGAATGTGTTCGAAATCAGTCGTGTCAACCTTGAGCGGCGCTACCGCAGTCGAGCCGCCCGATCGTATCCACCCGTTTTGTCGCACCCAGCGTATCCATTACGGTTCGGTAGCCGCTATGTTGTTTCACCGGGCACACTTCTGCGTCCTGTCCGCAGCGGCAACTCGAAACGGGTGAGCCGATACAGCACCCACCAATTATGTCCCACTTTGCGGCGACGAGGCGGGCTACGGGACCTGATGGCAGCTGGCGGTGGCAGAGCTCTGAGACAGTCATTCGGTTATCACACTCCTCGAGGAGGACAGGATCAGAGAGGCCTTGGCAGGCCGCAGAAGGGAGAGGAAGGCGGGGCGGAACCGACACCGCAGTCGAGACCAAGGAGAGAAACCTGCCAAAATCGAAGAAGGCCCCACAACAGTAAACCGTTGCGAGGCCTCCCTTTGCGTAAATAGCTGGGGGCGGGATCGAACCGCCGACCTCACGATTATGAGTCGTGCGCTCTCACCAGCTGAGCTACCCAGCCTTGCTGCTCCACTCCGCCGGCTGGTGGAGAACTATGAAATTTATCCGGAACCAGGCGGGCTGTAAAGTCGTGCTCGTAGCCTGTCTGGTGTACGCGCCGTCACCGCTGGGCGCCGGGAAACGCCCGGCATGGCGCGACCCGGCTCAGCGGCCGCCGCTGTCCGGTACGGCTGCCGAGTCCGCGCTGTCGGCCACGAAGCGGTAGAGCTTCTCGCCGTCGCGGATCAGGCCGTGGCGCTCGCGCGCGACCCGCTCGATGGTGGCGGAGTCGCGCAGCAGCGAGTCGGCGCGGGCCCGCAGTGTGCGGACCTCGGCCCGGTGCTGCTCGAGGCGCTGTTGCTCGAGGGCGCGCTCCTGGCGGACGCGCCGGAGCTCGAAGTATCCGTACTCGCCGCCGAAGAGCGCGAAGTACGCGGCGCCGCCGAGGAGCAGCGCGCCCAGGATCAGGCGAAACCTCAGAAGGCCTCCCGGCCGGGATACTCGGCGCCGTCGCCGAGCGACTCCGCGATGCGGAGCAGCTGGTTGTACTTGGCGACGCGGTCGGTGCGGCTGGCGCTGCCGGTCTTGATCTGGCCACTGCGGGTGGCGACGGCCAGGTCGGCGATGAACGTGTCCTCCGTCTCGCCGGAGCGGTGGCTGATGATGCAGCGGTACCCGTGCCGCTTCGCCAGCTCGATCGTCTCGAGCGTCTCGGTGAGCGTGCCGATCTGGTTGAGCTTGACCAGGATCGCGTTGCCGACCTCCTGCTCGATGCCGCGACGCAGGAACTCGGTGTTGGTGACGAAGAGATCGTCGCCGACGATCTGCACCCGGTCGCCGAGGCTGGCGGTCAGCTCGCGCCAGCCGTCCCAGTCGTTCTCGCCGAGCCCGTCCTCGATCGAGACGATCGGGTAGCGGTCCACCCATTCCGCCCAGAACTGCACCATCTCGGAGGCAGTGCGCCGCTCGTTCGTGGACTTGTGGAAGACGTAGCTGCCGTCGCGCAGCCACTCGCTGGCGGCCGGGTCGAGCGCGAGCAGGATGTCTTCGCCGGGCCGGTAGCCGGCTTTCTCGATGGCCTGCAGGATGACCTCGACGGCCTCTTCGTTCGTCGCCAGGTCGGGGGCGAAGCCACCTTCATCGCCGACGCTCGTGCCCTTCTTCTGCGACGACAGCACCTGCTTCAGGCTGTGGAACACCTCGACGCCGGCGCGCAGTGCCTCCGGGAACGTGTCGAAGCCGACGGGCGCGATCATGAACTCCTGGACATCCACGTTGTTGGCCGCGTGCGCCCCGCCGTTCAGGATGTTCATGAGCGGCACGGGCAGCACGTTCGCGAGCGGCCCGCCCAGGTAACGGTACAGCGGCAATCCCGCCTCGAGCGCTGCGGCGCGTGCGGTCGCGAGGGACACGCCCAGGATCGCGTTCGCGCCCAGCTTCGACTTGTTGGGGGTGCCGTCGAGGTCGATCATGACGCGGTCGACATCGACCTGGTCGAACGCATCCATGCCGACGACCTCGCCGGCGATGGTCTCGTTCACGTTCTGCACCGCGGTGCGAACGCCCTTCCCGAGATACCGCTCGCCGTCGTCGTCGCGCAGCTCGATGGCCTCGAACTCGCCCGTGGAAGCCCCGCTCGGCACCGCCGCGCGACCGAGCGACCCGCTTTCCAGCACGACCTCGGCCTCGAGCGTGGGATTGCCGCGCGAGTCGAGGATCTCTCGGGCACTGGCGCTGACGATGATGGACATGTACTTGCCTTTCATATTCCAGCGTACCGCTCGAAGCGGCACGCGTCATTGTTCAGGTCTGCGCACTCTCGGCCGCGCCCGGATGCCGGGTGGAGGGCACTCAGTTCGTGGGTCTGCCGCGCGCGGCCGCGTCCTGGACGAGCATGCTCGCGATCTCCCCGCGCACGGCCTCGATCAGAGCATCCCGACTGCCTTCGCCGTAATCGCGCGGCTGGATCGGTGGCCCGAAGCGTAGAGTAATCCTTCCCCCACGCACTCGCCAGCTGCCTTTCGGCAGCATTCTGCGCGTCCCGGATACGG
>DATHVW010000239.1:0-4213 GCA_035461085.1 Longimicrobiales bacterium | reverse complement strand
GTGCCGGAGGGGTTCCGGTTCTCACTCAAGGCGTCGCGCGTCATCACGCACCTGAAACGGCTGAAGGATGTGGCCGACCCGACGGCGTACCTGTATCGCGTCACCGAATCCCTGGGCGCCGCACGCGGGCCAATTCTGTTCGGGCTGCCGCCGAACATGAAGCAGAACCTGGACCGGCTGCGCGCTTTCCTGGAGCTGATTCCGCCCGGCGTCCCGACGGCCATCGAGTTCCGTCACGAGTCGTGGCACGATGACGTCGTCTTCGACGCGCTGCGTGATCACGGTGTGGCATTGTGCATTGCGCAGACCGCGGACGAGGAGACGCCATTCGTCGCGACGGCACGCTGGGGATATGTGCGCCTGCGGCGCGAGGCCTACGAGCCTGCGGAGCTCCTGCAGTGGCGCGAGCGAATCGCCGCGCAGGCGTGGGATGAGGCATTCGTGTACTTCAAGCACGAGGACGCCGGCGTGGGGCCGCGTCTGGCGCGTGCGTTCCTGGACCTCCCGGTCAACGGGTAGGGCCGGCAGGGGACGTGGGACAGACGTCCGGGCTCCCCTGCACCTGCGCGAGAAACGCCGCTGCGGTGTCGCCGAGCTCCGTCAGGACATCCTCGGCGGTGCGGCCGCTCCGCTTCAGCACTCCGAAGCCGTGATCCGCGCCGTCCACAACATGCAATGTAGCATGGGCTCCGAGGTCATCGGTGACGCCGCGCATGAGGTCGAGTTCGGCGAGGTCGTCACGCGTTCCCTGAAGGAAGAGCATGGGTACCGTCACCGCGGCGAGGTGCTCCGCACGATCGATCGAGGGCTTCTTCGAGAGGTGCAGCGGGAACCCGAAGAACAGGAGCGCCTCCAGCCGCGGCATCGGCTCGGCCGACTGTGCGCGCGACGTCATGCGTCCACCCATCGATTTGCCGCCTGCGGCAATGCGCAGCCCCGGCCACGTCTGCGCCGCGCTCGTGACGATGTCGCGCGTGGTCGTCTCCAGGACCGGAGCCCGGTCCGGCCGGCGCGAGCCGGCACTCATGTACGGATACTCGTAGCGAAGTGTGGCGATGCCGCGGTCATGCAGCGCCGTGGCAGCAGCCTCCATGAAGCTGTGCTGCATGCCCGCGCCGGCGCCGTGCGCGAACACGTACAGCCACTCTGCTTCGTGCGGGATCGTGATCAGCGCGCGAATGTCGCCATGCGTCGTGCAGACGTTGATGGGCTGTGCTTCCGTCATTCCCTGTCTCGTTCAGGCTTTGCTCAATGCCGCGAGGGCGCCGACCAGGTCCGGCGTTTCCGTCAGCACCGCGACCATCGGGTCCTCCTTCAGCCGCGCCATCCTGCGTGGCGCCGTTCGGATCGTGTGCTTTGCAATCGTCAGACCGCGCTTCACCTCCGACCAGCGGAGCGGCATGGACACCGGTGCGCCCGGCAGCGGCCGCACGCAGAACGGTGCCACGAGCAGCTTCCCGCGGCCGTTCTGAAGGTAATCCACGTATACCCTGCCCTCCCGCTGTGACACCATGCGCGCGATCGTCGCGATGTCCGGCAGCTCGGCGACGATGTGTCGTGCGAGCAGCTCGCCCAGCAGCTTCGCCTGCTCGTGCGTGCACTGCCGCCCGAGCGGGATCAGTACGTGGAGCCCGCTCGATCCGCTCGTCTTGACGTAGTTCGGCAGCCCGATGCCGTCGCAGAGTCGATGGACAGCCTGCGCGACCTGGATCACCTGATCGAACGGCGCGCCCTTGGGGTCGAGGTCGAGACTGCACCAGTCCGGCTGGCCGGGTGTATCGATGCGACTGCTCCAGATGTGCAGCGGTATCGATGCGTTGTTGGCCAGGTACTCGAGCGATGGCGCGTCATCCGCGATGAAGTAACTGAGCTCGCGCTCCGAGCCGTCGCTCCACACCGTCTCCCGCCGCAGCCACGCGGGCGCCCATTCCGGCGCGTCCTTCTGAAAGAACGACTTGCCGTGGATGCCATCGGGAAACCGCGTCTGCACCACGGGCCGGTCGCGCAGGTACGGCAGCATCCACTCGGCGATCGCACGGTAGTACGATATGAGATCGCCCTTCGTGTAACCATCCTCCGGCCACAGCACCTTGTCCTCGTTCGTGAAGCGAACGCGGCGCTCGTCTTCCTTCGGCAGTGCGGCGTCGCGTCGATGCGGCGCGCGCACGGCACGTTTCGTCGGGGCCGCGGCTTCGTTCGCGCGCGGTGACGCCGGGTCGGTGGGTTCTGCGGGCACGCCCGTGGTGACGGCGTCGTCCTGCGACGTTGCCGGCGCGGCCCCGGCGACAGCATCGGACTGCATCACGCACTCGGCAGCTTCCTTGTCGTCGCGCAGACGCAGGAACACGGGGTGCCGGAGCTGACCCGCATCGGTGCGTTCCAGGTACCGTACCTCAACGACGACGCTGGGCTCGACCCAGCGGTCTTCCGTCGCCTTCGGCAGTCCCTCGATCGCCGGCCTCTCCCGCCTGGTCTCGCCCACGCGCGCGATCACTTCCTTCATGTGCTTCGGCGTGAGCCCGGTGCCGACCGAGCCGGCATAGACCAGCCGGGCGCCATCGTACTGCGCGATGTGCAGCGAGCCGAACGTGCCGCGCGTGCTCTTCGAAGCCTTGAGTCCGATGACGACGAAGTCGTCTACCTTGCTGGCGCGGATCTTCACCCACTCGTGCGAGCGGCCGGAGCGATAAACACCGTCCGCGCGCTTGCCGATGATGCCTTCGAGCTGCATCGACTCCGCCAGCTCGAAGAATGCCCTGCCCCGACCGACTATGTGATCGGAGTATCTGAGCGTGCCCGTGGTCGGCAGGAGCTCGCGCAGCAGCTCCTTGCGCTGAACCAGCGGCAGTCGACGCAGGTCATGACCGCCGAACGCAAGCAGGTCGAATACGTACAGAGTGGCCGGAAGCTCAGCGGCCGCCCGGCGGATGTCCACGGCCCGCGTGAGCCGCGCACGCTTCTGGAGCCGCTGAAAGCTCGGCAGCCCCGCATCATCGTGCACCACGACCTCGCCGTCCACGATGAAGTCGGCGAACGGCAGTCGCGCCAGGGCATCTGTGATGTCCGGCAGCGCGCGGGCCATGTCGTTGCCGTTGCGCGAGAGCAGCGTGATCTCATTACGCGACCGGCCGCCGACCACCCGGTAGCCGTCATACTTCAGCTCGAACACCCAACCGTCATCATCGAACGGCTCGCGGCGCGTCTCAGCCAGCATCACCTGGATGTCCGACGGCGCCAGTGCGCGGCGCGGTGCGTCGAGCGCTGCGACGCGCTGCCTCAGCTCCGTATCTCGGTCGCGGCCGCGGCGCAGATCCTCGAGAGTACGGCCGGTCAGGATGGAATCGTGCGAGAACGTGTCGCGGTCCTTCCCCTCCAGCGCATCGCGCTCCTTGATGAGCAGCCACTCGTTCTCGCCGCGCTTCACCTTCACCAGCGTCCACCGCCCGCGCATGCGATGACCCCTGAGCTCGAACAGCAGCTTCCCCTTCTCCAGCCCGACGTGCGGATCCTCGAGCGGCACCCACGCGCCCCGGTCCCACACGATCACCTCGCCCGCTCCGTAGTTCCCCTTCGGGATGACACCCTCGAACGTCGCATACTCGACCGGATGATCCTCGACCATGAACGCCGCGCGCTTGACGCCCTGGTCATACGACGGATCCTTCGGCACCGCCCACGACTTCAGCACCCCGTCCAGCTCGAGCCGCAGGTCGTAATGCAGATTGCGCGCTGCGTGCTTCTGCATCACGTAGAGCTGACCGGTCGCCGAGCCGCCCGAGTCGAACGGCTCCGGCGTACGGTCCGGCGACCGCTTCGCACGGTAGGCCGCGAGGTCCGCAGCTTCCTTTCCGCCTGGTGTCATTCAGTCAGTACCGGTGTTCCCCGAAGGTATGAGACCCTGGGGTCTCGGGCCGTTGGAATGAAGCCGTTCCCGTCGTTCTCCCCAATATACAGGCCTGCGCCTCGGCCGCGTCCGGCACATATGGTATGGCCGCCCGCGGCGCCTCCCCGTCCGCCCATCCCGGATTCCGTTCTGCCGGCAGCGATTCTGTTGCAGATCCCGCGTATTCCCTCTATATAGGTGCGCTATGAGCGCAAGAGCGATTGGCACGGCCACGGTATCGTTCGGCCTGGTGTCCGTCCCCGTCAAGCTTTACTCGACGGGCGACACGACGGCCGCGGTGAGCTTCAACTGGATCCACAAGGACTGCGG
>DATHVW010000238.1:0-7456 GCA_035461085.1 Longimicrobiales bacterium | reverse complement strand
CCACGTCGAGCGCTGCGCGCTGATCTGCGCCTGATTGACCCACGCGCCGGACGACAGTGCGTGCTGCAGGTTGAGCACGTTGTAGCCGATCTTCACATCCTCCGCCGACTCGAACGAAGTCGTGCCGCCGAAGCCGCGCTTGTCGCTCTCGAACCGGCCGTTCCAGCTGAGGCTGAGCGTCTGATTGTCCGCCGGCTGATAGGACAGCTTCGCAACGCCGAGATGCGAGCGGAACGGCTGGTCGAACGTGCCCTCGTACAGCCCGAGACGCTGGCCGGTGGAAGGTGCGACGGTGTCCGCGAACTCCGGCCGGCCCAGGGTCACCGTCGATGCGCGGTTCTGAATGTTGTTCTCGTATGCCGCGAAGTAATGAAGCCGGTCGCGGATGATCGGGCCGCCCGCGCTGATCCCCATCTGGAAGCGCTCGTAGTCCGGCTTCGGCACGCAGTTGTCCTCTTCCTCGCAGCGCCGCACCAGGCCCGGATTCTCCCCCACCAGGTCCTTGTTCTGGCCCAGTATGAAGCCGTTCAGCTCGAAATCGTTCGTGCCGCTCTTCGTCGTTGCGGTCACGATTGCGCTGGCCGCACGCTGGTACTCGGCCTTGAAGTTCTGCGTGATGACGCGGAACTCCTGCACCGCGATCTGCGGGAACGGGTTGCCCCGGCTCGCATCCTGGCCGTGCACGCCGCCCTCGAGAATGTCGTTCTTGAAGCTCGCGCCATCGATGAACACGTTGATCTTCGTCGCGGGCAGGCCCGCGGCCGTGATCTGCTTGTTCGTCTCGTTCTGGCTGACCGTTATGCCCGGCGCGAGACCCGCAAAGTTCAGGAAGTTGCGGTCCGGCTGCGGTAGCGAGCGCATCTGCTCCTCCGTCACGTTCGTCGCCACCTCCGACGTCCGCGTCTCGACCGTCCGCGCTCCTACGGCCGTGATGCCTTCCAGCCGCACCGCCTGCGTGGAGAGCACGAGGTCAATCGTGAGCGACTGGCCGATGAGCACGCGCACCTGCTGCGACTGCGAGCCGTACCCGATCATCTCGACCGTCAGCTCGTACGTCGCCGGCTGCACGCCCACGAGCGCGTATGCGCCGTTCTCCAGCGTCACCGTGCTCCGTTGAGCGCCCGTCTGCGGGTTCACAAGGCGCAGCTGCGCACCGCTCACCGGTTCACCCGCGTCGTTCACCACCCGGCCGCGGATCACTCCCGTCGTGTTCTGCGCCGCCAGCTCGCTCGAGCCCAGCAGCGCGAACAGCAACAGAAGCACGAACGATCCCAGCCCCCTCATCTTCGGTACCTGGATCATGAGTCTGCCCTCCTTGATCGGTTTGTGCATCGTCACATCCCACCTGACCTGCCATCCAGAACGTTCTGCGCTCCACACGACCGTCTTACCGTCAGCTCCGTCGCCAGCAGCTCCTGCCGGCACGCCTCCCGGCCACGCGACGACATCGCTTCGAACAGACGGCGCGTCGCACGCCCGCCCAGCTCCGGCATCGACACCCGCACCGTCGTGAGCGGCGGCGTCACATACCGGGCGATCGGGATGTCGTCGAATCCCGCCACCGCCATCTGCTCCGGCACCCTCACGCCCGCCTCGCCGAGCGCGCTCAGCGCGCCGATCGCCATCGAGTCGTTTGCCGCAAACAGCGCCGTCACCGGCTCCGTCAGCTCCAGCAGCCGCGACGCCGCCGCATGTCCCGACGACTCGGAAAAGTCACCCGCTACTTCCAGCTCCGGCGCCGGCTCCACACCCGCCGCACGCAGCGCCTCGTGCGCACCCCGCAGTCGCTCCCGTGCGTCATGGTTCCCCATCGGTCCCGTGATCAGCCCGATCCGGCGATGACCCAGCTTCAGGAGGTGCTCCACCACGGCGTACGCGCCGCCGCGATTGTCGATGTTCAGGGAGTCATACGTCCGGTCGTCACTCTCACAGTTGAGAAGCACGACCGGCAGGGAGTCCGGGAGATTGCGTGACAGCGTGGTGGCATCGAGGTCCGGCGACATCACGATCAGGCCGTCCACCCGGCCGCGCATCGCGCGCAGCGCCGCCTCGATCTCCGCCCTCTCGTTATGCGAGCTCGAGACCAGCAGGTGCCAGCCCGACTCCTGCACGACCTGGTCGATGCCGCGGATCACTTCCGAGAAGAACTCGCCGTACAGGTCCGGCAACACCACACCGACGGTCTGCGTGCGGCGCGTGCTCAGCGTGCGCGCCGCGCTGTTCGGGATGTAGCGCAGCCGCCTCGCCACATCATCGATCCGGCGCCGCGTATCCTCGCGCACCGGCCCGCTGTTGTTGAACACGCGCGATACCGTCGCGACCGACACACCGGCCTCACGCGCGACATCCCTGATGGTCGCCGACACAGCCCCTCCTGGGGTTGTCGAACGGAACCGCGTACCGGCACCTGTAACCGTTTACAGTAGGGCAGGCACCGGTCGCCCGCGGCACGAGTGGAAGCGGTTACATAGTACCGCCGCAACGACCGGCCAGTCAACGATTCTGTGTCGGGCACAGGCTGCGTTCAGGATCTAAGTTGCCGGCTGCGCAGGAGTTAGCCCCGATCGGACAGCCGGCCGAGGAGCGGAAAGAGCACGGCTGCCAGGCCGACGGGCACGTAGAACGTGAACAGGCGCCAGGCGGCGGTGGCGAGGCCGATGAAGCCGGAGGGGAGGAGCGTGGCGTATACGGCGGTGAACGCGAACTCGGCGCCGCCGGCGGCGCCGGGCGTGGGGACGAAGGACATCATGGTGAAGACGACCCACTGCAGCAGCCAGAACAGCACGGGGTCGAACGGCACGCCGAGGAAGAGGGCGAGCGCCGTGATGACCGAGTAGCGAGCGATCCAGTGCAGCGCGGTGAGCATGAGCGTCAGCGCGAAGCGGGCCTTGCCGCGATCCATGATGAGTGCGAACGCGGCGCGCGCATCGTGGAGTGCGCGGCGGAGCCGCCTGCGCGTCCGTCCCCAGAGGCGCAGCCCGAGGGCGCGAGCCCGGCCGCCTGCGTGGCCGCGGAGCGCGCCGCGGCCGAGGATCCACGCAATGGCCGTTACGAGGATCGCGATGCCGAGCACAGTCAGGACGTTCTCGCTGAGCAGGCGTGTGCTGCTGGCGACGACGGGCAGCCGCCACGCGGCGGTCCAGACGATGGCGGTGGGGAGCGCGAGGGCGAAGAACACCGCGTCCTCGAATTTCGGCATGAGTGCGAGCGTCGCGGCCTGGCCGGGTTTGACGCCGTGACGCACGAGCATCCCCCAGCGGAACGCCTCGCCGCCGATCGCGGTCGGGGAGACGGCGGATCCGAGGTCGACGACGAGCGTCATGCGGAGCAGCTCGATCGGCGGAACGCGGTGTCCGAGGAATCGTGACCAGATGAGGAGGCGCAGGGAGCCGGTGATCCAGGGCACGAGCGTGAGCGCGAGCGCCGCGAGCAGGTACGTGCGTGGCAGCGCGTCGAGCGACTGCAGCAGTGCGCGATCGGTTCCGAGCCACGTGTAGGCGATGTTGCCGAGCACACCCAGCGGCAGGACGAGCAGCGCGATGCGGAACGCGCGCTGTCCGGCGCCGCTGCGCGGCTTCAGCGTGAGCGGTAGATCTGCAGCAGTGTCTGGAACGTGCGCCTCCAGGAGAATTCCGCTTCGACGCGTGTGCGTGCGCGCTGTCCCATGCGACGCCAGTCGTCACGCGGCGTTGCGGTGATGCGCTCTGCCATGGCGGCGGGGGCGGCGGGCGCGACGAGAAAGCCGTCCACCCCGTCCACCACGCGATCGATCATCGCACCCGCCCGCACACCGACGACGGGAAGTCCGCACGCCTGCGCCTCGACGACGGACAGTCCGAACGTCTCGTGCGCCATGGCGGAAACATACATGTCGCACGACGCGAGGAGCGTGGCGAGCTCCGCCCGGTCCTGCACGAACGGTATCACCCGCGCGCGCGGATCCGCCTCCGCGCGCTGCTCCAGTCCGGCGCGCATGGGCCCGTCGCCCGCGATCACTAGCCGCGCATTGACATGTACGGGCAGCCGGTCGAACGCTTCGAACACGATGTCGGGGCGCTTCTCCGAGTCCAGCCGGCCGGCGTAGACCATGACGAGGTCGTCATCGCCGGCGCCGAGTCGCGTGCGCACGTCGTGCGAACGGCGCGCGGGCGAGAACGTGTCGAGGTCCACGCCGAGCGGCACGTACAGCGCCTGCGGCAGACCCATGTCGTGAAGCCGGTCGCGCATGACGGGTGATATGGCGACAACCACATCGCAGCGCGCGTAGAGTGCGCGCAGATAGCGCTCGGCGATGCGGCGCGCCGCCCCGGCGATGTGGCGGCCAGCGCGCCCGCGCAGCGGCGCCTCGACGTACGCGACGGGCAGGTCCGTCATGTACAGTGCGCTGACGATCGCGCGATGTCTGCGTCGGTGCCACAGCGCAGTCCACGGCAGGTTGTACGCGCAGTGCACCTCGATGACGTCAGGCAGCTCGTCGCGCAGAATGCGCAGTACCCGGTTCGAGCGGTACAGCAGCCGGTACACGCTGGACCCGGGGAGCAGCGGTGACGCGACGGTGTAGATGGTGAGCGGACCGTCGCGTGTCACCGTGTCTTCCGCGCCGGGCACAATGAGCACGTGCTGCAGGCCCTGCTCGCGGCACCACTCGCGCTCTGCGTGGATCATCGTCCGCACGCCGCCGCCCGTGGGCGCGTACGACTGTGTGACGGCGCAGAGTTTCACGCCCAGCGTCTGACGGGCTCGGGCCGGCTGCCGGCGATGTTGCCGTATTCCCGCACGAGGACGGAATTGACGGCCGCCCAGCTCCGCTCCTGCGCGCGCTGCCGCGCCGCGCGGCCCATGGCGGTGCGCAGGTCGCGATTACGGATCAGCCGCTCCACCTTGTCGGCAAAGTCAACGGGATCGTTCGCCCGCGCGACCAGCCCGCTGCGCTCGTTCTCGATCACGCTCTGCGGACCGCCCCGATCCGATACGACCGCCGGCACGCCCGACGCCATCGACTCCTGCACCACGTTGGCGAACGTTTCCGTTGTCGAAGGGAACACGAAGATGTCGGCGGAGGCATACCAGCGGGAGAGGTCGGGACCGGACTGGTGTCCGGCGAAGTGTGCGTGCGGCAGATCGCGCTCGAGCCGCTTTCGCATCGGGCCATCGCCGACCAGCGCCAGGCGATATGGAATGTTGCGTGCCCGCAGCTCGCGATCCATGGCGACGAAGTCCGCCATGTCCTTTTCCTTCACGAGCCGGCTGACGATCAGCACGAGCGGCCTGCTCTCATCCGCACTCAGCCGGGCACGCAGCGCGGCATCGCGCCATTCGGGTGCGAAGCGGCACGCGTCCACGCCGCGGGACCAGAGATGCACATTCGTGATGCCGTGCTCGTTCAGCTCCTCGATGATGCTGGTCGATGGCGCAAACGTGGCCGTGCACCGGCCGTAGAACCAGCGCAGGATGCCCCAGCCCAGCCGTTCGAGGCGTCGGACGTGGTAGTACGGGAAGTAGGCGACGAAGTGGGTGTGGAACGTCGCGACCACCGGTATGCCCCGGGCCCTCGCATACGCCTGCGCCCAGATGGCCATGGGCGTCGGGCTGACGACGTGCACGATGTCCGGCTTCCACGCGTCGAGCTCCGCCGCGATGCGGCGGCCGCCCGGCAGACTCACGCGGTAGTCGCGGTAGAGCGGGAACGTGAACGATCGGACCTTGCGCGTGCGGTGCTGCCAGGGAATCTCCGGAGGAGGGACGAACGGAGCATATACGCGGAAGTCGATTCCCTCCTCTTCGAGGGCCTCGAACAGATGACCGAGCGTATGCGACACGCCGTCGACCAGCGGCAGCAGACTCTCGGTGAAGAACGCGATTCTCATCCAGCTGATCCCCGTATGCTGCGCTCCGGTCCGGCCGCCACGTCGTTCCGGGCGTGCGCCGGCGGTTGATCCTGTGAATGGCCCTGTCCCGCAAGGTCCGGCTGGAGCCGGCGATGCGCAAACCACGGGCCGCGGTGTTAACGCGGAGCGTGACGATCGTGCTCACTGGCCGGTCGGATACGTTTCCGGCGCCTCGCCGTCCACCCGCGCAGGCATGTGCAGCGGGCGCAGCGCGGTGGTCCGTTCCAGGTGGATGAAGGCGTCATACCGGGCCGGCATCACGGTAGGCACGTAATTGCCGTACCGCTCGCGCGCCGGGTGATAGACGACGCCGATCGCGCGGTGATCGCGGGGCTCATCGAAGTCCGCGGCGCCCTCCAGATCGGCCGTGAGCATCAACAGGTCATCGCCGACTGCTTGGTGCAGAAGCGACTCCCAGCTGCCCTCGCGCGCGGGCGGCACCCGCATGCGCTCCATCGGCTCGCCCCACCCGCCGCCCGCGATCACGGTGCCCTCATAACCACCGAACCCGACGAGTACCACGTTACCGGCGCCCCAGGTCTCGCGTGCGATCTGGCCGATGTTCGTCATTCCGGCGGCCGCCATGTCGGTCGCCCGTGCATCGCCGATATGGGTGTTGTGCTCCCAGACCACCGCCTTGGCGTCCGTGCCGTGAAACGCGAGCAGGCGCTCCAGTGTCTCCGCCATGTGCGTATCCCGCACGTTCCACGACTTCGACCCGCCCCGCACCATCGTGCGGTAGTACAGCTCCGCATTGCGCGCGACCAGCGCGTTCTGCTCGGCATTGAAGTACGCTTCCCTGCCATCCTCCGCGTACTGCGGCGCCTTGCGGCGCAGCTCGCGCAGGATCGCGATCGTCTCGTCCTCGCACGATGTCGGCACCACCGCGGTCGCCATCGCGTACTCCTGCGCATCGTCGTGATACGGATCGAAGCAGCCGTATGCCCGGCGGGCGGTGCGGGCCGCCGGGGGATCGATACGGTCGAGGTACTCGAGCACGGCGTGCATGCTGTCCCAGAGCGAGTAGACATCGAGGCCGTAGAACCCGACCTGCCGGTCCGGCGGCCGGTCCGCGTTGTGTCGCTGCAGCCACGTCGCCAGTGCGACGATTTCCTCGTTCGCCCACATCCAGGTCGGCCAGCGCGAGAATGCGTGCAGCACCTCGCGGGCATCGGATGCCGCGGCGGCGTAGCCCTTCACGAAGCGGTTCACGGTGTAGCAGTCCGGCCAGTCGCCTTCGACCGCGATGAAGTCGAAACCCTTCTCGCGCACGAGCCGTCGCGTGATACGGTCGCGCCAGGTGTAATACTCGGATGTGCCGTGCGATGCTTCGCCCAGCATCACGACATGCGCGTCGCCGATCCGCTCGAGCAGCGGGTCGAGGTCGTGGTCGTCGGCCAGCGGCCGTGCAATCCGGCGAAGTCGGTCTGCGAGAGGCTCGGACACGGCTGGCTCCTTTCAGGCGCTGCGGCTGGCCGTCGGACGCGGAACCCATTTTTCGTTATGGCCGCATCCGACATGACTTTGCCCCGAACCCGCCTTGCCGCCGGGACATTTCAATGACCATA
>DATHVW010000237.1:0-17236 GCA_035461085.1 Longimicrobiales bacterium | reverse complement strand
ATCTTCCACCATTCCGGCCGCGCGGCCGCGATCTCGTCCGGGAACTGGCCGCTGAAGATGGCGTTGCGCGAATATGGCGTCGCCGTCGGCAGAATGCTCGCGTACAGCGACTCATCCATATCGAAGTCCCGCCCGAGCAGCGGCCGGATGGTGCGCCACTGGTCGAGGCGCATGCAGTCGATGACCACGAACAGCAGCGGCCTGCCCGGCACGAGATTGGGAATGACCGCACGCTTCACCACATCCACGGACAGCGGTGGCCGGTTGCCGGTCCCGCTCAGCCAGTCGCCGTAATTCGCGGCGACGTGATTGCCGAAATCGCGGCGCAGCTCGGACAGCAGCGACTTGACCGTATCGACCAGTCCGCGCTCCTCGGCCTGGTGCAGCCGGAGGTCCCAATCCACCAGCTCGTCGTAGACCGCGAAATAGTGCTCCCAGGTCTCGGCCTCCGCGCGCATGCGCGACAGCTGGCCGAACCGTGCCGCGAAATCCTGCGCCGCGCGCTGCTGCCGGATCTGCTGGCCCTCCAGCAGCCGCGTGACCACTGACAGCACCTGCCGCGGCGATGCGGGCTTCACGAGGTAGTCATCCACGCGTCGGCCGATCGCCTCGACCATCGTGCGATCCTCCTCCGACTTCGTCACCATTACCACGCGCGCGTGCGGCTCCTCGCGCCGAAGCTCGCCCAGCACGTCGAGACCGCGCCGTCCCGGCATCTGCTCGTCGAGCAGCACCAGGTCGTACGTCTGCGTGCGCGCGAGATCGAGCGCGTCATCGCCGTTCGTCGTCGTGTCCACCTCGTAGCCGCGCTGCCGCAGGAACAGCAGGTGCGGCTCGAACAGCTCGACTTCGTCGTCTATCCAGAGTATGCGTCGCGGAATGGCTGCCATCCCTGATACTACCCCTCAGACGGCCTGACGACCCAGCACGCGCTGTACTCCGGCCAGGACCATTTCGACCGTTACCCGGTCCATCCCGTCCGCCCGGTACTTCTGGTTCAGCGAGTAATCCTCGCCCACGAACCGGGCATACCCGTCCACCACCTGCTCCGGGCGGCGGTACGGCCCGTATCGCTTCGGATTCGTGTAGCCGTACAGACCCACGACCGGACGGTCGAGCGCGCGTGCGATGTGCAGCGGGCCGGTATCCGGACTGATCACGAGCGCACTGCCGTCGAGCAGCCACAGCAGGCGGCGGACGTCGTCCGCGAGCGCGTCGATCGCGTTTGCCTTCGTCTCGCGCATGACCCGCTCCGCCGCCGCCTGCTCCGCGGGGGACGGTCCGCCGAGGAGCACGGGCTGCATGCCGAAATCCAGCTCGAGCGCTTCCAGCAGCCGCGCGTACCGCTCCGGCGCCCAGTTCTTCTCCAGCTTGCTGGTGCCCACCACCACGCCGGCCACGGGACGGTCGAACGCGCCGAAATACGCGCGCTGCGCCGCGCGCTCCTCGTCGGTTATGCGCAGGCGCCACTCGACGGGCTCGGGATCGATGCCGAGATACTCGATGAACTCGAAGTACTGGTCCTGTACGTGGCCGGTCGGGCGCGGCGGAATGCGATGCGTGGTGAACAGCCAGTTCATGTCGCGCGCACGACGACGGTCGAATCCCAGCTTCACGGCCGCCTTCATGACGGACGTGATCAGTCCCGCCTTGAGATAGACCTGGAGGTTGATGAGCAGGTCGAAGCGGCGATCCCCGAGCGTGCGCGACAGCTCGACGTAGGAGCGCCAGGCATCCGTCCCGCGCCGCCGCCGGAACAGCACGAACTCGTCCACGTTCTCGTGACCCTTCACGAGCTGGTAGGGCACCGGCTGGATCACCCACGTTATGCGCGACTCCGGCCACGCGCGCTTGAGCGCGTTCACCACGGGCAGCACGTGCACCGCATCGCCGAGCGCACTCAGCATGACGATCGCTATCTCGCGCGGCGTGCCGATGTCGAGATGCTCACGCATTCATGCCTCCGGCGCGCTGCGGCTGTGAGCGCTCACGCATCCAGGCCTCCGAGGCCGGCCTCGAACGCGGCCAGCTCGGCCGCGCCCGTCGGCCGGCCTGCCGCCTGCTCGAGCTTGCGCCGCGAGCGATGCAGCCGCGCCAGCATGCCCGAGCGCACGGCCGTCGTCAGCGGCCGCTCATGAATCACGGCCCGGTCGAGATCGAGCAGCAGCGCCCGCGGCGCAGAGTCAGCGCCCGCGATGAGAATGTTGCGGAGGTTCAGGTCGGCGTGCTCGATGCCCGCCGCGAACGTGACGCGAAGAAGGCGCCCGGCCGCATGCCACGCAGCAACGGTATCCGATGGACGGTCCTGGTCCCGCTCGAACGTGACGGTGGCGAGGTCGCGGCTGCCGGCGACGAAGCGCGTCGCGAGGTCGGCGCGATACAGCGGCCCCGCAAGATACGCGATGGCCGCTACGACCTCCGGCGTATCGACGTCGCGCGCACGCGCGACAATGCTCGCATGCAGCTCGCGGAGCGGGCGCGGCTCGCCCGCCCGGAGATACTCGTCATGCAGCACGCGCGCGATGGCGCCGCCGCGGCGGTAGTGGCGCACCACCCAGTCGCCGTGCGGCGTCGTCATGCGCCACGCGGCACCCCGACCTGTGAACGCCTGCGCGTCGGGGCGCGCGGCCGCGGCGTCATACAGCGTGCCGTGCTGCCGCACGTGCGAAAGTACGTCCGCCATGACGGACGGGAGCGCGACGATCAGTGCGCCGCGCTCCCGTTCGATCGCATAGCCGGCCTCCGCAGCCGGTCCCGCCACGGCGGACTCGATCAACGCTTGCGGTAGACCGCCACGCGCAGCGGCGGCTCGACCGTGAAGCGGAAATAGAGCCGGTTCTCGTGTCCAACCACCTGGTTCGTCTGCGTGTGGCGCGTCTTCGGATAGTCGGTGCCCTGCTCGCTCTCGATCATCAGCACACCGCCGTCACCCACTGTCTTCTCGACCGCCAGCAGCTGCTCCAGCAGCGACTCCAGCAGCTTCTCCTCCGCCTCACCCTGCACCTCGCCCTCGGCCGCAGCCGTCAGCTCGTGCGTCTCCACCTTCTCGTACGACTCCGAAAACTCGTCCGTCGCCAGCGACCACTCATTATCGCGCTGGAAGCCGATCTCGTTCATCGCACGCGCGTCGAAGTTCGGCGTCACACTCTGCACCTTCGAGCCGTACCGCTTGGTTATCACTGTGCTATTCCTCCCCCGGTTGGTATCGCAGCGGGGAAGATTCGCCGCACGCGCGTGCACGGGCAACCCCTGTCGCCGGGCGTGCGGCTCAAAACGTCAGGATGTAGGGGAACCATGCGCCGATCGGCTGGCCGCCACGCATGCCCGGTCGGAACTTCCACTGCGCCGCGTCATCGCGCAGCCTGCGATCGAATCGCGAGTCGCCCGTGGACGGCACGATGCGCGTCGAGTCCGATACCACCGCACCGCTCGCCGCGACGAACACATAGACCGTCACGGTCTTGCCGCGGACACTTCCCGGCCGGTCGCTCGGCGGCAGGATCATGCCGCGCGGCGAGGGGGCCGTCACCCGGTTCAGTCCCTCGTCGGATGTGCCGCCGTCGCCGCGGCCCGTCCCTGTCTCCGTGCCGGGGCCCGTCTCCGTCCCACGGCCCTCGCCGGCGCCCGCCTGCTGGCCGAGCGGTTGTGACGACTGCGCCGGCTCCTCCCGCGGCTCCACCTCCGGCTCCGCCGGGACCGGCTCCGGCTCCGTGACGGTCGGCTCCGGCTCGGGCTCGGGCGTCGGCTCCTGCAGCTGGAACGCGATCACTTCCATGCCGCCGCCCGCCGCCGCCGCCGGATCCCCCGCCTTCTCGCCCGCGGCGGACGTGATGATATCCGGGACCAGGTTCTCCTGCCGGAACAGCAGGACGAGCAGGACGTGGAAAAGCAGCGACGCCAGCAGGGACCAGCGGAAAACGCGGTCCCAGCGACGCAGCTGCACTTCCGTCCGTCGGCCTGTCCGTGCCTCCACCGTACTGCACCTTTGCAGAGAGAAGTGTCCGCTACTTAGTACATTCGAGCATTCAGGAGGGTCCGCCCGATCCGGCTTTGCGACCCGTCCCGGCAACGTTACCTTCGCGCCTGACTCACGTCCGAAATACCCCGGGAGATCTGTGGTTTTCGACCTCGCAATCATCGGCGGCGGCATCAACGGTACCGGCATCGCACGCGATGCGGCACTCCGCGGCCTGTCCGTCGCAGTGTTCGAGCGCCACGACTGGGGCGCCGGCACCACCGGCTCCTCCACACGCATGATCCATGGCGGCCTGCGCTACCTGCTGTACGATGTACCGACGACGCGTGTGTCATCGGAGGACGCCGGCCGCATCCGTCGCATCGCGCCGCACATCACGTGGCGCATCCCGTTTCTGTGGCCGTTATACCCCGGCGGCCTCTTCATGCGCGAGGCGACGGAAGCTTTCCTGTCCGCCTACGACCCGCACGCCGCACGGAAGGGCGGGCTGCACCACGCGCGGCTGAGCACCGCGGAAGCGCGCGCGCTCGAGCCCGGCCTGGCTCCCGACGTTCAGGGTGCGCTGACGCTCGACGAGTGGGGCTGCGACGTCTATCGCCTGGCCGCGCTCAATGCCGTCGATGCGAAAGAGCACGGCGCCGAGGTCTTCACGCATACCGAGGTCACGACCATCCTCCGCAGCGACCGCGATGTGCGCGGCGTGCGCGTGCGTGATCGCATCACCGGACAGCAACGCGATGTCGAGTCGCGCATGGTCATCAACGCCGCCGGACCGTGGGTACCCGCAGTGGCACAGCTCGCCGGGACGAGCGTTCAGCTGCGGCCCGGCAAGGGCATCCACGTAACGTTCGAGCGACGGATCGGCAACTACGGGATGATCCTCGAAGGCGTGGACGGCCGCACCATGTTCCTCGTGCCGCACGGCGCCGAGACCATCGTCGGCACGAACGACATCGACTATTACGGCGATCCCGCGCTCGTGGACCTCAGCATCACGCGTGACGAGATCGACTATGTCATCGAGGCCGCCGCACGTGCCATCCCGCAGGCGAAGCAATGGCGGCCGCTCCGGGCGTGGGCGGGAGTGCGCAACACCGTGTTCGAATGGGGCGTCGATGCAGACGACCTGTCGCGCCGCCACGAGATCGTCGATCACGCGGAGCGCGATGGCATCGCCGGCCTGCTGTCGCTCGTCGGCGGAAAGCTCGCGTCGTACCGCATCCAGGCCGAGGAGGTCGTGGATCGGGCGATCGAGCAGCTCGGCCGCCCGCCCGTCCCGTGCACCACCGGTCAGGCCGCGCTGCCCGGCGCCGAGGACCCGCCCGACTTCGCCGCGCTCGCCCGTACCATCCCGCTGCCCGCCGCATCGCTCGAGCGCATCTGGCGACGTGTCGGCAGTCGTGTCAGCGACATTTTCGCGAACGCGTCCGTCGATGACCTCGCGCCCGTGTGCCGCTCCGAAGCCGTGACCGCCGCCGAGATCCGCTATGCAGTGGAGATCGAAGGCTGCCGCACTCTCGAGGATCTGTTCCGTCACGTGCACATCGGCGCGGGCGGCTGCGACGGCGCCGACTGCGCTGCGCCCGCATCACACATCATGATGGAGCTGCTGGCATGGTCGCCCGAGCGCGCACGCAGGGAGCTCGAGGACTTCCGCGACCACCGCTGGATCAATCGTCGGCCGGTGCTGCGCGGGACGAATCTGGCGCTGGAAGAGCGGCTGCGGGGGTAGCCCCACGACCTACGTCTGCCGGCTTGCAGGCATGCCCATGAATCGGCGGGCAGCTTCGCTGTCGGCGTTCATGGGTTCGAGACAGATCGCCGGCTTCGCACGGACGTCCCATGTGACCTGTGAGCGTGAACGTCCACCGAAGGTGAGGAGGACACCCGCATACTCGTCGTCATCGCGGACGAGGCGGAGTGAGGCACTGTTGCGCACACCCCAATACTGAATTTCAAGGGAATCAGCGATTACCCGCCATACCGCGGCGTCTCGGGAATAGACCCCCGGTGGTTCCGACGGCAAAGCTACCATGTTGTACTCCGCGTCAGGAGCCGGCTCCGGCAGGAGCTGGAAGAGGCGCGGCATGTCGAGGCGACGGGCTGCCTGCGCAGCCCCGCCCTGGATAGTCACTCGATAACAATGCTGCGTGACGGCTGCCTGGGCGTCCGACGCAGAATCGGCCGCGCTGCCGTTCTGTTCGGTCCCGCAGCCGGACGCGATCGCCGTGGCGATCAGCAGGCATGATGTTCGAGTGAATGCCATGCTCAGACCCGCTGGACGTGAACGCCGCCGGATGGAGCTTTCAGCCAGGCAGCCAACCGCTTCGAGCACTCCGCGCCCGCAGTCCGACGGACAGTGCAAGGGTGAACGCGAGGATCGATCCGATAACTGCGCGCCAGCCGCTCGCGTCCCCATCCATGAGAGCGATCACGCCGATCATCAACAGTCCCACTGCAAGAACGGCGGCCACGAACATCACGACATTTCGAATTCGTCTTGCCATCGATTCATCTCGAGTCAGGATAATTATCGATCGACGCTGCCTGGCGAGCGCTGCGCTTGTTCTGGCTCGGTGCTCCGCCACACCCAGGGTCGATATATCCGATGTAATGGAACTCCGCCTCATGCGCTCAACCCCAGCGCCATCAGCCAGTCGCGTTGCAGGTCACTGCCCAGGAGGAACGTCTGCTCGCCTACCCGTTCGAAGCCATACTTCCGGTAAAAGGCAATCGCTCGCGGGTTATGCTCCCATACACCCAACCACAGGGTCTGAGCACTTCTTGTCCGCGCAGTCGCCAGTACGGCCTCCATCAATGAATGAGCGACACCCCTGCCCTGCCACTCGCTCCCGACGTACAGCCGTCTCAGCTCGATGGGAACGGCCCCGACCACCTCCGGCGGCGCCGGGCCCTGGACGATGTGTGCATAACCGGCCAGGCGCAGGCCGCCCGCTGAGTCAGGTATTTCAGCAAGCAGGACAACGCTGGACGGCTCGTTGATCTCCGCCACCTGCCGGTCCGGATCGAACGCCCCGGCGATGTAGCTCTCCAGGTCAGCCGGATCGTTCTGAAGGCGGAACGTCTCCCTGAAGCATCGTGCGGCAAAAGCGCTGAGGTCAGGAGCGTCTGCCACATGGGCAATGCGGATCAGTGGTGCGCTATGCACCGGGGAGCTCCCTATCATCCTTCCAACAGGAGGCACGTCGTCGTTGCGTGCGCGTACAGGCGTCCATCCGCGTCAGTGAGTCGGCCGTCTGCGGTTGCCGTTCGACTTCCACGGTGGATCAGCGTGCCTTCGCATGTCACACGGCCGCGGTCTGGCAACAGAGGACGCAGGTAGTTCACCTTGATTTCCAGCGTGGTATAGCCAACGCCTGCCGGAAGTGTTGAATGCACGGCGCACCCCATCGCCGAGTCCAGGAGTGTCGCAGCAAGTCCGCCGTGAACGAGGCCGATCGGATTGTAGTGGTACTCCGCAGGATCACAGACGAAAACGGCGCGGCCTTCTGCGATTTCATCAAGTCGGAAATTGAGCAACACCGCAATGGGCGGGGGTGGCAGCTCGCCACGAATCAGCTTCTGCAGATAATCCGCCCCGGATAAGGCGCGCCCGGCATCTGCCAGCGCTAGAGGGTCCTGCCAGGAAACAGTACGAGAGCGCTCCGACATGTGTCCTCGGTGCCGGTGGAGTAGGAGGCATGCCAGGTCAATTTAACCAGTGTATGAGGCCAGCGAGACGCAGCCGCAATCCTCACCGCCTCAAATTCTGCGCAGGACCCGCCCGGCTCAATTCGAAGGAAAACCGCCCAGCAGCGGGACCGGATCCTCCGCCTTCCCCCAGCGCCATACCTCGAAATGCAGATGCGGCCCCGTAGCGTTGCCCGTCTGGCCGACCGCCCCGATCTGCTGGCCGCCTTCCACCCGCTCACCTTCGCGCACGTCGATGCGCGACAGGTGAGCGTACAGCGTCCGTACGTTCGAGCCGTGCGCGATCAGCACGCTCAGGCCATAGCCGCCCCACGTGCCGGCGTGCTCCACGCGCCCGGACTTCATTGCGTTGACCCGCGTGCCCTGCGGCGCAGCAACGTCCACGCCCTCGTGCATGTCGGGGCTCCAGCCGCGCAGCCGCAGGCCGTACGGTGACGTCATTACACCATCCACGGGCCAGCGCGGAATCGAGCATGCACTGCACAGCACGGTGAGCATTCCCAGGAGAATCAGCCGCCGCAACGTCGCCGCTCCACCTTCATTTCGATTGATGCACGCACGCCCGCCGCAGCACGCACGGCGAGCCTACTGCCGCGTCCACACGTTGTCCGCGCGCTCCACGTCCGGAAGATAACGCTCCGGATCGATCTCTACACGCATGATCGCGGACGGCACATCGACCGTGAGCGTCTGCGTCTGAGCACCTTCGAGCCACGGCTCGACCGGCAGCCGCTCCTCGCGCGTGCTGCCATCGGCGAGCGTCAGCGTCAGCAGCACCGGCATCGGCGCATCACCCAGGTCCTCAACCGTGATCGTGACGCGCTCACCGCTCGTTGCTGTCGCAAACGATACGTCCGAGATCGCCTGGTCCAGCGCGGCCGTATCGAAGAACCACGGCGACCAGAACCAGTCGAGGTCCGCGCCGTGCACATCCTCCATCACGTGGAAGAAATCGAACGGTGCCGGGTGGCGCAGCAGCCAGCGCGTGGTGTACTCGCGCAATCCGCGGTGCACCGCGTCCTGGCCGATCACGCCGGTCAGCGCGCGCAGCATCGTGGCCGGCTTCGAGTACGCCGCGATGCCGTATTGCGGTCCGATACCGAACAGGTCCGGCTCGGTCATGATCGGCCGCTCCGCATCGCTGCCGGCGATCCGCAGATACGCACCCTGCGTCGCCAGTGCGGGCGTCTCGCCCTCGAAGTAGTCCTGGAGCGAGAGGTCCTCGACATAGCTGGCCAGCCCCTCATCCTGCCACGCATACAGTGACTCGTTGGAGCCGACCATCATGGGCCACCACTCGTGCGCGATCTCATGGCTGAGCACCGAATACAGCGACTGCGGCGTGCGCGAGCCGCCGATGAACACGAGCATCGGATACTCCATCCCGCCGATCGGACCCTCCGCGGCCGAGATGTGCGGGTAGATGTACGGACCCCAGCGCTCCGCGTGGAATGCCGTGGTGTGCCGCATGTACTCCGCGGCGTCCGTCCAGGCAGCACCGGCATCCGGCCGGTACAGCGCGTTGACGAGCACCGGCTCCGCGGAGTCCGCACCCGACCACGTGACCCGCGTCGCATCCCAGAGGTAGCGGTTGGACGTTGCGAACGCGAAGTCGCGCACATCGCGCGCGCGGAACCGCCATGTGAGCTGGCCGCCCGGCTCGCGTATCGTCGCTCGCTCCTGCTCCAGGTCCTCGAGCGTGACCACGTTGACGATCCGGTCCTGTGCCAGTGCCCGCGCCAGCCGCTGCCGCACCTCGTCGGTCAGCACCTCCTGCGGATTGTCGAGCTCACCGGTCGCGCTCACGAGCCAGCCCTCCGGCACCGTCAGCAGCACCTCGAAATCGGCGTACTCGAGGTAGAACTCGCCATTGGTCCAGTAGGGTCGGTCGTGCCAGCCGCGCAGGTCATCGTAGACCGCGATCTGCGGATACCACTGTGCGACAACGAATGCCTCGTTGTCCGAGTGACCGGTTCGCGGTGCGCCCGGCGGCGGCACCACGAAGTCCCAGCCGACTTCCAGCTCCAGGCTGCCGCCGGGGAGAAGCGGCCGCGCCAGGTCGATCCACATCAGCGTCCCATCGATGCGGTAGCGCCCCGCGCCGGCCGGCGCCCGGTCCGCCGCCAGCTCGACGTTGTTCACCGCAACATGGTGAACGGTCGCACCACCGGTGATCGGCACGCGGCGCACGCGCTGCACGCCTTCGCTGAACGCGTTCTGGTACAGATGCACCAGGATGCTACGGAGCGTATCGGGCGAGTTGTTCCTGTACATGGCCACCTGCGCGCCCCGCACCGTCGCGGTCGCGGGGTCCAGCTCGGCCTCGATGCGGTACTCTACACGCTGCTGCCAGTACGCGGGGCCCGGGCGACCGTCGAGCGTGCGCGTACCGCGCTCGACCGCGCGCTCGAACGCGTCCGTCAGTCGCACCGGACGCACTGCATGGCGCGGACGCTTCGCCTCCACCGTGACTGCCGGCTCGACCGGCACGGGCGTCGGTGGCGGCTGCACGGGTGCAGCGCACGCCGCGAGTGCGAGCGCCAGTGAGCAGCGCCATGCCTTCATGGTCCAGCCTCCGTGTGTGTGTGGCTCAGCGTCTGTCGTCGCTCAGCGCGATCAGCCCGTGCGGCGGACCGCTCCCCATCGTGTCCATCATGACGATCGTCAGCACGCGTCTCGATGACAGCACGAGCAGCGGCAGATCGATCACCAGCACACTGCCGCCGGCCGTGGTCACCCGGACCTGGTAGGTCCGCGACTCGAGTACCATATAATCGGAAGCCTCACCGAACGCCACCGACGCCAGGGCCGGTGTCTCCCCGGAAAGCGGCGAGCCTGGCTCCGTGACGTAGATATCGACGAGCCCCGCGGTCGGAGCGGCGTGCACCAGCCGGATGCGCGTCTGACCGGTGTCGGCCGCCACCGTGTCATCCACCAGCACGATCGGGAGGATCTCGCCCGCGCGACCCGCCGCGAGCACCGTGTAGTGCGTTCCCGGGTCGAACACCGTGTCCAGATCGATGAGCGCCTCGGTTTCGCCCTCCACGACGAGCTGTACCCGTCGCTCGCCGCTCTCCAGCTGGATCGCCTCCGAGACTTCGGCATATTCCAGCACCGTCTTCGACTCGCCCTCCACGACCACGTCCAGCCGCGGCGTTTCCGGCGCCGCGTGCAGCACCCGCACCGTCGCATCCAGCCGCAGCTCGGGGCCCGTGGTATCGCCGCACGCGCTCGTCATGAGCACCGCGACCAGCGCTCCCGCCCACCTCTTCATTCACCGCCTCCGGAGTTCCGTAGCCAACCGTCCGACTCCCCTGCTGCAGCATCCGTGCGACGAGCGCGCCGTACCGCTGGTCCCGCCGGCTCTTGCGCGTCAACCCCGCCTCTCCGACCTTGCTCGTATGCCTCCACGCAAACGACGCGGGAATGTCGGCGGAGTCTCCCTGCGGCCCGCGCCCAAGGGGCGCGAGGTCGATGAGCGTGCGCTCGCCGAGGTGCGCGGGCTGCTCGGCGATGCGCCCCGCCGCCCCGACCTCCTGATCGAGCACCTGCACCTCATCCAGGACGCGTTCGGCTGCCTCTCCACGGAGCACCTGACCGCCCTCGCACGCGAGATGTCGCTCGCGCCTGCGGAAGTCTACGAGGTCGCTACCTTCTACCACCACTTCGACGTCGTCCGTGACGGCGCGGCCGCGCCCCCGCAGATCACCGTGCGCGTCTGCGAGTCGATCTCCTGTCACCTCGCCGGCGCCGACCGCCTGCTCCAGACGCTCCGCTCTGCGGCCGGCGATACGGTCCGCGTCATCGCTGCGCCGTGCGTCGGCCGCTGCGACCGCGCCCCGGTCGCCGTCGTCGGGCAGAACCCGATCGACCACGCGACGCCGGCGGCCGTGCGCGATGCAGTGAACGGCGGCAGCACCGCTGCACCGGTCCCCGACTACATCGGCTACGCGGCGTATCGCGCCAATGGCGGCTATGAGACGCTGCTGACCTGCCGGTCCGGCCTGCGCCAGGTGGACGATGTCATTGCAGCTGTCGGCACGGCGGGATTGCGCGGCCTGGGCGGTGCGGGATTCCCGACATCCCAGAAGTGGAATTTCGTGCGCGCCGAGCCCGGCCCGCGCGTGGTTGCCATCAACGCGGATGAGGGAGAGCCGGGCACGTTCAAGGACCGGCACTGCATGGAGACGGATCCGCATCGCATGCTCGAGGGCGCACTCATCGCCGCCTGGGCCGTCGATGCGGATGACATCTTCATCTACCTGCGCGATGAATACGCCGCCTGCCGTGCCATTCTGCAACGTGAGATCCAGGCGCTCTACGCCGAGCCGCCGTGCGAGCTGCCGCGCATGCATCTGCGGCGCGGCGCCGGCGCCTACATCTGCGGCGAGGAGTCGTCGCTGATCGAGTCGATCGAGGGCAAGCGCGGCGAGCCCCGGCTGCGACCGCCGTTCCCCGCGCAGGCCGGTGTGTTCGGCCGGCCGACGCTGGTGCAGAACGTCGAGACCGCATACTGGATCCGCACGGTCATCGAGGACGGACCGGGCGAATGGAACGCTCTCGGCAGGGCGGATCACCCGGGCGCGCGCTTCTTCTCGATCAGTGGTCGCGTGAAGTCGCCGGGCGTCTACCTCGCACCGAACGGCATCACGGCCCGCGAGCTCATCGACTACGCGGGCGGCATGCTCGACGGACACACGTTCTACGGCTACCTGCCCGGTGGCGCGTCCGGCGGCATCCTCCCGGCATCCCTCGGTGATGTCCCGCTCGATTTTCGCTCGCTCGATGAGTACGGCTGCTTCATCGGCTCCGCGGCCGTCGTCATCTTCTCCGAGCAGGACAGTGCCCGCGACGTCGCGCAGAACCTCATGCACTTCTTCGCGCATGAGTCCTGCGGCAAGTGCACACCGTGCCGCGTCGGGACCGCAAAGGCGGATGTGCTGATGCGCGAGAAGACCTGGCAGCTCCCGCTCCTCAACGACCTCGCCGATGTCATGAACGATGCGTCCATCTGCGGACTCGGGCAGGCCGCGCCGAATCCGCTGCGGAGTGTTCAGCGCTTCTTCGCGCAGGAGCTGTCCGACCGCATCGACCTGAACAGCATGCGCCGGCCATGAGCGGAATCGACGGCCTCTCGACCAGCGCGCCCCTCGCCGACCTCGAAACGCCGGACCAGAGCGCCAATCCGCTCGGACCGCAGGGCGCCGAAACCGCGATACATCGCCTCGAGCGTCGTCTCGGCTGGTCACGCGCCGGTGAGTACGACGGCGACAACATCGTGTTCACGCTCGATGGCATAGAGATCGAAGCGTTCCCCGGCGAGACGATCCTCCAGGCGGCCGCGCGGCACAACGTCGAGATTCCGCGCCTCTGCTACACGGAGGGGATGCGGCCCGACGGCAACTGCCGCGCGTGCGTCGTCGAGGTCGATGGCGAGCGCGTGCTCGCTCCATCCTGCTGCCGTCGCCCCACCGCCGGGATGGATGTACGCGCGACGAGCGAACGCGCGTTGAAGTCCCAGCGCATGGTCGTCGAGCTGCTGCTCGCCGACATGCCGGCACATCCGCACGACCCGGACTCGGAGCTCGCACACTGGGCGAAGGTCCTGGGTGTCGGGACCGCGCGTTTCCCGTCGCGTGCGCAGCCGGCCCCGGACTTCTCTCACGCCGGCATCGAGGTCCGCCTCGATGCGTGCATCCAGTGCACGCGGTGCGTGCGCGCGTGCCGCGAGGTCCAGGTCAACGACGTCATCGGCTACGCGAACCGCGGTGCTGACGCGAAGATCGTGTTCGATCTCGACGATCCGATGGGCGAAAGCACATGCGTCGGCTGCGGCGAGTGCGTGCAGGCCTGCCCCACGGGCGCCCTGCTGCCGTCACTGCCCGCGATCGTGGCGGGCGCGATGATGGCCCGCACACCCGATCGCGAGCCGCCGAAACCGGCGGCCAGCCACGGGCCCATGGTGCGCGGCGGCGGCTACGGTGATGCCATCATGGGCGCCGCGTACGCAGACACCGCGGTCGGCGCCGGCGCGATTGACGCCGCGGACAGCGCGGGCGCCGCTCACGGTGCTGCCGCAACCGACACGACGACGCCCGCCGGGCACGCACCGACGCGTTTCATCCCGCTCGTGCAGCTGAACGGCTCGCGCGTGCCGGCCGCGGGCTATGCGAAAGCAGATAGCGACGTCGCATCACTGTGTCCGTATTGCGGCGTCGGCTGTCAGACGACGTACCACGTGGCCGACAACCGGATCCTGCGCGTGAGCGGCCGCGACGGGCCGTCGAACCACGAGCGGCTGTGCGTGAAGGGGCGCTTCGGATTCGATTACGTGCATCACCCACAGCGGCTGCTGCGGCCGCTCGTGCGGCGCGAGGGCGTGCCGAAGGATCCGAATGCGCTCGTCGATCCATCCAACCCGCTCGAGGCGTTCCGCGAGGCGTCGTGGGAGGAGGCGCTCGACCTGGCCGGCAACGGCCTGCGCCGCATCCGCGACTCGCTCGGACCCTGGGCGCTCGCCGGCTTCGGCTCCGCCAAGGGCAGCAACGAGGAAGCGTACCTGTTCCAGAAGCTGGTGCGCGCCGGATTCGGCACGAACAACGTCGATCACTGCACGCGGCTCTGCCACGCGTCGTCCGTGGCCGCACTGATGGAAGGTCTCAGCTCCGGCGCCGTATCGAATCAGGTGGACGATGTGAAGCACGCGGAGTGCTTCATCGTCATCGGCGCCAACCCGACTGTGAACCATCCGGTCGCGGCGACGTTCATGAAGAACGCGATCGAGCGCGGCGCGAAGCTGATCCTGATGGATCCGCGGCGTACGGAGCTGTCACGCCTCGCCACTCACTTCCTCCAGTTCAAGCCCGACACGGACGTGGCGCTGCTGAACGCGATGCTGCACACGATCGTCGAAGAGGACCTGATCGATCGCGCGTTCATCGATGCACGCACGACCGGCTTCGACGACCTGGTGCGCACGCTCCGGCCGTACAGCCCCGAAGCGATGCAGCACATGTGCGGCATACCCGCGGAGGAGATCCGCGCAGCGGCGCGGATGTATGCGACATCGCGCGCGTCGATGATCTTCTGGGGGATGGGCATCTCGCAGCACGTGCATGGCACCGACAACGCCCGCTGCCTGATCGCGCTCGCACTCCTCACCGGCCAGATCGGCCGCCGCGGCACCGGACTGCATCCGCTGCGCGGGCAGAACAACGTGCAGGGCGCGTCGGACATGGGCCTCATCCCGATGTTCTATCCGGATTACCGTTCGGTCGAGGACCCCGCCGTGCACGACTTCTTCGCGGAGCTGTGGCACGCGCCGAACCTCGACAAACGGAAGGGCCTGACCGTCGTCGAGATCATGAACGCGTGCAAGCGACGCGAGATCCGCGGGATGTACATCATGGGCGAGAACCCCGCGATGTCGGACCCCGATGTGCAGCACGCTCGGCAGGCGCTCGCGCTGCTCGACTGGCTCGTGGTCCAGGATCTGTTCCTGACCGAAACCGCATCGTTCGCCGACGTGATCCTGCCTGCATCGGCGTTCCCGGAGAAGACCGGCACGTTCACGAACACGGACCGTCGCGTCCAGCTCGGCCGCAAGGCGCTGGATCCGCCCGGCGAGGTGCGGCAGGACCTGGATCTCATCCAGCAGCTCGCTCGCCGGCTCGGCCTCCGGTGGACCTACGACGGGCCGGCGGATGTCTGGGAGGAGATCCGCAAAGCGGTTCCCAGCTGTGCCGGCATCACCTGGGAGCGCCTCGAGCGCGAGCACGGCGTCACCTACCCGTGTGTCAACGAGGGCGACCCGGGCGACGAAGTGATCTTCACGGAGCGCTTCCCGACGGCCGACGGCCGCGCCCGGATCGTACCGGCGGATTTCATCCCGGCCGATGAGCTGCCGGATGGCGACTATCCGTACGTCCTGATCACGGGCCGTGTGCTCGAGCACTGGCATACCGGGGCCATGACGCGGCGGGCGGGCGTGCTCGATGCCATCGAGCCGGTACCGACCGTGAGCATCCATCCCGCCGACCTGGAGGAGCTGGGCATCGAGGCGGGCGGGGCGATCGGTCTCCGCACGCGCCGCGGCGAGCTCGTCGCCTTGGCCCGCCGGGACTCGGGCATGGCCCGTGGTTCCGTCTTCATGCCCTTCGCCTATGTCGAAGCCGCCGCCAACCTGCTGACGAACCCGAAGCTGGACCCGTTCGGCAAGATCCCCGAGTTCAAGTTCTGCGCGGTGCAGCTGCGGCGCGCGACCGCTGACGAGCTGGAGGGATCGACGTACGGGGCGGCCTCCGAGGTCGCGGGCGGCACCCCGCCCGAGTAATTGTCTCACCCGGAGAACGACTGAGCGAGACGGCGGCCCGGCCGTCCCGAAGGTGAATCCCCGCCTCGAATCTGCTATATTGCCCGGACAGTGTCGAACATACGGAGGTAATTTGGCCAGTGTGGAAGCGGCTGCGCCGGCAGGTGCCGGGCAGACGCTCACTCTCTCGCAACGCATTTCGGCGTACATCGAGCTGACGAAGCCGGGCATCGTCCGGATGGTGATGATCACGGCGGGCGCCGGCTTCTTCCTCGCCTCCGCGACCGGGCATCCGCTCGATTTCGTCCTGCTGCTGAACGCCCTCATCGGCATCGGCCTCGCCGCCACCGTCGCGTGCGGCCTGAACGAGTACGTGGAGTGGGAGGCGGACGCGCTGATGCGGCGGACGGCCGGCCGGCCCGTGCCCTCCAGCCGCATGAGCCCCCGCTCGGCACTGCTGTTCTCGAGCCTGCTGGTGCTGCTTGGACTGCTCCAGCTCCAGCTGTTCGTGGACTCGGTGACGGCCGCGCTCGTCGCGCTGACCGTGGTGAGCTACGTCTTCATCTATACGCCGCTCAAGCGCCGCTCCTGGACGGCGACGCTGGTCGGCGCCGTGCCGGGCGCGCTCCCGATCCTCGCGGGCTGGAGTGCCGGCGGCGGGGGCATGACGGCGCCGGGCTTCGCGCTCTTCGCCATCCTGTTCCTCTGGCAGATGCCGCACTTCTATGCCCTCGCATGGATCTATCGCGAGGACTACCGGCGCGGCGGATTCCGCATGCTCACGACGCTCGATCCCACCGGTGTCCGTACGGGGCGGCAGATCGTGTTCTTCGGCGCACTGCTCCTGGTTTCCAGCGTGCTGCCCACGTTGCTGGGCCTGACTGGTGGCCTGTATCTCGCATCCGCGATACTCCTCGGGGTGCCGTTCCTCGCGCTGGGTACCGCCATGGCGCTCCGGCGCGATGACCGTCGCGCGATGCGGCTGTTCCTCGGCTCCGTCGCGTATCTCCCCCTGCTGCTGCTGACGATGGTGATCGACCGGCTCATCGCCTAGAGCCGGCATTTCCCTTCCCGGCCGTGCCGCCGCGGCCCGTCCGTCATGATCCTCAACCGCACGGCGTTCGCGCGCCGCGTCTGGAGGCTGTCATGCAGGGACCACGCTCCACTCTCGCACGCGGCGCCATTGCCGGCGCCATCGGCGCGGCCGTCCTCGCGCTGTTCTTCCTGGTGATCGATCT
>DATHVW010000236.1:0-1892 GCA_035461085.1 Longimicrobiales bacterium | reverse complement strand
ATCCCACGCGCGCCTCTCGTCGGCGGAGAGGTTGACCGGCGGCGGGTCGCCAAACTGGAGTGCCTTCTCAATGTCGGTTGGTACAGTGGCCGGCATGTTGGTGTGGACGCCGAGCAATTCTGGAGGTACCTGCAGAGCCATCTGCTCCGTGACGGCATTCCCCCAATCGCCGCCTTGCGCCACAAACTGCGTGTATCCAAGGCGCTTCATCAGCGTGATCCACGCACGAGCGATTCGGATGGGATCCCAGCCGGTCGTGGTCGGCTTGCCTGAACAGCCGTAGCCCGGCAACGACGGAATCACCAGGTGGAACGCGTCCGATGCGCTGCCGCCATGGGCCGTGGGATTGGTGAGCGGATCGACGATCTTCAGCTGCTCGATGACCGAGCCGGGCCATCCGTGCGTGACGATGAGCGGCAACGCATTTTGATGGTTCGACCGAACGTGAATGAAATGAATGTCGAGCCCGTCGATCTCTGTCACGAACTGCGGCAGCGCATTCAGCTTCGCCTCGATCTTCCGCCACTCGTAGTCCGTCGCCCAGTAGCGGGCGAGCGACTGCATCGTCGCCAGCTGCACGCCCTGTGACTGATTGGTGACCGTCTCCCGCTCTGGCCACCGCGTGGCAGCAATGCGCCGGCGGAGATCGACAAGTACCTCTTCCGGAACGTCGATGCGGAAGGCGCGGATCGCGTTGTCCCCTTCCGTCGCGCCTGACTGCGCGGGTGTGGCGGCACCCGGGACTGCCGAGGCAAGGCCGAAGGCGGCGGCAGCTGCAGTAGCGGCGAGGACGGTGCGCCGGTTGGGTTCGGGCATGTTATCCATGGCGAGGCTCCTGAGTTCGGTTCTTTCTGGGTAGTGCGGATTCCCCCTCGCTGAGCGGGCCAGGGACGACGGGTCGACGATGATCCGCGCCGGAGATCGCGGAGCCGTGGGAAAGGCCCGGGCTAGTTCCGGCCATTTCGCCCTCTTCAGGTAACTTGCTTTGCGATCCTCACGCTTCTGCGGTGCGAGGGCCATTCAACCATTCGGAAGGAGTGCTCATATCATCGTATGAGTCGGATCACGCCCTCGCAGTTCTGCGGCGCATGACGACGCGAAGCCTCGGTGCGAGAGCATCGAACCGAACTGTCAATGTTTATTGAGGTTCAGCCGGCCGAAGCTTGGCTTGCAGGCATCGGCGTCCGGTCCGAAGCTCGGCGCGAGAGCGGAAGGCGGGCGCGCAGCGCTATACCAAGGAATGAATCGCGTCACGATTTCGTTTGATGCACGCGCAGGGTGGGTCGTGCTATCCAATGGGGGGCCGTGCGATGCCGCTTCAGTCGGACCAGAAAGCCATCGTGCACGTGGTCGACGACGACCCGTCGATGCGAGAGGCGTTGCAGGGCCTGCTCCATTCGATGGGGATCGAAACGCGGACATACGCAACCGCACGGGATTTCCTCGCCACGGCCGTTTCGGATGCTCCAGGCTGCCTCGTCGTCGATATCCGCTTGCCTGACATGAACGGCCTGGATTTTCAGCTGCAGCTGACGCAGACGGGTGTCCGGCTGCCGGTGGTGATGATGACCGGATATGGCGACATCCCTATGTCAGTTCGCGCTATGAAGCACGGTGCAGTGGACTTTCTCCCGAAGCCATTCAAAGATCAGGACATGCTCGATGCCGTGTTGGCAGCCATTGAACGCGACCAGCAGCGGCGCGCCGTCGACGCCGATATTTCGAAGTTGCGGGAGCGGTTTGGGACACTTTCGGCCCGCGAGCAGCAGGTAATGCTACTGGTCACGGCGGGGAAGATGAACAAGCAGGTGGCGGGCGACCTCGGAATCAGCGAGATCACCGTGAAAATTCATCGCGCTGCGGTCATGCGCAAAATGGGCGCCAGGACCCTG
>DATHVW010000235.1:0-47582 GCA_035461085.1 Longimicrobiales bacterium | reverse complement strand
TCAAAGGCAACGGCGGTGCCGTGTTTCATCGCATCACAGGCGCACTCTGGCATATGCTGCAAGTTGCAGCTGGGGCGGATGTTACGGCGGCGGACGAGCGACGGAGCCGGCGGTGTGTCCCGGCCGGCTGTCACGCCGGCGAGACAGTGCAGCCGGCCCGGGCGGACCATGATCCGTGTCGCCGGCCTCGTGTTCTCAGGGCAGCAGCGTCAATTGGAAGTGTTCCATCTGCGTGACACCATCATCCCCGGGAGTCACACGGATGGAACACATCGGCAACAGGATCCGGGCCGATTGAGGAACGGCGGAGTGGTCGAGGTACTGCCGTAAGGAGGGGCCACGCGAGGAGACGCAGCGGTCGGATCAGCGATACCCCGACGGATCAAGGCCGTGGCGGTTGAGCAGCCGGTAGAACGTGCCGCGCGGCAGGCGCGCCTCGGTGGCAGCATGCGAGATGTTGCCATGACAGCTCGTGAGCAGGCGCTGGAGGTACTCGCGCTCGAAGATGGCCGTGTGCTGATCGCGCAGATCGAAGAAGCCGGGCTTCTCGCTGCCGGTGTGATTCACGGCATTGGCGACGACGCTCTCCGGCAGGTCATCGACGGAGATGGTGTCGGAGCGGCTCATGGCGAGTGCGCGCTTGATGACGTTCTGCAGCTCGCGGACATTGCCGGGCCAGCGGTAACCGCACAGCACCTCGACGGCGGCGGTGTCGAGCTCCACGCCTTCACGGCCCATCTCACTGGCGTAGCGCGCAGCGAAGTGGGCTGCGAGGAGGGGCACATCCTCCGCGCGCTCGCGCAGGGGCGGCAGGTTGATCTGCGCGACGTTGATGCGGTAGAAGAGATCCATGCGAAAGCGCTGCGCATTGACTTCCGTCTGCAGATCGACCGATGTCGCCGCGAGGACGCGCACGTCGACGTCGATCTCGTGACGGCCGCCGACGCGGCGAATACGCCGTTCCTGCAGTGCGCGCAGCAGTTTGGCCTGCAGTCTGAGCGAGAGCTGCGCGACCTCGTCCATGAAGAACGTCCCGCCGTGTGCGAACTCCAGAAGGCCGAGGCTCTTCGTGTGTGCGCCCGTGAACGCGCCGCGCTCGTGGCCGAACAGCTCGCTCTCGAGCAGGTCTTCGGGGATGGCGCCGCAGTCGACGGGGACGAAGCGCGCCTGAGCGCGTGGGCTGCGCTGGTGGATGGAGCGGGCGACGAGCTCCTTGCCCGTGCCCGTCTCGCCGCTGATGACGACATCGACAGCCGTCGCAGCCACCTGTTCGATCGTGTCGAACACAGCGTGCATCGCGCGACTGTGGCCGATCATCTGGCCGAACGCGTAGCCGCGGTCAACCTGGCGATGGAGCAGACGGTTCTCTTCACGCAGCCGCCGCGCCTCGAGCAGCCGGCGTGCGGTGAGCAGCAGGTCGGCGGGCAGGAAGGGTTTCGTGAGATAATCGGCCGCGCCGAGCTTCATGCTCTCGACCGCCGTCTCGACCGTGGGATAGGCCGTGAGCAGCAGAACGGGCAGGTCGGCGTCGTGCTCACGTGCTGTCTTCAGCAGGCACAGGCCGTCGATGTCGGGCATGCACAGGTCGGTGATCAGCAGATCCCAGCTCTCGGCTGCGACCAGGCCGGCCGCGCGGCCGGCATCGTGCTCCGTCACGACGCGCGTACGGGGTAGCTCCGCCAGAATGTCCTGACACACTTCGAGCATCCCCGGCTCGTCGTCGACGACCAGCACTCGCAGCTCAGGCATCGACCCGCATCTCCCCGGCGTGAGACGTGGAAGCAGCGACCGCGAGGGCACCGTCCAGCGCCGGTAGCCGGATGGTCACGCAGGTGCCGCGTCCAGGTTCGCTCGCCAGATCGATCTCGCCGCCATGACTCCGCACCAGACCCTGGCAGATCGAGAGGCCGAGCCCCGACCCCTTTTTCCCCTTGGTGGTGAGGAACGGCTCGAAGACGCGCGCGTGCAGCTCGGGCGGAACGCCCGTGCCCGTGTCCGCGATGTGCACGGCAATGGCGGACGTGCCATCGGCTGCGGTGTCCATGTCCGCCCGCATCTGCAGCCGGCCGCCATCCGGCATCGCATCGAGCGCGTTCAGCAGTATGTTGAGAAAGACCTGCTCCAGCTCTGCTGCATTCGCGTTCACGTGGGGCAGACGTGGCGGGAGCTCGTCGCGGACCTGCACGGCGGCCGCGGCCACGCGTGCATCTACGTACGCGAGGGCGCGTCGCAGGGGCAGAACGGGGTCGATCGGCATGCGCGTGCCAGGCGCCGGGCGACAGTACGAGAGCAGTCCCTGCGCAATGCGCGCAACACGATCCGTCAGGTCCGCGATCTTCGTCAGCTCCTGCACGGCCTTCGGCGGCAGTGTGCCGGGCTGGGCCGCAAGCAGCAGGCGGGCCTTCGCGCTTATTATCGCGATCGGATTGTTCACCTCGTGCGCCACCTGACCGGCCAGCTCGCCCACCGCCGCGAGCCGCTCCGCGCGCAGAGCCCGCGCCTGCGCCGCATGCTGCTCGGTGACATCGCGCGCGAGCGTCACCACCTGGCTGATCTGGCCGGCCCGGTCACGGACGGGCGCCGTCGTCACATGAAATACACGGGTCCCGCCGCCGGGGCCTGCTCCTGCCTGCCCGCTGCTGCTGACTTCGTCGCTGCGGACCATTCCATCCTGCAATGTGGACGTTGCGGGTGACCCGCAGGAACGCATGGTACAGCTCAGTTCGGGGGTGTGCGCGACCCACTCCGTCCAGCGCGCGTTCGACCAGTATGCACGCAGTTCGCGATCGCACAGGCAGAGCGCCGTATCCGTCGTGTCCAGCGCACGCTCCAGTGTCTGCGCCTGTGCCAGTGCACGGTCCGCCAGCTCTTCGAGCTGGTGTTCGTCCGCGCGGATCCGGTCCACGAGCGTGGTCGTGAAATAGGCCACGAGGAACAGGATCAGCGTCTGCAGCGTGACGCGGCTCGCGGCGTACAGCGGGTCGTGCGCGGCGTGACGCACGATCCCGTTGACGTGCTCGTGCGGGAAAAGCGACAGCAGGTAATGCGGTAGCACGCCCGTGCACTCACCCCACGCGAGCAGGCCGAACAGAACGCTCGCGACGGTGGCCACCACGTAGGCGTGCATCCGGCTGAGCACGATGCCCGCAATGATCACATGCAGCAGCAGAAGGGGCGACAGCGGATTCTCGATGCCCCCGGAATAGTGGAGCATGACGATGAGGAAGAGCAGATCGACGTAGACCTGTACCATCAGGAACCCGACCGTTGCGACTCCCTCCGTGCGGAGGTAGAGGCTGTAGCCGAGGTTCAGAATCGTCAGGCAGGCGATCAGCCCCATCAGCGAGGGGCTCACGCGGGCGGGGAGCAGCTCCGCGATGTCCACCGCGCCGACGACCGCGAGGATGGCCACGACAATGGCGATCCAGCGCATCAATATGAACCAGCGCGCGTAGTGCAGCCGCTTCTGCTCGGGGTCGACGCGGCCGCCCGCCGTACCCTCCAGCGGGAGCGGCCCGGCCACCAGGAGGGGTGGGCCGTCACGCAGTATCACCCAGCCGGCCACACCCGCCACGATGAGCGCGATCGCGCCGGCCCGGACATCGTGGAGGAGGTTCCGCAGACTCGCGTCCGCGTCACTGAGCCACGTCGCGAGCAGCACTTCATAGACACCGAACAGCAGCAGGACTGCCGCGCAGGCGCCCAGCAGCACGCGCAGGAGCGACCGACTGGCGGTGAGCCGTGCGGCCACCATGGGGTCGACGTCGGGTTCGCGGCCAGTGGCCATGACCCCTCCGGAGAGTGGCGGGCACCTCGACAGGGTCGGACGGGGCGTCCGCGAAGGTATGTGAGGGCACAATCAATATGCACCCGTGCGGTCCGGTAATACCAGCAGGAAAGGGGCGACTTTGACCATTCCGCCGGAAAAAACAGGCAATCCACCACGCAGGCGTGGGGAGTCTCCCGACGCGCGATGGAAAATCGGCTCCGGGCCGACGACGGTCTCATGATGCCGCCGCACAGGAGCGCGCTTGATCCGCGCGGGCGCGCCGGCGGCGAGCGCGGGGGTAGGATCCGTGGGCGCTGCCCGAGGCCGCAAAGGCGGAACTGGCGGCCACGGGCACGCATGTTATCGTGAGAGACGGGATTTCCTCATCCGAAAGCTGGCCCTCAATGATCCGACATCGTGCCGCCGCCGGGTTTCTGGCATTCGTGCCGTTCTTCGTGCTGACAGCCTCCGCGCCTGCGCAGTCCACGTTCCCGTCCGACTCCGTCGTCCAGGCGCTCATCGACGCGCGCGTCGCGCAGGGCACCGTCGCGGGCATTGCCGTCGGCCTGATCGAGCCTGATGGCCGCACGCGCTTCCTCGTGTCCGGGACTGCCGGACCGGGCCGCTCGCTCAGCCGTGAGAGCGTCTTCGAGATCGGCTCGATCACCAAGGTGTTCACCGGGATCCTCCTGGCGGACATGGTGCGGCGCGGCGAAGTGACGCTCGACGATCCGGTCGCGAAGTATCTGCCAGCGGAAGTGACAACGCCTGCGCGTAACGGCACGGAGATCACGCTCGGGCACCTCTCCACTCAGACGTCCGGCCTGCCGCGCATGCCGGCGAACTTCCGCCCGTCCGATCCGCTCAATCCCTACGTCGATTACACGGCGGAGCAGCTGTACGAGTTCCTGAGCGGTTACACACTGCCGCGCGATCCCGGCGCGCTGTACGAGTACTCGAACGTGGGCGTGGGGCTGCTTGGCCACGTGCTCACGTTGCGGGCGGGGATGTCCTACGACGATCTGGTGAGAGAGCGTATTCTGGAGCCGCTCGGTATGGAGCACACCGGGAGCACGCTGACCCCCTGGATGCTGGAGCGGGCAGTCGCCGGTCACAGCGCGAGCGGCGACACCGTGCCCTGGTGGGACCAGCAGGTGCTCGCCGGCGCGGGCTCGCTGCGCTCGAGCATGGACGACATGCTCACGTTCGTCGAGGCAGCGCTCCGCGGCACCGGGCCGCTCCGCGAATCGATGGACCTGTCGCTGGCGCCGCGCGCCCCGGCCGGACAGAACATGATGGTCGGCCTCGGCTGGCATCGCATGACGACGACAGCGGACACCATCGTCTGGCACAATGGCGGAACGGGCGGATTCCGGACGTTCGCCGGCCTGGTCCCCGCCACCGGCCGCGGCATCGTGCTGATGGCGAACACCGGTGGCACGGGAGCGGACGACATCGCGTTCCACCTGCTGAATCCCGCGCTGCCGCTCGCGCCGCCGCCCCGGAAGGCGGTGGACGTGCCGCCGGAGGTGCTGGCGCGCTATGTCGGCACGTATGAGCTGGCGCCGCAGTTCAGCATCGAGGTCACGCTCGTTGACGGCACGCTCCGCGCCCAGGCCACCGGCCAGCCCGTCATTCGCCTGTGGGCATCCTCGGAGACCAGGTTCTTCATCCGCGAAGTGGACGCCCAGGTCTCGTTCCAGCTCGCTCCCGACGGCACCGTCAGCGGGCTCGTCCTGCACCAGAACGGACAGGACATGCCGGGGCGGAAGATCCGCTGACCGGCGATCGACCCCCGCCGCGCGCGTAAACGCGACCGCGCGCGGCCGCTGCTCACCAATCCGTCGCGCGCGTAAATGCGATCGCGCGCGGCCCGCCGCCTCACGATTCCGCCACGCCCTGCCTCCGTTTAATACGCCGCTAATACCCCCTCCCCAGATTTTTCGCGGGGCACAGAACACCACAACGAGGGGGCGGACATGAATAGATGGATGAGGCGGGCGGCGGCGGTCCTGTCGATCGCAATGCTGACGGCCTGTGAGGATGACCCGACGAGCACAGTGCGGGTGGCTCAGGTGGAGGTGGGGCCTGCGGACCAGGTCCTGGTGGTGGGTGATTCGACGACGATCACGGCCGTTCCGATGACGGCGGACGGTGATGTGGTGGTCGAGCAGGTGGTGTGGCGGAACCTGAGACCGGACATCGCCACGGTCGTGGTCAACGGCGGCAGCGCGGTCGTCACGGCAAGGGCACCGGGCGTCGCCCGGATCGAGGCCGAGGCCGGCGGTCGCACCGGTTTCGTGAATATCACGGTGCAGGCCGCAGCGCAGGTGGCGACGGTGACCGTGCTGCCGGCTACACTGGTCCTCGAAGCGGGTCAGGACGCTTCGCTCGAGGCGGTGGCGCGCACGGCGGGCGGCGAGATCATCACCGGCCGGGCCGTGACGTGGACGGTCGAGGGTCAGGGTGTGCTGGTGACACCGGCGGCGGTCTCCGGCTGGGCCACCGTGAGTGCGCAGCTCTACGGGAACGCGACCGTGCGTGCAACGATCGATGGCATCACGGGCGAGGCGGAGGTACAGGTCGTGACGACGGCACCGCCGCCGGCGCAGGTGGCGACGGTCGAGATTTCGCCGTCGAGCTTCTCACTGCCGGTCAATCACGAGACACCGCTCCAGGCGATCGCGAAGGATGCGAACGGCGCGATCATCAGCGGGCGGCCCGTGACGTGGACGAGCTCGGCGGACCCGATTGCGAGCATCACGCCGATCGGCGTGTCGCAGTTCGCCAGCCTGCTCGCAAAGGTGCCCGGTGAGGCGGTGATCCGCGCGACCATCGATGGCATAAGCGGGGAGATCACGGTACAGGTGACGACCCTGCCGCCGCCGCCACAGGTGGTCCTCTATCTGAGCTTCTATCCCCATCAGCGCGGCATCTGGGTGAACCAGGTCCTGGACTTCAGCCAGCACCTGGTTGCAATGGGTCGGGATGGCCGGATCGAGGACCCGCAGGTGACGTGGACGGTGGAGGATCCTTCGATCGCCGTCGTGGACCAGAACGGGAATGTGCGCGGGTTGAGCAAGGGCACGACGGAGGTGCGCGCGAGCGTGGGCGACAGCCTGCACGCGACGGCGCTCGTCACGGTGTTCGCATCCGCGCAGGGGCCGCAGGTGTTCGATCTCACATACGACTGGTGGGATGGCCAGTGGCACATGGCGCCGACGGTCGGCACGGAGCAGTGGACCGACCCGAACGGCACCGTGCGTGACGTGCAGCTGTGGGCCATTGAAGGCACACTGACGCTGACAGGGGACGGCGCGTACGAGCGGGTCATGGTCCTGCATGGCTGGGCGGTGGTGAATGGCGTGAATCAGGTGGTGATCCAGCGCCCGGTGGTCGATTCCGGGACCTACACGATCCTGGTGGGCGGCGCGACCGGCTATTCCATGCAGTCCACCACCACGCCGGGCTACACATACACGCTGCTGCCGGCCTACAATGCTGGACACGCGACCATGCGTGCGGCCGTCGGTACCGCGGCCGAGCAGGACTACCTGTTCCGGATGCGGCAGTGACCGACGGTGGCATCATCGAGGCCGTGGTGCAGGTCGGTGCGCAGGAGACGCACTACCTGCGCTGCGGCCGCGGCGACCGCGTCGTCGTGGTGCTCACCGGTGACGCAGCCGAACGGCTGCGGCTGATGCGCCATTACGCGGACGGCGGCCGGGTGATCGCGCCCGTGCCGCCGATGCGCGATACGACACCGCCGGTCGCGGCAGGCCGCGCGGCAGGAACGCCGGACGCTGCGCGTCGATGGCCGGGTTGGATGGCGCAGGATGATGATGGCCGAGCGGCCGCCGACTGGATCTTCGGCGTGATCGACGGCCTGGGGCTGGATCGCCCGGCAGTCGTCCTCGCCCCTGACCTGGCGTGGCTTGCGGCGCGGCTGATCGACGGATCCGGCGATGCGTTCCACTTGCTGGAAACGATTGCACCATCCCGTTGATTCGGGCCGGCCGCGTCGTCAGATTGCAGGAGCGGTCTCCTCCATCCTGCAGCCGTTCATGAAGAAAACCGGATCCGTGGCAGGGCACGGTACGCTGCCCGTCGAGCTGACGCACTTCATCGGCCGCGAGCGCGAGCTCGCGGCTCTGCGGCAGCTTGCGGATTCGGCGCGTCTGCTCACGCTGACGGGCGCAGGCGGCAGCGGCAAATCGCGACTCGCACTCCAGCTCGTGACGCAGATTCCCGGGACGGCCGGTGACGACGTCACGTGGGTCGAGCTCGCGCCGCTCATGGAGGAGCGCCTCGTTCCGGGTGCCGTGCAGCGCGCGCTCGGCTCACCGACGGAGGGTGGTGCTGCGTCGGCGGACTCCATCGTTGCGACGGTCGGTGACAGGTCGATGACGCTCGTGCTCGACAACTGCGAGCATCTGGTCGATACCTGCGCCGCGCTCGCGGACACGCTCCTGCGCGCATGTCCGCGCCTGCGCATCATTGCGACCAGTCGCGAGGCGCTCGGCGTCGCGGGCGAGCGCGCGTGGCTGGTACCGCCGCTCGCACTGCCGTCGCCGGACGACGGACTGGAAGCACTCGCCTCAGCCGATGCCGTGCGACTCTTCGTGGACCGCGCCCGGGACGTGCTTCCGTCCTTCACGCTGTCCCCCGCGAATGCACGCATCATCGCTGACATCTGCACGCGGCTGGACGGTATCCCTCTCGCGATCGAGCTCGCCGCCGCGCGCGTGCGGCACCTGTCGCCGGAGCAGATCCGCGACCGGCTGAGCGACGCGTTCTCACTGCTCACGTCCGGTGCGCGGACCGCGCTGCCGCGCCATCGCACGCTGCGTGCGGCGCTCGACTGGAGTCACGACCTGCTGCGCGAGGAGGCACGCGTGGTGCTGCGCCGCCTGGCCGTGTTCCGCGGCGGCTTCACGCTCGACATGGTCGAGGAGGTGGCGTCCGGCGATGGCATCGCGCCGCACGCTGTGCTCGACCTGATCGCGGTGCTGGCGGATCGCTCGATGATCGTGGTGCGCGAACAGGATGGTTCCGCGCGCTACCATCTGCTCGAAACGATGCGACAGTATGCGGAGCAGCGGCTGGAGGAGGCGGGCGAGACGGAGCGTGTGCGCGGGCGGCTCGCTGCCGTGATCAGTGCACGCGTTGCCGATGTCGAGCCGTCGTTCACGACGCGCGCGCGGCGCAGCGCGTTCGCGCAGCTGGAGCCCGAGCTCGACAATATCCGGGAGGTGCTGTCGTGGACGCGCGAACACGATCCGCGGCAACACGTGTGCCTGGTCGGCATGCTGTGGTGGTTCTGGTTCAGCACGCGCTACTGGGTGGAAGCGCACCAGTGGCTCACCGGCGCACTCGAGCTGCCGGCTGCACAGGAGCCGACACGCGAGCGGGCTGCGCTGTTGTTCGCCATCGGTGCGCTGGCAGCGCTGCGCGCCCAGACTGAGGTCGCACGGCCGTACCTCGAGGAAGCGGCCGCGCTCGCCGCGACAGTCGGCGATGCACGGCTGGAAGCCTACGCGCTGAACTACATCGGCATGACGTGGTCGAGCTCGCTGTCACCTATCGCCCGCGAATACACGGAGCGTGCGGAACAATGGCTGCGCGCGAACGGTGACGAATACGGTCTGCGGCTGGCCCTGCTGCTGGGCGGGATGGCGGAGTTCGGCGCGGGGAACCGGGATCGTGCGATCGATATGATGGAAGAGGCCGTGCGAATCGCGCGCAGCTTCGGCCAGGATCGCGAGCTGGCCGTTGCCCTGCAGACGTACGCAACCGTCCTTGTCGGGAGTACCGGCCCTTCAAAGATGGAAGCGATGGTCCTCGAATCGCTCGAGGCACTGCGTCGCGATCCGTCGTTCCTCTTCATCGCGCGCGGCATCGACTATCACGCATACTGTCGATCGGCACGCGATCCGCGGGCAGCCGCGCGGGAGATCGGCATCGCGACCGCCATGCGCCGTCACATCGGTGCGGGCCGGTTCCAGCACGACGATGTCGTCATGGACCGCCTGATCGGACGGCTGCGGGAGATGCTCGGCGACCAGGAGTACGAGCGCGCCGTCGGGGACGGAATGCGCGTGCAGCCGGCACACGCTCTCGATGAGGTGCTCGGCGCCGCGGCCACGGGCGTCGATGCTGAATCCGTTTCCACCGTGGCGGCACGCATCGCGAACCCGTCCACTGCGGTGCCGGGCGTTCCGCCCGTCGTTTCTGCAGGAACGCCGCCCGCCGTGTCGGCGACGTCGCACCTTCTACCATCGACACGCACCGCGGATGCAGCGCTCCCGCTTCCGGAGACGGCCGCAGCGGCGACCACAGGCCGGGCGGCGGCTGACCTGTGCGTGCGTGCGCTCGGTCCGTTCGAGGTGGACGTGCGCGGTAACGCGGTCGGCGCCTGGCCGTACGCCAAGCCGAAGGAGCTGCTCGCCTTCCTCCTGCTGCGGCCGCACGGCCGCACGCGCGCGGAGATCGGCGCTGCGCTCTGGCCGGAGGCATCGCCTGCACAGGTGCGCAACAGCTTCCACGTCACCATGCATCACGTGCGTCGCACGATCGGCCACGCGGACTGGGTGGTGCTGGACGGCGAGCGCTACATGATCGCGCCGGGCGTCACGGTGGATTTCGACGTGGCCCGGTTCCAGGAACGGGTCGAGTCCGCTCTGGCGCTGGACGGCGACGCCGCGATAGCGGCGCTGCGGAGCGCCATGGATCTCTATCGCGATCACTTCCTCGCGGGCGAGACGGCGGGCGCGTGGCGCGACGAAGTACAGGATCGCCTGCGCCGCGTGTTCTGCAACGCGGGCCTGCGACTCGCCGAGCTGCTGGAAGCCGCCGGTGACGACACCGACGCCGCCGACGTATACGAGCGTGTCGTTGCGTGCGAGCCGCTGCACGAGGCGGCGCACCGCGGGCTGCTGCTGGCGTTCACGCGGGCGGGCCGTCGCGCGCACGCCCTGCGTCATTACGACCGGCTGCTCGCCGTGCTCCAGAGCCTCGAGCTCGAGCCGGAGGAGGAGACGCTGGAGCTGTACGATCGGATCCGCTCAGCGGACATCGTGCCGGGCGGGAGTGTGCCCGTTTCCGGCGAATAGACTCCCTGGGGAACGCCAACCGGATCATGCCGTGAGCACATCGCCGGAATTCCGCAGCTTCGTGCTCGAGCAGCTCGGACGCGTCGTGCCCGTCACGTCACGATCCATGTTCGGCGGCGTGGGCATTTATTCCGGTGGCCTGTTCTTCGCCCTGATGGACGGGGACTCCCTCTACCTCAAGGTGGATGACGGAAACAGGCCGGCATTCGAGCGGATCGGATCCAGGCCCTTCCAGCCCTATGACGACGAGCGCACGATGCAGTATTACGAGCTGCCGACGGATATTCTCGAAGACGTCGATGAGTTGCGCGAGTGGGTGGAAGGGGCGGTGGCCGTCGCGGGTCGTGCGCGGGCACGTCGCAAGCGGTGATCGGGACGCGTCCAGCCACACACGGCGGACGCGGGCTATAAGCAGCCGAAATGCAGAAGGGTCGGCGGAGCATGCAGCTCCGCCGACCCTTCGAGCAATACGGCGCCGGTTATTACCGGACGCCAGCCAGATCCCTCACGGCACCGGCGAGCATCCGGACCCGAGCGGCGTCCGACGAGCCGGCGGCATAGCCGTCGATCGTGCCTGCGAGCGACGTCAGTGCCGTGCTGCGCGCCGAGCCCGAAGCGCGCTCTGCGTTCGTGAGCGCCGTGCGCACGGATGCGAGCTGGCTGTCCGACAGCCCGTTACCGCGCTCGAGCTGATCGGCATACGCGCGTGCGAGCGCGAACGACGGCGGCCAGACGTACTGCGGCTGACCCTGCGTGTTCAGGTACTCGAGCCTGACCGTGTTGGCCGCATCGATCTCGTTCTGCGAGAGGTGCGCACTCGGCACCAGCTCGAAGATATCGAGGCCGCGGGCGATCTCGGAGCTGACGAGCGCGCCGTTGTACCAGTAGACCGACCAGCTGCCGCCCGGTCCCATCTCCGTTGCGCTGCTGGGGCCGCGGTCGTGGAATGCGATCTCGTACGGGTTCTCCGCATCCGTCCAGTCGAAGACGGAGATCCCGCCCTGGTACCAGGCCTGCACCATCACATCACGGCCCGGGATCGGGATCACCGAGCCGTTGTGCGCGACGCAGTTCTCGAACTCCGTCTGCACGGCCGGCAGCTTGTAGTAGCTGCGGAACTGCAGCCTGCGATTCTCGATCGTGAAGATCGCGTTGGCGCCCCACTCGCGCGGATCGAGGGCACGGCACTTCGGCTGGCCGCCGCCGCCCCACTCGTCGCTGAAGAGCACCTTCGTAGCGGCGTTGTTGAACGTGGCCGAATGCCAGTAGGAGAAGTTGGAGTCGGCTGCCGCATCGATGCGTCTCGGATTGACCGGATCGCTGATGTCGAGCAGCAGGCCATATCCCTCACACGCGCCGCCGGCCAGGCCGACCGCCGGGTACACGGTGATGTCGTGACACTGCGTCGGGCCGGGACGCGGGCCGCCGCCGCCCTGCGGGGGACCCATCTGGGCCGCGACCATGCGGTCGACCATGCCCTGGAGGTTCGCTTTCAGCGTGGCACTGTCCGCTGCCGTCGGCGCACCCGTACCGCCGCGTGCCTTGACGATGCTGTCGAGACGCTCATTCACGAACTGATCGGGCACCACCTGCAGCGAGCCCTGGATCTCGACGACGAACCGGCCCGCGGCACGGGCACGCTCCGCCTCCTCGCGTGCACGGGCGGCCGCCGCCTCATCGGCCGGCGACAGACCGTGGCGCGGCGGTGCAACGAGCCCCTCGAAAATGCGCGGCGAGTTCACGATCGTCGCCATCTGCGGGTTCGCCAGCGGGACGCGGATCACCTCGATCCGGAACAGCGCGGAGTTCGGATCCTCGCTCGGCGGTGCGGCGACGCAGCCCGGAAGCTCCTCTGCGGGCCGTACGCCCGCCGAGCCGGAAACGTAGATATAGACGTTCTGGTCGTCGTCCGGATCCTTCAGCACGGTGTGCGTGTGCGAGCCGCGGCAGGTCTGGACGTTCGCGACGTAGCGCGGGTTGCGGATGTCCGTGATGTCGAAGATGCGGATGCCGCGCAGGCGGTCGGCACTGACCGCGGTCGGGACGCCCTGCGTGCCACAGTCCAGTCGGCCGCCCAGGCCCTCGCCGGACACGAACAGCAGGTTGCGGTATACCGATACGTCGCTCTGCGACGCGGGGCACACGAACCCCTTCGTGAACACCGGCGCACTGGGGTTGGAGATGTCCCAGACCTGGAAGCCGTTGTAGTTGCCCTGGATCGCGTAGTTGCCCGAGAACGCCAGGTCCGAGTTGGTCACGCCGATGAACTCCGGCGGCGGCGGCGTCTTCGAGAGCACGCGCAGGTTCCACACGGCCTCTTCCGCGTTGGTCAGCCCGGCACGCAGACCCACGCGCGGATCGGGCATGGGTGCGTCAGCAGCGCGGTTGTCTGAGGCGCTGCCGGACGGCACGGCCGTCGTGGTGGTGACAGCCGGTGCGCACGCGGCCGCGGCGAGCAGCGCCACGGCGAGCGGCAGCGAGAATAAACGTGCGACGCCCGGGCGGGCGCCGGAACTGCACTCTGATACTGAACTCATAGCGGGTTTCCTGGTTAGAGCGATGGGGGTACGAGTGTGCGTCACAGCTACTGAGAACGATCCCCGGAGCCCATCTCTGACAGCATGAGCTCCATGCGCGCGACTTCCGTCGCCTGATCGACCTGTGCATCCGAGGCAAACTTGAATACCTCTTCGTCCTGGCCGGCACCATCCATGGCGAACAGCTCGCGTACCATGGTCACGGCACCGCGATGGTGCTGAATCATGAACGTGAGGAACAGCCGGTCGAACTCCGCGCCGCGCGCGGCGCCCAGCTGACTGATCTGCTCGGGCGTCAGCATGCCCGGCATGTGCATGGCGTGGTCCGCGCCATGAACCATCACGCCGGTCTCGGTGATGTGCAGCTCCGGCACGGGCTGGCCACGGTTGCGCAGCCAACGCTGCATCGTGGCGATCTCGTCCTGCTGCGCATTTATGATACGCGCCGCCAGCGTCTGCACCGGCTGGCTGGCCCCGCGGCCGGGCACCATGCGCGAGACCTCGATGGCCTGCGCGTGGTGGTGGATCATCCCCGTCATGAAATGTACATCGGCGTCCGTATAGCGCGTCCGCGCGCTGTCCATGCGGGCGTTGAAGATCGCCTCGAATTCCTCATCGGCAGCCGTGGGCGCAGGCGCCGTGGCCGCCGGGCCGGCCGTGGCCTGGGAGCACGCGGGCAGCACGATGGGGGCAAGAAGGGCGGCAATGAGCCGCAGCTCTGATCGTGTCATGAACCTCTGATTCCGGGGTGATGCGGCCGTACGCCGCCGATTTCACGCATAAGGCCATACACGGGCGGCGGCGCCCGAGTTTCAGCGCCATCCGTGTCGCGGCCGTTCACTGCATAATTCCATCCATCAGGGCAGCCCGCCAGCCGGGGCGCGCTCGGCCGCCAGCGGACGGGGCTGCCGCCCGGGTTCTGAAGGGGATATTTCCGGGCGGGCCACCGGAATCGCGGCGCGGTCCTCGCGGTGACCGGGTCTGTAACGGCAAACGGGGGTGGAGCACATGCGGCTGCTGGTGATACGACACGCGCGCGCGGAGAGCGTGAAGGAGTTTGCGAAAACAGGAGTGAGCGACGATCTGCGGCCGCTCACGGCCGACGGCCGGGACCGGATGCGCCTGGCTGCGGCGGGGCTGCACCGGCTGGTCTCGAACATCGACGTGCTGGCGACGAGCCCGCTGGTGCGGGCGCGCGAGACGGCGGAGATCCTCCGGGCCGAGTTCGGCGGCCCTGCCCTGACGGAGCTGGAGGCGCTGCGGCCGGGCGAGCGCGCTTCCGACCTGGTGGAGTGGATTCAGGACGCAGGACGGAAGGAAACGGTTGCGATCGTGGGGCACGACATGCAGCTGGGCGGCGTGGTCGGCCTGCTCATGACGGGTCGGGCGGAACCGGTCGTGCGCATCAAGAAGGGCGCGGCCGTAATGCTGGATGTGCGGGCACACGGTCGCGGCCACGCGGGGCTGCGGAGCGGGCTGCTGCTGTGGTCTCTGACGCCGAAGCAGCTGCGCATGCTCGGTGCCGACGCTACTTCCACAGACTCCGGGTAACACTCAGTGCGCGGAACAGCGACCGCTTCTTCGACAGATGGTCCTGCATGCGATCGATGATGTTGTCGAGCGTGGCAATGGCGGCGATCACGAACGGTCCCTTGTTCAGCATGACGGCTTCGGCGCGGGCCGCCATTGCAGCGTCCGTGACTTCGGCGCGCGACAGCGTGCCTTCCTTCGCCAGCTCGTCAAGCACCTCCGTGGCCCAGATCGTCGGCACGTGCGCCGCTTCGGCGATCCACAGAATCTCCTCCTGCACCTCGACCATGCGCTCGAAACCCGCTTCGACCGCCAGGTCGCCGCGCGCGATCATGACGGCGCAGCTGCGGCGCTGCATGGCGGCGAGCAGCAGGAGCGGCAGATCCGCGAACGCGCGCCGCTTCTCGATCTTGAGTATGACACCGATATGATCAGCGCCGTGCTCGCTGAGCGCGGCATGCAGCGCCTCCACATCCTCCGTGCTCTGCACGAACGACAGCTCGATGGCATCGGCCCACGGGATGACCGTGGCCAGGTCGCGTACGTCCTTCTCCGTGAGCGCCGGTAAGGTCAGATCGGTCTCCGGCAGGTTGATGCCGCGCTCGGGACGCAGCTTGCTGCCGCCTTTCTTCGCGTGTGTGACGCGAACGATGATGCCGTCGTCTATCCGTTCCTCGATGACACCGCCGATACGGCCGTCATTGAACCAGATCGGCTCCCCCGGCTGCACGTACCGGAAGATCTCCGGCGTAGAGCACGCGATGCGCGGCCGGGCCGTGTCGCGCATGGGCACGCCGTCCGACGCGACCAGCTCGAAGCAGTCGTCCACGGTCAGCACCAGCCGGTCCGCGTCGCCCGCGACCGCACCGGTCCGCAGCTTGGGACCGCCGAGATCCACGAGGAGCCGGCACTCGCGCCCGAGCGCGTTGGCAGCGGCGCGAACGTTCTCCGCCATCGCAGTCCAGGCCGCGGCATCGTCGTGTGCGCAGTTGACGCGCGCGCAGGTCATTCCAGCCACGAGCAGATCGTGCACAAGCTGCGGATTCGTCGCGGCCTCCGTGGGCAGGGTCACGACGATGTGAACGGCGCGCTGACGCGGACGCACCCCGAGCAGACGACGCGTGTTGCCGGCGAGAATGCGATTGCCCTCGCCAAACGAGATCGGCGGTCGCTCGAACTCCGGCGGCTCGCCGCCGCGCGCGAGCGCGAGCATGGCGAGGGTACGGTCGAGAGTGATCAGGACGTGGGGCTCCAGCCGGCCGAGCGATGAGAGACCTACCCGCGCCAGGCGGAGCTGCAGTGCACGAATGTCGTGGCGTCGCAGCGAGAGGTAGTGCACGAGATTGCGTGCGCTCGGCCGGTTCTCCGGATGCACCGCGTCCAGTACATCCGCGAGCGCCGCCTCCCCTTCGAGCACCTCATGCCGCAGCTCCTGCAGATCGAGCGCAAGCCGGTCCAGCACTCTAGGCGAGAGCGCGGCGTCGCGGCGGGTGGTCGGAGGCGTCTCCATGCCGGCATCACGATGCACGGACAGCGCCACTGCCGCGGAATCCGGGTGTGGACGGGTCAGCCGGCCGCTTTCTCGTAGGTCCCGACCAGCTCCGCGCGGGCTATGATGTGTCCGTCCATCGCGCGCTCCAGCGCCGCCTTCGTCGGCTCGCCCAGGTCACCGAGCGTCGTGTCCAGCGCGTAGAGCTTGAAGAAGTAGCGGTGCCGGCCGATCGGGGGACACGGGCCGCCGTAGCCGGTGCGCTTCCAGTCGTTGATGCCGTCGCGCGCGCCGTCCGGCCGCGCCGATCCCGCTTCGAGCGACGTTACCTCGGCGGGGATGTCGTACAGGACCCAGTGCACGTATGTGCGCTTCGGTGCGGCAGGGTCGGGAGCATCCGGATCGTCCACGATGAGCGCCATGCTGCGGGCGTCCTGCGGCACACCCGTCCATGCGAGCGGCGGCGACGTGTCGGGGCCCTCGCAGGTGTGCTCACGCGGTATGGCAGCGTGGGGCTCGAATGCGGGGGACGTGAGCTGGAGTGCCATGATGTTCTTCCATGGAAGAATGGTGGGGCACGGCGACACCTTCCTGCGCTGCAGGCTGCGCGCCATCACCGGCGGCCGGTGCCGACATCCTCCAGCACCGGCGCAGTCGTGGGAGGCACCGCCTCATAGCCCTGCTCCACCAGCTGCGGCAGGTCGAAGCCCGTCCCGACCCGGGCAGCGAACGTGCGCGCGGCGTCCGTCAGCACGCTCGCGTCCAGCGGGCGTGACCCGGTACCGGCGACGAGAATCCGCTGCGCATGGCGCGGCACGCGCAGCAGGTGGACCTCGTCGAATACGGCGCGGTAGGTCGCCAGCATGGCCGGATACGCGGGCGCGGCCGTCCACAGGTTGCTGACGACGATGCCGTCCGGTGACAGTGCGGCGTGTACGGCGGTCAGGAACTCGCGCGTCGTGAGCGAATACGGCACCTCATCGTCCGAGAAAGCATCGAGGACGATCAGATCGTACGTATGCGGCGGCGCTCTTTCGATGAATGCGCGTCCGTCACCGGCGTGCACGACCATTTTCCCATCGGGTGTGAAGCCGAACCAGCGCTGCGCGACTTCGATGATGACCGGATCGATCTCGACCACATCGATGTGTGCGTCCGGCATCACCTGGCGCGCGTACATCGGCATCGCACCACCGCCCAGGCCGACGAACAGGATGCGCGCGTCGGACGGGACGAGCGCGAGGCCCGCCATGCCGACCCGCGAGTATGCGAGCTCCAGGTGCAGTGGGCGGCCGGGGTAGATGGCGCTCTGCCGCGCGCGGCCGTCCCCCGTGATGAGCGAGCGGAGGCCATCGCTGCGTTCCGTCACGCGCACCCGGCCGAAATCCGAGGTGGTCTCGAAGACGGTGCGTGTGCGCTGCGTCGTCAGCAGGTATGCAAGCGCTCCCGCCACGACGATGAGGAGGATGGTGAGGCTGAGCTTTCGGAGCATGACTGATTCTCGTGCGCCGCCGCTGTCGCGACGCCTCAACGGGTGCTTGCGAGCCGGCGCTCGTAGAGTGCGATGAGGTCGACGTGCCGGACGATGCCGGCGAGGTGCCGGGTCTCCGGGTCCACGACGGGCAGTGTCGCAATCCCGCGCTGTCCCATGGTGCGTATGGCATCCAGCAGAGTCGCATCTTCGGCGATGGACGGCGACGGTGTTGCGACGTCCGCGGCGACCAGCAGCTCGGCCAGATCGGAATGGTGCCGGGCGACGCGCGCCAGGTCAGCCGTCGTGATCATGCCGCGCAGATGATGGGCCGCATCGACGACGGGGAACTCCGTCTGCGTGCCGTTGCCGAGATGCTCGAGCAGCTGCGCGACCGATGCACCTTCATCGATCACCTGCGGCCGCCGCTCGATGGCGTCGCTGATGGTCATCGCGGCGAGGACATGCTCGTCGCGGCCATGCTCGATGCGCTCGCCCCGGCGGCGCAGCCATCCGCTGTACAGCGAGTCCTGTTCGTAGTGACGCGCGACGATGTAGGCGATCACCGTGCTCAGCATGAGCGGCATCATGATCGCGTAATCGTTCGTCATCTCGAACACGAGCAGGATACCGGTGAGCGGGGCATGGGTCGCCGCCGCAACGAGTGCACCCATCCCGACGAGCGCGTACGCTTCCGGGTGCAGCCCGAGAGCGGGAAACGCCTTTGCGAGACCGGCCCCGACGCCGCCGCCGGTCGCGGCGCCGACGAACAGCGCGGGCGTGAACAGGCCGCCGGAGCCGCCCGTATTCAGGGTAATGGACGTTGCGAGGATCTTGCCGCCGACGAGGAGCAGGAGCACGTACCAGTCGAGGCGGCCGAAGAGCTGGAGCGGGAATGCGAGGTGACCGCTGCCGGCGAGGATGCCGCCGGACAGCACGACGATGGTGCCGACGGCGAGCCCGCCCAGCGTCGGCAGCACCACAGCGGGCACGCGCGCACGGCCCGCCATGTCACCGATGCCGAAGTACGTGCGAACGAACAGGACGCCGACCAGGCCGGCGAGTATGCCGAGGAGCGGATAGAACGCAATGATCTCGATGACATTCTCGAAACCGTATTCGGTCGGGATCGGGAACGCCGGGTGATTGCCGAAGAAAGCCTGCGAGACGACGGCTGCGACCACGCTGGCCACGACGACGGGCGGGAACGCGCCGATCGCGAGCGAGCCCAGAATCTCCTCGAGGGCGAAGAACGCGCCGGCGAGCGGGGCATTGAATGCGGCAGAGATACCGGCGGCCGCCCCGGCGGCGACGAGGATCCGGACGCGGTCCGGGCCGAAGCGGAAGATCTGGCCGAGCATGGATCCCATGGCGGAGCCGAGCACCGCGACGGGTCCCTCGCTTCCGGCCGAGCCGCCGCTGCCGATCGTGACGGCACTGGCGGCGGTCCGGGCGAGCGCGGGTCGCGTCGGGATCACGCCGTCACGACGCGCCACGGCCAGCTGAACGTCAGGGACATTGAGGCCATCGACGCCGCGGCCGATCCTGCGCACGATCCACCAGGCGGCCACGAAACCGCCGGCGGTGATGATGGGCCGGTAAAAGGAGCGGGCGGTTTCGCCCAGGAATGGCTGCGGCGCGCGGTACAGCGCGGCGAATGCGAGGTCGATCGCACGGTAGAACACCACGACACCGAGCGCCGTCAGCGCACCGATCACGACGCCGAACGCCAGCAGGATGGCATTTTCGCTGAGGCCCAGGGCATCGAACCATCGAACGAAGCCGCTCCAGATGCGGCGGGTTCGCACACCCCAGCGCAGGTTCGTCCGCCTGACCCGACGGAGCTCGCGCGCGATGCGGGCTGTTCGTTCGGGGCTGTCGACTGGACCGGTCATGCGTAATGGTAAGCAGTTGGAAGAACGAACGCACCGCAGGCATGGGGTCCTGCGGTGCGTTCAGGTTGTACGGTCCCGTCTGCGGATCAGTTTGCCGTAGCGAGCTCCGCGACCGCGGTGGCCAGCTTCTTCACCTTCGCGGCGTCACGCGCGCCTGCCGCGTCGGCCGTCAGGCGCGCCGCCAGCCGCGTCAATGCGCTGCGCCGCTCCTGCCCCGACGCGCGCTCGGCAGCGGCCAGCTCCGCGCGCGCGTTCGCGATCGCATCGGCATCGAAGCCGTTGCCGCGCTCGAGCTGGTCCAGATACGCCTTCGCGAGCGGGAAGCTCGGCGGCCATACGAACTTCTGCTGCTCCTGCGCGTTCATGAACTCGAAGCGGACGGTCTTCGCGGCATCGATCTCGTTCTGCGAGATGAACGCGCTGGGCGTAAGCGCGAAGATGTCCAGGCCGCGCGCGATCTCGGAGCTCACGATGTTGCCGTTGTACCAGTACACCGACCACGAGCCGGCGCTCACCAGTTTCGTCGCGTCCATCGGCCCGCGGTCGAAGTAGGCGATCTCCTGCGGGTGATTGACATCCGTCCAGTCGAAGACGGAGATGCCGCCCTGGTACCACCCCTGCACCATGACCTCGCGGTCGGGGATCGGGATGAGTGAGCCGTTGTGCGCGACGCAGTTCTCGAACTCCGTCTGCGCCGCCGGCATCTTGTAGTAGCTCTTGAAGTTCATCCGGCGGTTCTCGAGCGTGAACAGCGCGTTCGCGCCCCACTCGTATTTGTCCGTGGCACGGCAGCGAGGTGCGGACCCGCCGCCCCACTCGTCGGTGAACAGGATCTTGTCGCCGTCATTGCTGAACGTCGCGGAATGCCAGAAGGACATGTTGGAGTCCGCGGCGGCATCGATACGGCGCGGGTTCGCGACATCGCTGATGTCGAGCAGCAGGCCGTAGCCGCCGCACGCGCCGCCCGCGAGACCGATCTCCGGGTACGTCGTGATGTCGTGGCACTGCGTCGGGCCCGTCCGCTGGCGTGCTGCTGCGTCCGGACGCGCCGGACGGTTGCCCTGCGGGTTTCCGGCCGCCGCCGGCTGCCCGCGCCGAGGCGGCGCGGCCAGGTCATTGAAAATGCGGGGTGAGCTGACGATCGCCGCGCGCTCCGGCGCCGCCAGTGGCACGCGGATCACCTCGATGCGGAACAGTGCCGAGTTCGGATCCTCGTCCGGCGTCAGGCCGGAGCATCCGGGCAGCTCGCTCGGCGACCGCACGCGTGAGGAGCCGGACACGTAGATGTAGACGTTCTCGCTGTCGCGCGGGTCGGTGGCCATCGTGTGCGTGTGCGAGCCGCGGCACGTCTGCACGTTCGCTACGTACTTCGGGTTCATCACGTCCGTGACATCGAATATGCGGATGCCGCGCAGCCGGTCGTGGCTGACGGAGTCCTGCACGCCCTGCGTGCCGCAGTCCACGCGTCCGGACATGCCTTCGCCCGACACGAACAGGAGGTGCTTGTAGACCGACACATCGCTCTGCGATGCCGGGCAGAGATAGGCGGTCTTGAGTGACGGCCTCTCGGGATTCGTGATGTCCCACACCTGATAGCCGTTGTAGTTGCCCTGGTAGACCAGGTTGCCGCTGAACGCCAGGTCCGAGTTCGTCACGCCCACGAAGTCGGCGGACGGCGGAGTGTTCGACACCAGGCGCATGTTCCATGCGGCCTGTGCCGCGTCCAGCTGTCCTGCACGCAGGCCGACGCGCGGATCCGGATCGGGCGGCGACGTGGACATGTCGGCCATGGACCCGGTGGCTGCGGACGTGGTGGCGCAGGCCGAGAGCGACAGCAGGCCGATCGCCAGGATGGCGAACAGGACCGTCATCGAGTGCAGCGGCCGGTGGTGGTGATGCGGCAGTGTCTTCATGTGGGACTCCGTTGGAGGGACGCAGCGGAACGGGCGAAAGGGCGTGTCAGCGGCTGCCTTCGGCAGGCAGCGCGTCGAGCATGGTCAGCATGCGATCGATCTCGGTGGTCTGATCCGCGTAGACATCGGACGCGAATCGGAACACCACTTCGTCCTGGGCCGCGCCCGGGGATCCGAACAGCTGATCGACCATGGTGATCGCGCCTTCGTGATGGCGGATCATGTAGGTGAGGAAGAGGCGGTCGAACTCCTGGCCGCGTGCGTTCCGCAGCCCGGCCAGCTCCTCCTCGTTCAGCATGCCGGGCATGATCATGTCGTGCTCCATGCCGTTCATCGACATCCGCAGGTGCGTCGCGTCTGCCGCGGGAACGGCCGCGCCGCGCTCGCGCAGCCAGCTCTGCATGAGCGCGATCTCGTCGCGCTGTCCGACCACGATGCGTTCCGCGAGGATCCGCACATCGGAGCGGGCGCCGTGCGTGGCTGCCCAGCCGGCAATGAGGACTGCCTGCGCGTGGTGCGGGATCATGCCGGACATGAAGTGCACGTCGGCGGCGGTGTGCGGCAGGGTCGGGGCGGGGGACAGGTCGATCGCGCGCGTGTCCGTGCGCGCCGCCGCGCTGCTGCATGCGGTCGTGGCGAGCAGGCCCGCGAGAGCCGCCGCGCAGAGGTTTTTCTTTTTCATGGATCAGGCATTCTACGACGCGTCCCGCGATGCCGCCAGCTTTTCCGCCTTGCGGGACCGCTCGAGCAGGCGCTCGTCGCCCATGCGAAGCGTCCATTCCTCGAAGTCGTCCGTCGGTCCCGACCAGCGCAGCTCGTCCACATCCTGGAATAGCGGCGCGCCAGTCCGCAGTGTCGCGAGGTCGCGGAACAGCAGCGCCAGGTCGCGATTGTCGCCGAGCACGCCGGACGGGAAATGCTCGATGCCGCCATGCGCGTTCAGCAGCCGGGCCGCCGTCACCGCTCCGATGCCGGAGATCCCCGGATAGCCGTCCGCGGCGTCACCGACCAGCGCCAGGTAGTCGGGTATGAGCCGCGGCGGGACACCGAACTTCTCGATCACGCCCGCCTCATCGCGGATCCTGTTGCCGCGCCGGTCCATCTGCACGACGCGATCGCCGCGGACGCACTGGGCCAGGTCCTTGTCCGGCGTCCAGATGCAGACTTTCTGCACGCGCGCGTCAGCCTCGGCGAGGTGAGCGGCGGAGGCGAGGCCGTCATCGGCCTCGAGCTCCACCATGGGCCAGACCTCGACGCCCATCGCGGCCAGTGCTCCCTCCAGGGGATGGAACTGCGCGAACAGGGCGGGCTCGATGCCCGCGCCCGTCTTGTAGTCCGCCCAGAGGTCGTTGCGGAAGGATTCGATGACGTGGTCGGTCGCGACACCGATGTGCGTCGCCCCCTGCTCCACCATCTGGAGCACGGTCCGCAGCACTCCGAGCACCGCGCCATACGGCGGATCGCCGTCCTTGCTGAAGCGACGCAGGCCGTAGAAATGGCGGAACAGCTCGTAGGTCCCGTCTATGAGATGAACGATCATGGCGCAGTATAATGCGGGCCGGCCGATGACGCCCGCGGGGCACGGTGCGGCGGATCTTGCATGGAACCGTTATATTCGGGAAGCGTCCCCGACGCGGTCCCACCGTGTGATCCCGCTCCAGAGGAGAAAACATGAAGCAGTCGTTCACCCTGCCGCGCAAAGCGGTCGCGGGCGCCGACCCGTCGGCATTGCTCGCCGACATCGTAACGAACACAGGGTCGGAGATCGAAGCGGCCGGCATTCTCCGCAGCCTCGAGCGGATGAGCGCTGACCCGACCATCGACTTCTTCGAGATCACTCCGATTACGGGCCGGCGCTCTCACGGCGGTCCGGAGACGAACACGTGGCGGGTCCATGCGGACCGCGGTGACAGGACCGAGGACCAGTCGGCGGTCTGATCCACCGCCGCAGGCCGGCGCCCGCCATGCGGCCCGGTCGATACAGGTCATGAACAACAATGCGCCCGCACAGCCGATCGCTGCGCGGGCGCATGTTTTCATCCGCCTTCAGACCGCGACGGCGCCGTTCAGGCGGGGTCCGGCGTGTCGTAGAGCTTCCAGGCGATCCAGAACGTATAGAGGGCGATCGCCGTGCCGACCGGCACGTTCGTCAGGTTGATGAGCCCCAGGATTACGGCGAGCACGATGACCCAGCCGCCCCAGTTGCGCAGCAGGCCGAGCCCGCAGAGCAGGTTCGGGATCGCCATCATGAGCATGAACGCACCGGCGAATCCACCGATCAGCGACATCACTCCGAACGCGTGCGCATCGCCGGAGACGAACCCCATGCCGGACATGATGCCGAACGCGGCCATGCCGAGCAGCAGATCGAAGATGCCGAGTGCGACGTGCAGCCAGCCCAGAATCCTTACGTGTCTGCCCAATTCGTCCTCCTGTTCCGGTGATATGTCTGTCATCCCTACGCGAAACAGGGCCTGCTTGTGTCAGCGGCGGGGACAGCCGTATATCAGCGCATGGCCTCCGGCATGGAAGGACCCGCCCGCTCCATGAAACACCAGGCGGGCACGGCTTCATCCGGCGCTTGGCACGCCACCGCCTCGAACGACCTTCTCCGCGCCCTCGATTCCACGACTGACGGCCTCACACAGCAGGACGCGGCGCGCAGGCTCGAGCATTACGGGCCGAACTCGCTCCGCACCGTCAAGCCGGTGTCCGCGTGGCGCATCCTCGGCGACCAGTTTCGCAGCGTCGTCGTGCTGCTTCTCGTTGTCGCCACCGCAGTGGCCTGGCTGATCGGCGACCCGATCGAGGCAGTCGCGATCCTCGGTGTTCTGGTCATCAACGCCACGATCGGCTTCGTGACGGAGTTCCGCGCGCGCGGCGCCATGGCCGCACTGCTGCGGCTGGAGGTGCCGAAAGCGACGGTGTTGCGCGACGGACATCCGCACGAAGTCGAGTCCACCACACTGGTCCCCGGCGACGTGATCATCGTCGAGGCCGGCCAGGCCGTGCCCGCAGATGCGCGGCTCATTACGGCCGCAGAGCTGCGCACGAACGAGGCGCCACTCACGGGCGAGTCGCTGCCCGTGGACAAGAGTGCGGATGCGGCGCTCTCAGCCGATGCCCCGCTCGCCGAGCGTACGACCGCGATCTACATGTCCACTGCGGTCGTTGCCGGCAGCGGCCGGGCGGTCGTCACGGCGACCGGGATGCACACGGAGGTCGGCCGCATCGGCGGGCTGATGGGCGGCATCCGCGAAGAGCGCACGCCGCTGGAGGAACGGCTCGACGCGCTCGGCCGACGGCTCGTCTGGGTCACGCTCGCCGTCGGCATCATTGTCGTGGGCGTCGGCGTGTGGCACGGCGAGGACTTCGGCCGCATGGTCGAGACGGGCATCGCGCTCGCCATCGCCGCCGTGCCGGAGGGCCTGCCCGCTGTTTCGACGATCGCACTCGCCGTGGGCGTCGCGCGGATGGCGCGGCGCAACGCGCTCGTGCGCCGGCTCCCGGCCGTCGAAGCGCTCGGCTCCGCCACGATCGTCTGCACCGACAAGACGGGTACCCTCACCGCGGGCGAGATGACGGTCACGGTGGTGTGGACGGCCGGCACGGAGTTCCGCTTCAGCGGCACAGGCTATGACCCGGAGGGCGGCGTTACCGCGGGTGGCGCTGCGGTGACGGTCGCAGCGGACTCACCGATTCACCTCGCGCTGCGCATCGGCGCGCTCACCAATCGCGCATCACTCGTGCACGACATCGAGGGCTGGCACATCCGTGGCGATCCGACGGAGGCGGCGCTGCTGGTAGCCGCGCACAAGGCCGGGCTCGATCCCGGGCAGCTGCGTGAGCGCTGGCCGGAGACGGGTGTCGTCCCGTTCTCGAGCGAGCGGATGATGATGGCGACGTTCCATGGCGATGTCGGCTACGTGAAGGGCGCACCTGCGCGCGTGGTCCGGCAGAGTGCGCGCATGCTCACGGCTGACGGCGTGGTCGCGATGACGGACGGGATGCGCGACCATGTGCTCGAGCAGAACCAGGCGCTGGCCGCGCGCGGCCTGCGTGTGCTCGCGCTCGCGACCGGACCCGCACGCGACAGCGCCGCCGAGTCGCTCGAGGATCTGACGTTCGTCGGCTTCGCGGGCATGAGCGATCCGCCGGCCGCGGGCGTGAAGACGACGATCGAGCGGCTGCACACGGCCGGTATCCGCACGGTGATGATCACCGGCGACCAGCGGCTGACCGCCGAAGCTGTCGCACGTGAGCTGGGCATCCTGCGCGCGGCGGGGACGGTACTCGAGGGCCACGAGCTCGGTCATATCGACCAGGAGCGGCTGCGCAACGTCTCCGCCATCAGCCGTGTGAGCCCCGAAGACAAGCTGCGTATCGTCGAGGCGTTCCAGCAGGGCGGCGAAGTGGTCGCGATGCTGGGCGATGGCGTGAACGACGCGGCCGCACTGAAGAAGTCCAACATCGGTGTCGCGATGGGGATGCGCGGAACCGATGTGGCGAAGGAAGCGGCCTCGGTGGTCCTCCAGGACGATCGCTTCGAGACCGTGGGCGCCGCGGTCGAAGAGGGCCGCGTCATATTCGACAACATCCGCAAGTTCGTGTTCTACCTGTTCAGCTGCAACGTGGCGGAAGTGTTCGTCATCCTGGGTGCGAGCGTGACCGGCCTGCCGCAGCCGCTGCTGCCCCTGCAGATCCTGTGGCTGAACCTCATCACCGACACGTTCCCGGCACTGTCCCTCGCCGCCGAGCCGGGAGAGCCCGGCGTCATGACGCGGCCACCCTACGATCCGCAGAAGGCCATCATGTCTGCGGCCTTCCTCCGCAGGATCGCGTTCTACGGCGCGCTCATCACGGTGGTCACGCTCGCCGCCTTCGTCATCGCGCTCCGCGGTGCCGGCGCCGACCTGCCGACGGGGATCACCATTGCGTTCATGACGCTCGCCCTCGCGCAGACGTTCCACCTGGTCAATGCGCGCGGCGGCGGACCGGCGCTGGGCTGGCGCCGGATCGTCAGCAACCGCTGGGCGCTCGCCGCCGCCCTGCTCACGGTCGCACTCCAGTTCCTGGCCGTGTACCTTGCTCCACTGGCGCGCATCCTGGGCGTAGTGCCGCTCGCCGCCCGCGACTGGCTGATCGTGCTGCCGCTGGCACTGCTGCCGGCCGTCATCGGGCAGGGCATCGCGCTCGCGAAGGCGCACCGTCAGACTGAAACGGTCCACTGAGACTTCAGGCGGAGATCCGAATTGCAGATCCGGTTTCTGGGCGCGGCGGGGACGGTGACGGGGTCGAAGTACCTGGTGAGCACGGGGAGCCGGCGGATCCTGGTGGACTGTGGTCTGTTTCAGGGTCTCAAGGAGCTGCGGCTGCGCAACCGTGAGCCTTTTCCGATTGCACCCGCGGACATCGACACCGCGCTGCTCACGCACGCGCACCTGGACCATTCGGGATACATCCCGCTGCTCGTGCGTGACGGCTATCGCGGTCAGATCCATTGCACGCCTGCGACGCGTGCATTGTGCGGGATCCTGCTGCCCGACAGCGGCTACCTCCAGGAGGAAGAGGCGGAGTACGCCAACCGGCACGGCTACTCGAAGCATCATCCCGCGCTGCCGCTCTACACGCTCCAGGACGCGCAGGAATCGCTCGCGTACCTGAGCACGGTGCCCTTCGAGCGCCAGCTGGACCTCGGCGATGGCATATCCGCCACGTTCCTGCCGGCAGGTCATATCCTCGGCGCGGCGATGATCCTGCTCCGGGTGGGTGACACGACGGTGCTGTTCTCGGGCGACCTGGGCCGGCCACATGATCCGCTGCTGCCGCCTCCCGCCATCGTGCGGCAGGCGGATCATCTGGTCATCGAATCCACGTATGGCGATCGACGTCACGAGCCCGTCGATCCGCTCGACCAGCTGGAGGAAGTGATCCGGCGCACGAGCAGCCGCGGCGGCGTCGTGCTGATCCCCGCGTTCGCGGTCGGCCGCACGCAGTCGCTGCTGTACCTGCTCTACAGGCTGAAACAGGAGCAGCGCATGCCCGACATCCCGATCTACGTGGACAGCCCGATGGCGGCCTCCGCGATCGAGATCTTCCGTCGCCACCCGCTGGAGCATGGCCTGAGCGCGGTGGAATGCGACGCGGTATGCGATGTCGCGATTGCAACGGAGTCAGTGGAAGAATCGAAGGAGATCGGACGCATGCGGTTCCCCCGCGTGATCATCTCCGCGAGCGGCATGGCCACCGGCGGGCGGGTGCTCCACCATCTCAAGGCGTTCGCGCCGGACGCGCGCAACACGATCCTGTTCGTCGGGCACCAGGCGGTCGGCACCCGCGGGGCGCTCATGGTCGCCGGCGCACGCACGGTCAAGATGCACGGCAAGCACGTGCCGATCCACGCGGATGTACATGTTCTCGACAACCTGTCGGCGCACGCGGACTACACGGAGATCCTGAACTGGCTCGGTAACTTCGAGGCGGCGCCGCGTCAGACGTTCGTCACACATGGTGAGCCGGAGGCGGCCGCTGCGCTGAAGTCGCGCATCGAGGACGCGCTCGGCTGGCGCTGTCACGTACCCGTGCACGCGGAGTCCGCGCTGCTCGATGGCAAAACGGAAAGGAACCCGTCGTGAATCACATTCGATCGATCCTGGCGGCGAGCGATCTGACAGAGGCTACCGACGCCGTCGTGCGCGCGGCCGCCGCACTGGCCGAGCTGACGGGCGCGGATCTGCACGTCGTGCACGCGTTCGACATGGAGCTGTCCGCGTATACGCCGCGCAATCCGCAGGTGCCCGGACTCGATGACTGGGTGCGCGATGCGGCGCGCGAGCTGGACGAGCAGATCCGTCGCGCACTGCCGCCCACGGCTCCGGCCGTCGGGAGCCGCGAGGTGCTCGTGGAGAAGGCGCACGATGCGATCGAGCAGCGGGCGGCGGCCGTGCGCGCCGATCTCATTGTCGTCGGGCGGCATCGCGCCCGGCCCGCCGGTGACTCCTTCCTCGGCAGCACGGCAGACCGCGTCATCCGAACGGCGGAAGTGCCCTGCCTCGTCATCGGCGCTGGCCTGTCGATGCCGCTGCGCCGGCTGCTCGTGCCGCAGGACCTGTCCGAATCAGGCTCGAAGGCTCTGGACGTGGCGCTCCAGTGGGGTGCTGCGTTCAGCGGTGACGGGCTCCAGCTCACGGTGCTGCACGTCATTCCGCGGGTGTATGACGTGAAGGAGATCGCGTTCGATACGGCGGTCATCGGGCCGGAGCTCGAGCGGGAGGTGGAGGCGGCACGGGTGCGGACCGGCGTGCCCGATGTGATCGTGCGGGAGCTGGTACGGTGGGGCGATCACCCGGCGGAGGAGATCGTACGCGTGGCTGAGGAAGAGGGCGCCGATCTCATCATCGTGGCCACGCACGGTTACGGTCCGGTGAAGAGGTTCCTGATCGGCAGTGTCGCATCCGGCGTCACACGGGGTGCGCGGTGCCCGGTGTTGCTGATTCCACCGGTGTGAACCCGGGGGAGGCGGCCGCCGAGAGCGCCTCCGGCCCGGGTCCGTGCGGCTTGCCGGCGAGGAGTCTGAGCCCGTTGCCCGCAACGAGGAGAGTGCTGCCTTCATGGCCGACGACGGCCAGCGGCAGCGGAATCCCGATCGTCAGCGCCAGCACGACGAGGAACAGCATCCAGCCGATGCTGAAGTAGACATTCTGCCGTACCACGCGCCGCGCGCGTTTCCCGAGGTGGATCACATAATCGATCTTGTCGATGTCGTCGCTCATCAGCACGACGTCCGCGGTCTCGATGGCGACATCGGTGCCGATCGCGCCCATGGCGATGCCGAGCGTCGCGGCGACCATCGCGGGCGCATCGTTGACGCCGTCGCCGACCATGGCGACGCCGCGTGAGCTGGCGACGAGCTGCTTCACGACGTCCACCTTCTCGTGCGGGAGCAGCCCGGCCTTGACCTCATCCGCGCCGATCTCGGCCGCGATCGCGCGCACGGCGTCGGGGTGATCGCCGGACAGCACCGTAATCCAGCGTATGCCCTCGTACTTCAGATGCCGCACACTCGCCGCGACGCCGGGCTTCAGCTCGTCACCGAAGGACATGGCGCCCTGAAGCTCGCCTGGCACTCCGACATATACGACCGAGCGCCCGCGCGATGTCTGCTCGGCGGTCCAGCCCAGGACGAGCGGACCGAGGCGTACGTTCTCGAGCTGCGCCATGCCGGCGTTCCCGACCCACACCTGCTGTCCATCGACGACGCCGTGCACACCCTTGCCGGGGAATGACTGGAAGTCCAGGACCTGCGGCACGGTGATGCCGCGGGCATGCGCCTCGGCCGCGACCGCACGCGCGAGATGATGTTCCGATGTCTGCTCGACGGCCGCCGCCAGTCGCAGCAGCACGTCGCCGTTGGCGGGCGACGGCTGCACGCGATTGTCGAGCTCGGCATGGCTCACGATGTCCACTACGATCGGGCGGCCCACGGTCAGGGTGCCGGTCTTGTCGAACGCGATCGTGTCGATGGTGCCGGCGAGGTCGAGGTAGGCCCCGCCCTTGAAGAGGACGCCGTGGCGCGCGCCGTTCGCGATGCCCGACAGGATCGCCGAGGGTGTGGAGATGACGAGTGCGCAGGGACTCGCGACGACGAGCAGTGTCATGGCGCGGTAGAAGGCAGCACCCCATGTCTCACCCCAGAGCAGGGGCGGCACGATCGCGGCCAGGATCGTGCCGATGACGACCGCCAGCGTGTAGGGATGCGCGAAGCGGTCGATGAAGTGCTGCGCCGGCGCGCGCTCCTCGCGCGCTTCCTCGACCAGGCGCACGATCTTCGCCAGCATCGTCTCGCCCGCCGGCTTCGTCACCTCGACAACCAGCGAGCCTCCCTGGTTGATCGTGGCGGCATACACATCATCGCCGACGGTCCTGCGTACGGGAACCGCTTCGCCCGTGATCGCGGACTGATCGATCTCGGTGCGACCGGAGCGCACGCGGCCGTCGGCCGCCAGGCGCTCACCCGGCCGGACCAGGATCAGCTGGCCCGGCGTGAGGTCATCGACGGCGATGCGGCCGATGTCGCGGCCGTCCTCGTCCGCGAGCGTCGCTTCCTCCGGCCGCAGGTCCATGAGCAGCGCGATCGCATGCCGCGTGCGGCCCATGGCGTACGCCTCGAGCGCCTTCGACAGGCTGAACAGGAAGATCAGGATGACGCCCTCGAGCGGCGCACCGACGATCGCGGCACCGACCGCTGCGGCGCCCATGAGGAAGTCGATGTTCAGGCGCGCGTGCTTGAGGTCGGCCCAGCCGTCCAGCGCAATGCGCCAGCCGCCGACGACGTAGGCGATGAGGAAAGGCAGCCAGCGCCATGGCTGCAGCGCCTCGGAGGCCCAGCCGAGCAGCACGCCCGCCACCAGCGCGAGCGCGACGACGAACGTCACGCGCAGGTGGTACGCGGCCTCACGGTCATCTTCGGTGAGCGCGTCGCGTCCGAATACGATGCGCAGCAGCGCCGGCGTCTTCATGGACGCGCCTACTGCGTCGTACGCAGGCGTTCGCGGAACCGCTCGTGGCACGCGACACAGCCGCGCTGCACTTCCGCGAGCCGGTCCAGCACCGCATCCGTATCACGCGCGCGCGCGGCCTCGTGCATCTGCACTGCGGCATCATGCACGGCTGCATCAGAGCTCTCGAACTGCGGCATCTCCGCACCCAGCTCCGTCCTGATGCGCGCGACTTCCTCCGCCGAGATGTGCGCGTGATCGGCAATCGCGGAAGCATGCTGCTCCACAATGGCGAAGTCCTCCAGCCACAGGGCGTTCTGCATCGCCGCCATGTCCTCCGCGAGGCGTCGCATGATCGGCAGCAGCGCCATCTCTTCATGACCGGTTTCCGCGTCGGCCGCATGATCGGCACCATGTGCCGTGTCCGCAGTGCCGACACCCGAGCCTGCGGCGTCCTGGTGCTCCGCGGCGTCCGTGTCGGCCGACGGTGCGGTGTCGGGTGGTGTACCTTCGCAGGCAGCCAGCAGTATCACAGCAATCAGGAGAATGCCTCGTGACCTGTTTATCAACACGACCTCCCGGGTTCAGACTGACGTCGGGTCTGCGGTACATAATAGCGTGCGGCCGGGAAGTCCGCTGTGGCCGGTCCGCTGCGGACCGCGTACCTTCGTCGCGCCCCCGTGAAGCTGTCGCCGAGGCAGTCGCCAGCGGTCGGATCGGGCTAACATCGGAGGTTCGTGATGCCTGGGGCAGGATCGGGACACCGGCGGCAGCGGGCCGCGCGGCTGGTGCTGGCCGCTGTCGCGGCGGCGTCGGCCGCGTGCGCGACCGCGCGCGAGCCGTACCCGGTGCGTGCCATGACCTACAACATCGCGGCCGGCAGCGGCGATCTGGATGCCGTCGCCGCGGTGATCCGGGCGGCGGCGCCGGACATTGTCGCACTCCAGGAGGTGGACGTTCAATGGAGTGAGCGGAGCGGGTTCGCGGATCAGGCCGCGGAGCTGGGCGAGGCGCTGGGCATGTACGTGCGCTTCGGGCCGATCTACCAGCTGCCCCCGGCGCGCAGATTCGGGCTCGCCATTCTCAGTCGCACGCCGATCGTAGAGTTCGCCAATCATGTGATACCGCGATTGTCCACGCAGACGAACGAAACCGAGCCGACTATGCTGCCCGGCTTCCTCGAGGCGGTGACCGTGATCGACGGCGTGCGCGTCCGCGTGTTCAACACGCACCTGGATTACCGCGCCGACCCGCGCGTGCGGCAGCAGCAGGTCCGCGCGATGCTCGACCTGATGACGGCAGAGGCTGGACCCACCGTGCTGATGGGGGATCTCAACGCGCCGCCGTCCGCCCCCGAGCTCCAGCCGCTGCGCGCGCGACTGCGCGACGCGTGGAACGCGGACGAGGAGCGTGGCCTGACCTACCCCGCGCACGCACCGGAGAAGCGTATCGACTATATTCTGCTGTCCGGACACTTCGGCGTCGTGGACATCCGCGTACCTGCGGTGCGGGCGTCGGATCACCTTCCGGTGATCGCTGACCTCCGCCTCCAATGACGCGGCGCCACGGATGCCTGATCCTGCAGCACATTTGCCCTCGTTCGAGGCAGTGGAATGACATGATGCATCAGCACCCGCGGTCTCCCTTCGTTGCCGTCGTCCTTCTGCTGTCCGCCGTTGCCGGCTGCGCGTCACCGATGGCTCAGTGGAAGGGAAACCTGCACACGCATTCCGTATGGAGCGACGGCACCGATTATCCCGAAATGATCGTCGCCTGGTACCGGGAGAATGGATACGACTTTCTCGCGCTCACCGAGCATGACATGCTCGCCGAGGGCGAGCGCTGGGTGGACGTGAACGCGCCGGACGAGGGGTGGCCGCCGCGCAACGAGTCCGCGCGCCGTGCGCTGCCGGGCTATCGCGAGCGTTTCGGCACGGAGTGGGTGCAGGAGCACCGCGATGGTGACCGCCATCTCGTCCGGCTCCGGCCGCTCGAGGAGTACCGCCGGCTGTTCGAGCAGCCCGGACGTTTCCTGATGCTGCAGGCGGAGGAGATCACGGACCGGGAGGGTGCGCACGTCAACGCGTTCAACCTCGCCACGGCGATCCTGCCGCAGGGCGGCAGCAGCACCGGTGAGCGGATCCGCAACAACCTGGCAGCGGTCGAAGAGCAGCGTCGCGCCACCGGGCACGCCATCGTCGCGATCGTGAATCACCCGAACTTCGTCTGGTCACTCACCGCGGAAGAGATCGCGGCCATTCCGCAGGCCAGGATCTTCGAGGTGTTCAACGGCCACACGATGGTGAACAACGCGGGCGATGCGCTGCACGCGGACACCGAGCGCATCTGGGACGTCGCGCTCGCACTGCGACACGCGGCAGGGCTGCCTCCCTTGTTTGCCGCCGCGACCGATGATGCGCACGACTATCGTGAGTACGGCGACACGATCTCGCGGCCCGGTCGCGGGTGGGTCATGGTGCGCGCGCCTCAGCTCACGAGCGACGCGCTCGCCGCAGCGCTGGCGGCGGGCGACTTCTATGCATCGACGGGCGTGACGATCCGCAGCGAGCAGCGCGATCGTGACGCCATCCGAATCGAGATCGAGCCGGAGGCGGGTGGGGTCTATCGCACGCAGTTCATCGGCACACGCACGTCTGCATCGCTCGAAGGAACGCCTGTCCGGGACGCGGACGGTGACACGGTGCGCACCACGCGCGCGTACGACGACGGTGTCGGCGAGGTGCTGGCGGAAGTGGAGGGTGTGCGTGCGGCGTACGTGTTCCGTGGCGACGAGCGCTACGTGCGCGCCAGAGTCATTTCTTCACTGCCGCACGTGGACCCGACGACCGGGAAGACGATGGGCTCGCAGAAAGCGTGGCTTCAGCCCGTATTCAGATAACGCCGCGAGGAATCCGGGGACGCATTCTGTAGCGCGCGCTGGAAACCAGGCCGGTACCGCGACGTAGGGAACAGGCAGCGACGACGATCACCCACCCGGAGGCGCAATGGAGCGCGGAATGCCAGTGACGATGACGGCGGGCGGTGTCGGGCCGGCGGCCGCGCAGCGCGAGCTGCCCTTTGCCCGCCTGCCGGTGACGCTGGCGCCGGACCGCAGCCTGCTCACCTACTACATGCTCGGTTCACTGCTGCTGGGGCCGTTCTTCATCTTCGCCATGATCCCGGCATATTTCCGCTATCACACACTGCGTTACGACATCGACGAGCAGGGGATCACGATGCGCTGGGGCATTCTGTTCCGACGCGAGGTGTCGTTGACGTACGCGCGGATCCAGGACATTCAGCTCTCGAGCAACCTGGTCGAGCGGTGGCTGGGCCTGGCGAAGATCCAGCTCCAGACGGCGAGCGGCAGTTCGAGCGCCGAGATGACGATCGAGGGCGTGCGCGAGGTGGATGCGTTTCGCGACTTCCTGTATGCGCGCACCCGTGGTGCAGGCGCAGGGGCTCCGGCAGGAGCGGCCACGCCGCAGACGCCACTGATCCGCAACAGCTCGACGGACATGCAGGAGCTGACGGAAGTGCTGAATGCAGTCGCCGCCGAGCTGCGCGCGCTGCGGCTCGAGCGTACCGCAGCAGCGCGGGATGCGGACCTCGGCCGCACCGGCGCAGCGGGGGAGGTGAACGGTGACTAGCACAGTCACGGGTGCGCGCGGGAGCGGCACGGGGATCGGCGTGCTGCGATCGCTCACGCTTCGCCTGCTGCGTGTGCCCGCACGGCCGCAACCGCCGGCTGGCGATGCGGGATCGGTAGTGACGTTTCACGCGGCGCGCCGCTACTTCCACTACAAGGTGGCGATCTGGGCGATCCGGCAGCTGGGCGCGCTGGCCGCGCTGGTCGGCGGCACGCTGTTCCTGATGAACTTCGTGATTCGCAGTCCGGAGTTTGCCCGCTTCACGGGCTGGGGCCTGATCGAGGTGTGGGCATGGGCGGCATTCATCACGCAGCTGCCGTTCAGCTTCATGCTGCTGCGCCTCGACTTCGAGATGCGATGGTACATCCTGGCGGACCGCAGCCTGCGCATACGCGAGGGCACGCTCGTGATGCGCGAGAAGACGATGTCATACGCCAACATCCAGAACATATCGATCCGGCGGAACCCGCTGCAGCGGATCTTCGGACTGGCTACCGTGGCGGTCCGCGCCGCGGGCGGCGGCTCCGGTTCTTCGGAGCACAAGGGTGGCGGCACGGGCGGCCACACGCACGAAGCGCTGTTCGAAGGCGTGGACAACGCCGATGAGATCCGCGGCATCCTGCGCGAGCGCATCCGCCGCCATCGCGACAGCGGGCTCGGCGATCCTGATGACATTTACGACGATGGGGCATCTCCCGTGCTGGCCGCGGCGCGCAACGTGCTCGAGGAAGCCCGCGCGCTGCGCACTGTCACGCCGTGAGTCCGCGGGGCGGGCTCGCTATGACCGCGCCGCGAGTCCACAGGGCGGCGGGCTCACGGGCTGAGTTCGTGCCGCGCCTCGAGCGATGGGCTCACTGCGTGTGAACGATCTCGTCGGTGATACGGTACCCGCCGTCGAGCCACTCGATGATCTCGCGCGCGCCCGGGTGGTCCACGCCCTGGTAATGCTGTCGCAGGAGTGACTCCTTGTCGCCCAACCGGTCCAGTCCCACGTCCTGGAGGATGAGTGTATCGTCGCGCACGAGCGCGCCCAGCTCACTGCCCAGCACTTCCGTCGCCGCCCGACGCATCGCGTCGCCGTACTGGTAATCCGGCCCGCGCCGGTAGCTCTCGACGAGCGTGAGTGCGGGGATGCGCGTGAGTGTCGGCTGGAGCGCGGGATTGACGCCGTGCGCGGCGAGATGATCCGCGAGCGCTGCCGGCCGGCCCGTGAAGCCGCGCAGATGCAGATACTGGGACATGCGCTGGCCGTCGTTCACGGGATAGTTGTCCCAGAGAAACGGCTTGCGGCGCAGCTGCCCGGTGACCCGCTCGATGTGGCCGAACGAGATCTCCCGCGACACCACCTCCTCGCCCGTCCAGAAGATCTCGAATCGCGGGTCCATGAGCGCGCCGAACTCTTCGACGTATCGGTCGGGGCGGCGGCCGAAGACGCGATCGAGCACCGGATCATCCGAGTAGTACGTCGGACACACGATGATGCGATCGGCGCGCGTGCGTGCTGCGATCCAGTCCACGATCTCGACCTGACGGTGCGCCAGGTCGGGGAGGTCGCCGCGCATGTCGTCGAAGAGCACGGCCAGGTCCCGGATGCCGAGCTCGTCCAGAAAGGCCAGCTTGTCGCCGAGCGCGGCGCGCGCTGCATTGTCGAAGTTCTGATAGATCTCGTAAGGGCTGAGCCCGACGCCGAACCGCACATCCAGGCTGCGGCAGTGAGCGGCGAAGTCGCCGAGCCGGCCGGCTTCCGCGGCCGGGTGCGGCTCCTGCCAGCGCCGGCGCAGGTACGTATCGGCCTTGGGGGCATAGAGGTAGAAGCGATAGCCGTGCGGCGCGAGGAACGAGGCGGTCGCGGCGCGCTCCTCCCACGTCCAGGGGCGGCCGTAGAATCCTTCGATGATGCCGAGATCCATGAAGTGCTCCTGATGTTGAATCCGGGCGCATCATAGTGCCCGGGCCGCGCGCGGGCCATGCGCGGTCCGGTCTGGCGGCGTCGCACCCGGCCGCTGCACCGTGCTATATTGGCCGGATGGACCCGACCATGAGCCAGCCGGCGGAGGAAGAGGCCGCGGCGGTGCCGCTGAAGGCCACGGTGGCCGACCCGCTGCCGCCGCCGGCACCGCCGCGCCGCACGCGTTTCGATCGATCGATCATCGAGGGGCCGCTCGCGCCGGCGGTGTGGAAGCTCGCCTGGCCGACGATGCTGCAGAACATCATCGGCGGACTCCAGGGCATCGTGGACCACGTGATGGTCGGGCGCTATGTCGGCTACACCGGCAATGCGGCCATCGGCGTCTCCTGGCAGATATTCCTCGTCGTCGTCGTGTTCATCTCCTCGCTGTTCACAGGCATGAGCGTGCTCGTCGCGCGCTTCGCAGGCGCGGGCGATGACGAGAAGGTGAACCGCACCGTCTATCAGGGATTCCTCACGGCGTTCGTCCTCTCGCTCGGCGTGCTGGCTCCGCTCGGCTATGTGCTCGCGCCGTCCCTCCTGAACGTCGTCAATGCGACACCGGAGGTCGCGGCCGAGGCGCTGCCGTATCTCCGTATCATGTTCGTGTTCAGCTGGGGCCTGCTCATCTTCTTCATGCTCGGCGGCGCGCTCCGCTCCGCCGGCGATGCGCAGACGCCGATGCGGCTCGGCATCATCGCGACCATCGCGAACCTGGTGCTGAACGTCATCCTGATCCCGGGCCTCGGACCGGTGCCCGCACTCGGCACGACCGGCGCCGCGCTCGGCACCGTCATCGCGATGTGTGGTGTCGGCGCGTACGCCATCTTCTCGCTCTACCGCGGCCGCTGGGTCGTCGAGTTCCCGAAGAACTCGAAGCTGCGTCCGGACTGGCCGATCATCCGCGCCCTCTTCCGCTTCGGCCTGCCGACCGGTGTGCAGGGAATCGCAATGAACGTGGGCGGCGTCATGCTGCTGGCCTACATCGGCTCGCTCGCACAGAGCGCGGCGGCACAGGCTGCCTACACAGTGGTCTACACGCAGCTCTTCTCGCTCATCACATGGACGTCCGTCGGGCTGATGGGCGCCGCAGCGGCCATGGCGGGACAGAACCTCGGCGCCGGCCAGCCGGAGCGCGCGGCCGATGCCGTGCACGCGGCCGGCCGCATCGCCGTGTCGGGCGCGGCCGTGGTCGGCGTGCTGTTCCTCGTCATGCCGCGCCAGCTCCTCAGCATCTTCGGCATGGCGGAGCCGGAAGTCGTCGAGCTCGGCGTGCAGCTCATGCGCGTGCTCAGCATCTCCGGCGTCTTCATCGCCGTCGCGCTCACCTACACCGGCGGTTTGCAGGGCACCGGCGACACGCGCAGTCCGCTCCACATATCCATCATTTCGCAGGTCGTGCTGCCGCTCGGCATGTGCTTCATTCTCGACCAGATGGGCACACTCGACGCCATCGATATCTGGCTCGCGATTCTGATGGGTCACATGACGCGCTGCATCCTGAGCGTGATCCGGTTCCGCCAGGGACGCTGGCGCACGATCTCCGTAGACATCGGCCACGCGTGACCGTGGTTCCTCTGCCGACGTACACGGCGCACCGCTACGTCCAGCCGCTGCGCGAGGGCGGATCGCTGCCGGCGATCGTCGATACGGACGATGGTCTCTACGTCGTGAAGTTCCGCGGCGCAGGGCAGGGGCCGCGCGCGCTCGTCGCCGAGCTGATCGTTGCACGCCTCGCCCGCGTCATCGGCCTGCCCACGCCGGACATCGCCATCGTCGATGTGCCGCCGCAATTCGGAGTGAGCGAGCCGGACCCCGAGATCCAGGACCTGCTCCGTGCCAGCCACGGCACGAACGTGGGCCTGCGCTACCTCGATGGCGCATTCAACTTCGCACTCGCGGCTGCGCACGATGTCGTGACGAGCGACTTCGCCGCACGGCTCGTGTGGCTCGATGCATTCGTGACGAACCCCGATCGCACGCATCGCAACACCAACCTGCTCGTGTGGCAGCGCCAGCCGTGGCTCATCGACCACGGCGCCGCCCTGTACGCGCACCACGACTGGCAGAGCGTGGACGAGACACGCACGCGCTCGCCGTTTCCGCTCATCCGCGATCACGTGCTCATTACGTCGAGCGATGCCATCCAGGACCTCGATGAAGAGCTGGCCGGTCGCATCACCGGGGACGTGATCCACGACATCCTGCGCGACATCCCCGACCCGCTGCTCGAGGATACCGCCGTCTTCGCCGACGCGGACGCGGCGCGCCGGCGTTACCTGCAGTACCTGAGCGAGCGACTGCGCGGGCCGCGCGCTTTCGTTGCGGAAGCCATGCGCGCACGCGAGGCGGTGATCGCCGAGCCGCCGCACCGACGACAGGCGCGCCGATGAACACCACCGCCTGGACCACCTATCATTTCACCGTGCTGCGCGTGGTGCCGCACGTGCACACCGGCGCGTTCGTCAACGTCGGTGTCGTCCTGCACGCCCGCTCCGCGGAGTTCCTCGGCATGCGCGCCATCATGGACGAGGACACGCTCCGCGGGCTCGCGCCCGACGTCGATGTCGAGCTGCTCCTGCGCTACCTGCACTGCTACGACTCCATCTGCCGCGGCGACGACACCGCCGGGCCGATCGCCCTCGTCTCACCCTCCGAACGGTTCCACTGGATCAGTGCACCCCGCTCCGACGTCCTTCAGCCGGCGCCCGTGCACGAAGGCGTGTGCGTGGATCCGGCGGCCGAGCTGGAACAGCTTTATCGGGGGTACGTCCAGGTCTAGGGCAGGGACTGCCTGCGGTGAGCACCTCGCCGTGCGGCGGCGCTCGCTGTTGGGCTTTGGCTTCGGTCTCGCGCACGGGCGCGCGCGCGGGCGCGGGCGGGGTTATTCACAGACAACGTGGAAAAGGCCGGTGCCGGCTGTGGAAACGGTGTGGGCAACTTACCGGACCTGGCTTCGCTTTGCGGTTATGGCCGGTTCACGCCTGGGTTATCCACAGCCGCGTGGCGCCCGGTCCTTCTCCGGGCCGCCGCGTCAGTGGGAATTGTACATGGTTGGATGGCGCGTAACCGTAAAGTGAAGCCGGGTCCGGGCGGCTTTACATGGCTGGATGGCGCGTAACCGTAAAGTGAAGCCGGGTCCGGAGTCAGTCGGCCAGGATCCAGGGATCGCTGTTGAGCCAGTCGGACGCCTTGGGCGAGTAGATGAAGACGACGCCGCCGTTGGCGATCATGGGCAGGAGGCGCTGGGCGCGCTTCATCTCCATGGCGGGGCATCCCTCGCTGCGACCGGCCTGGCCGGCGGTGACGTAGGGGGCGCCGTGCGCCACGATCCCGCGGCGGCGGGCAGCGCTGTTGAACTTGCCCGACTCACCGCGCATGCGGAGGCCGACGGACGTGTAGCGGCGGCCGCCGGACTTGCCGCTGAAGTTGTATGTCTCCTGCGCGAGGTATAGTCCGAGGGAGGTGGCGTTGCTGCCCGGCCGGTTGGAGAAGCTCGTCGGCACGCCGTCGCGGGTGCGGGCGGAGCCGCGGCCGTGGGCAACGGTGAACGGACCCTCGACGACCGTGAGCTGGTCCATGTCGAATACGTAGCCGCGCGCGGTGTGATTATCGAGGCCCATGTCGACGTAGTAGAGATAGGGCTTCGTCACGTTGTCGGGATTGGCGCTGCGGTAGTTGTAGTAGGCAGTGAACGCGGTGCGGAGCGCATCCGAATGGCTGGAGCGCGTCACGCGGTCGGCCAGGGCGCGCAGGGCCTCATCCGCCCTGTCGGACGACGGCGCGTCCGTCGTCGAAGCCGGCTCGCGCACGGTCGCGGCGGCCACGGCCGGCGTCGCGGTGGCCAGGGCCGGCGTCCCGGCGACAACGGCCGGAGTCGCGGCGACGAGACGGCTCACAGTGCCGTCGCTCGCGGCTTCTGCGCGGGTCGTGCCGGCGGCGGCGGTGATGAGCGTGATGGTGACGAGGATGGCACCGGCGTACAGGCGGGATGCTGAAACAGGATGCATTGACAACACCTTCGTTGCTGGCGGAGCAGACGTCGCTCGCTCTGGGATAGCAGGAAGCAGGCGGCCGGAGCAGCCTGCACAGCCACTACACCCCATCCGCGCCAGGGTTTCACTGCCCGGCGCGCGGCTCACCCCGGTGGTCAGCGTGGGATGTTTCGCCGAACGGCCGCGCGCGGCTGCTGGTCCGCGTCAGAGGCGTGTTCACGATGATCGATCGGGAATCATGGAGCCCGCGATCCGAGTCCCGCCAGAACGTAAACCAGCACGGCGGTCCCGTCCATGATCGGCTCGTTGGTGGAGTAGTCACCCCAGTCGTCGTGGTAGACGATGTGCCCCGTATTCCATTCGGCGTACTCGTCGGGCTGCACGAGCGAGATGTAGAGCAGGTTCTCGTAGATCGAACGGTAGACGGGCCCGTCCACGAGGCCGCCCTTCTGGCTCAGGTGATCCTGGAGGAGGCGCGACACATCGGAGTGGGGGTCCACGGGATAGTCGCCGTGGCGGGGCAGCCCCACGACCATGGAGGTGCCCCAGGGATTGGTGCCGAACAGCCAGTCGATTGCGGCGAATTCGTGCTCGATGTACGTGTCGTCGCCGGACATCTCGCGGTACAGCCGGGCCTGGGTGGCGAACGCGGCCATGAGGTTGTTGGAGCACCAGATGAACGGGATGCCGATCATGAAGCCGTTGCCGGCGCGTGCGGCGACGGCGGCGAGGCCGCGACGGTAATAGTCGGTGACGGTGGCCCTGCCGTCGGGGCCGGCTCCGCGCCAGGTCTCATGATGCCCGTAATTGTGCCACGGATACCACTCGTAGTGGCGCGCGGTGTCGGCGCCCATCCATGGCGTGACGGGCTCCTGTGCGGCGTACTCGAGCGCGTGGCGCAGGTACACGGTGTCGCCGGTGAGCGCGTGCATCTGCGCCGCGGCGAGCTCCATGTCATCGACCCAGTTGGCTTCCTCGTAGAAATATGGGGCGCGACCGGGCGCAGTCTGGCACACGCCGGGCTGGTCGCGTCCGGCCTGATACGCTGTGTGAGCCTTCCGGCGCAGCGTGTCCGCGAATGCTGCGTCGTGGTCGCGCAGGGAGAGGGCGCCGAGCGCGAACGCCGCGGCCATCTTGCCGGCGGTCGATGCGACACCGTCCGAGCGGTTCTTCCCGGCGAACAGGCCCTGCGGCCGGCCCGTGCAGGGATAGACGGGCCGGAAGCCGCCGGGTCCCCAGCCATAATCGGATATGTCGGTGGGCGGCGTGTCGGCGTTCATGTGGTCGCGGTCATCGGCGATCTGGTTCAGGATGAGGTCGTCGCGCGGATGCATGCGCACGAGCCACTCGAGTCCCCAGCGCGCTTCGTCCAGCACGTCCGCGATGCCGTTCGCACCCGGCAGACCGTGCGCGTCGAACGCATCGGTGAATGCCGGCGCGTGATCGCGATATGAGGCGAGCATGACGAACGTCGCATGCGCGGACGTCGTCACGTACTGGAGATAGTCTGCCGCATCCGCCCAGCCGCCCGCGACGGGCATGAACGTCCCCGCCTCGGGGTGATCGACCAGGATCGCGTCGGTGCGGTGGTGCACGGAGTCACGGAAGAACGGATTGTACAGCGAGCGCTGCTGGCGCATGTAGGCGAGCAGCGAGTCCGCCGTGCCGCGATACACATCGGCCGCGACACGTACCGTTACGGGAAGGGCCGGCGCGGCCTCGATCGTGTAAGTGCCGGTCTCCGTGATGTCCGTGAAGTCGAGACGGGCGGAGGCGGTGCAGCCGCCGAACGGTCCGGCATCCTCGATCGCGACGGGACCGAGTACGGTACGGCCGTTCGCATCGTTCACGCGGAAGCTCTGCGGCAGGCGCTGGTCGCGCGAGCACAGGACGGCCACCTTCGGCGCGTCCGGGAGATAGCCGAGCTGGTTGTAGCGGATGGCGGCGGGCAGGCCCGACTCCGGCGTGGTCGCGCAGCCGGCGAGTGTGAGCAGCACGAGCGGCAGCAGCGTGCGCGTATTCATGTCGATGGACCTCCTGTGATCACGCTGGCCGACCAGTCGGGCAGTGTGCCGAGCTCGATGCCGAAAGCGACGAGCACGAGCGAATACACGATCAGCGTGATGAGTGCGACGAACAGCATGTTGAGCCAGATGCCGGCACGCGCCATCTGCGGCACCGTCACGTAGCCGCTGCCATAGACAATGGCGTTCGGCGGCGTGGCGACGGGCAGCATGAACGCGCAGCTGGCCGCGATTGCCGCGGGGACGAGCAGCACGAACGGGTTCTCACCGATACCGAGCGCGAGCGATGCGACGAGCGGCAGGAACGCCGCCGCGGTCGCGGTGTTGCTCGTCAGCTCGGTCAGGAAAATGACGACCGTGGTGACGAGCACGACGATGAGCAGGAGCGGCCACGCCTGGAGACCTGCGAGCGCCTCCCCGATCCAGCCGGCCAGGCCGGTGGTGGTGACGGCGTCCGCGAGCGCGAGCCCGCCACCGAACAGGAGCAGCACGCCCCACGGCAGGCGTTCGGCGGTCTCCCAGTCCATCAGGAACTCGCCATCCCGGAGGCTGACCGGCACGACGAATGTCGCGAGCGCCGCGGCGATCGCGATCGACGTGTCGGACAGGCCCGGCAGCCGCGCGTCGAGGAGCGGTCGCGTGATCCACAGCAGGGCCGTGACGACGAAGATGACGGCCACACTGCGTTCGGCGCGCGATATCGGTCCGAGCTTCGCATACTCGCGATCGATCGCGGCCGCACCGCCGGGTATCTCGCGAATGTGGATGGGGAAAACGAGCTTCGTCAGAACCAGCCAGGACAGTGGCAGCGAGACGATCACGAGCGGCAGGCCCACGACCATCCACTGTGCAAAGCCGACTTCGACGTCATAGGTCTCGCGCATGAACGCGGCGAGCAGCGCGTTCGGCGGCGTGCCGATCAGCGTCGCGAGACCGCCAATGCTCGCGGCGTAGGCGATGCCGAGCATCAGCGCGATCGCAAAGTTGAAGTCCATCGGCCCGTCCCCGGCCTCGGGCCTGACCAGCTGCACGACGGAGAGTCCGATCGGCAGCATCATCACGGCCGTCGCCGTATTGCTCACCCACATGCTCAGGAACGCGGTCGCGCTCATGAATCCGAGCACCAGGATGGGCGGGTGCACGCCCATCATGCGCACCACGCGCAGTGCGATGCGGCGATGCAGGTTGTGCCGCTCCATGGCCAGGGCAATGACGAACCCGCCCAGGAACAGGAATATGATCGGGTTCGCATACGGCGCAGCGGCCGCTCCGACCGGCAGCACCCCGAGCAGCGGGAAGAGCAGCAGCGGCGTGAGCGCGGTCGCCGGAATCGGCACGGCCTCGGTGATCCACCAGCATGCCATGAAGATCCCGATAGCCGCCGTGCGCCACGCCGGCAGCGTCATCCCCGACGGCGGGTCGAGCAGGAGGAGCACGGCGAGCAGGATGGGGCCGGCGAAGAGTCCGATACGCTGGCGTCGTCCGATGGTGAGCTCCGGCGTCGGTGTCATCCCGTGACTGGCTGCCGGCAATATGCGACCGGGCAATGCATGGGGGCCAGCCTCTGCCGCGGAGCCGGCGCAGCGTTGTGGCCGCACCCCCGGCGACGTAGTCTCATGCGCCATGAATGACACTGCGCGCGACGCGTCCTTTGGAGCCCGGCTGCTCAGATCCTGGAACCGCCTGCGCGGCGTACCCGGCGGCCGGTGGCTGTTCAGCCGCATGGTCGGGCGCGCGGCGCCGTACTCCGGCAGCATGAGGGCGCAGGTGCTCGAGCTCGAGCCCGGTCACGCGGTCGTTCAGCTCAAGGACCGTCGTGCGGTGCGCAACCATCTGCGGTCGATTCATGCGATCGCACTCGCCAATCTGGGCGAGCTGTCGAGCGGACTGGCGGCAGCGGCGGCCATGCCGCAGGGCGTGCGCGGCATTCCGACGGCGATCGCCATCGAGTACCTGCACAAGGCGCGCGGCACGCTGACGGCCACGGGGACTGCCGCACTGCCCGAGGTGACCGAGCCGGTGACGGCGGACGTGCATGCCGACATCCGCGATGCCACGGGCATGACCGTTACGACGGTGCGCGTCACCTGGAAGCTGGAGCGCGTGTGAGCCTCGCCGACACCCGGATGACCCGCGACCTCGGCATCACGCTGCCGATCATCGGCGGCGCGATGTACCCGTGCAGCAATCCGGAGCTCGTGGCGGCCGTGTCCGCCGCGGGCGGGATCGGAGTGGTGCAGCCGGTATCGCTCACGTACGTGCACGGGCACGAGTTCCGCGAGGGCCTCCGCTACATCCGGCGGCTGACCGACCGGCCGATCGGCATGAATGCGCTGCTCGAGGGGTCATCGCGCATCTACCGCGAACGCATGGAGCGCTGGATCGACATCGCGCTCGAGGAAGGCGTCCGCTTCTTCGTGACATCGCTCGGCAACCCGCGCTGGGTCGTCGAGCGCGCCGGCCCGGACGCGCGGGTGTATCACGATGTCACCGAACGGAAGTGGGCGGACAAGGCGATCGCCGGCGGCGTGCACGGCCTGATCGCGGTGAACAGCCGCGCGGGCGGGCACGCGGGGCCGAAGACGCCCGAGCAGCTGTTCGATGAGCTGGCGCCGCTCGGCCTGCCGCTCGTGTGTGCCGGCGGCATCGGCGATCCGGACGATCTGCTCGCCGCCCTGCGGATCGGCTACGACGGCGCGCAGCTCGGCACGCGCTTCATTGCGACGACGGAGTGTACCGCGAGCGACGCATACAAGCGCGCGATCGTGGACGCGGACGAGGAAGACATCGTCCTGAGTGAACGCATCACGGGCGTGCCGCTGGCCGTGATCCGCACACCGTACGTCGAGCGTGTGGGAACGAAGGCCGGCCCGTTCGCGCGGTGGATGCTGCGCGGTCGTCGCACGAAGCACTGGATGCGATCGTTCTACGCAGTGCGCTCCGCGATGCAGCTGCGCAAGGCGTCGCTCGACCCGAACGCCACGCAGGACTACTGGCAGGCCGGCCGCAGCGTCGAGGGCATCCACGAGGTGAAGCCGGTGGCGCAGGTCATGCGCGAGTTCGAAATGAAGCTCCGCGCGGCGGACGCTTCGCAGCACACAACATGAGCCAGGGAAAGACCTATGTCGGCGGATTCCGCAGACGATAACACGACATTCGCAGCGCTCGGACTCGCCGATCCGCTGCTGACGGCACTGACGGGCCTGGGCTACGAAGAGCCCACCCCCATCCAGCGCGAGTCCATTCCGCCGCTGCTCGAAGGCCGGGACCTGCTCGGCCAGGCGGCTACGGGAACGGGCAAGACGGCCGCGTTCGCGCTGCCGCTGCTGCAGCTGCTGGCGGAGAACCGCGATGCGCCGCAGCCCGTCGCACTAGTGCTCGTGCCGACGCGCGAGCTCGCCGTCCAGGTCGCGGAGGCCATGCACCGCTACGGCCGCGAGCTGAGCGCCCGCGTCCTGCCGATCTACGGCGGCCAGCCGATCGGCAGTCAGCTGCGTGCGCTGAGCCGCGGCGTCCATTACGTCGTGGCCACGCCCGGACGTGCGCTCGATCACATCCGGCGCGGGACACTCGCCCTCGAGAACGTGCGCGTGGTCGTGCTCGACGAGGCCGACGAGATGCTCGACATGGGCTTTGCCGAAGACCTCGACGCCATCCTCAGCGAGACACCGGAGAACCGACAGACCGTGCTGTTCTCGGCGACGATGCCCCCGCGCATCGCGGCGCTCGCACGGCGTCAGCTGCGCGACCCCATCCGCATCGAGATCGCGCGCGAGCGCGTGGCGGAAGGCGCCGCGCCGCTCGTGCGACAGACGGCCTACATCGTGCCGCGCGCGCAGAAGCTGCTCGCCCTCGGCCGCGTGCTCGACGTCGAGGCGCCCGAGGCGGCCATCGTCTTCTGCCGCACCCGCAACGAGGTCGATGAGATCTCCGATACGCTGAACGCACGCGGCTACCGCGCCGAAGCGCTGCACGGCGGCATGTCCCAGGAACAGCGCGACCGCGCCATGGGGCGCCTGCGCACCGGCATCGCGGACCTGCTCATTGCCACCGATGTCGCGGCGCGCGGTCTGGACATCGATCAGCTCACGCACGTCATCAACTACGACGTGCCGTCCGCTCCAGCGGCCTACGTCCACCGCATCGGCCGCGTCGGCCGCGCCGGACGTGAAGGCGTCGCCATCACGCTGGCCGAGCCGCGCGAGCATCGCATGCTCAAGAACATCGAGCGCGTGACACGCCAGCGCATCAACGTCGAGAAGGTGCCCACCGTCGCCGACCTCCACGCCCGGCGCCTCGAGATCACCCGCGCCTCGCTCCGCGAAACCATCCTCGCCGACGACATGGACAACTACCGCGTCATCGTCGAGTCCCTCGCCTCCGAGTTCGATGTCATGGACGTCGCCATGGCCGCCGTCAAGCTCGCGCACGAGGCCGATGGCACCGCCTCCGACGAGGAGATTCGCGATGTCGCGCCGCCCCGTGAAAAACCCGGCAGGGAGCGCAGTGAACGCAGCCCTCGCGCGCGCCGCGGCGAAGGCGAAGGACGCGTCCCCGCGCGCGGCAAGTCACGCGGCGGCCAGGACACCGGCACCGCCCGTATCTTCATCGGTGTCGGTCGCAGCGCCGGCATCCGGCCGCAGGACCTGGTCGGCGCCATCGCCAATGAGGCCGGCATCAGCGGCCGCGACATCGGCGCCATCGAGATCGCAGACGACTCGTCGTTCGTCGAAGTGCCGGATTCCGCCGCAG
>DATHVW010000234.1:0-3873 GCA_035461085.1 Longimicrobiales bacterium | reverse complement strand
CGAACCGCCCGTCGGCCCGGAGACGGCTGCACAATGGGTCGTCATCTCGACGGACTATTTCGCGACCGCGGGAATTCCGCTGCTCAGCGGACGCCACTTCGACGCACGCGATCGAGGCGACGGCGTACCCGTAGCCATAGTCAGTCGAGAGTTCGCGCGCAGCATGTTCGGTGAGCAGGATCCCATCGGGAAGCGAGTGCGCTCCTGGCGTGACGAGAACCTGTATCGGGAGATCGTCGGCATAGTCGACGACGTGCGCTTCTTCGGCGCCGATGACGAGATCCGGCCCGTGTTCTACGTGCCCTATGCGCAGTCGTCGTGGAGCTCCATGCGCGTCATGCTGCACACGGCCGGCGATCCGGCCGCTCTCGTCGCTGCCGCGCGCGAAGCCATGCGCGCAGTCGATCCCACGCTCGCCGTCGGCAGTGTGCGTACGGGCGAGGAGCTGCTCAGCACCGCGCTCGCGCAACGGCGCTTCGCCGCCACACTTCTCGGCGGCTTCGCAGCGCTCGCGCTGATGCTGGCGGTGATCGGCGTGTACGGCGTGCTCGCCTACAACGTCGCGCAGCGGCGGCGCGAGATCGGCATCCGCCTGGCGCTGGGCGCGGTTCCCGCGGGTGTCGCACGCATGGTCGGCGGCGAGGCGCCGCGCTGCTGCTTCTGCTCGCTGCTCTTGTCGCCGCGCTGATTCCCGCTCGCTCGGCGGCCCGCATCGATCCGCTTCGTACGATTCGGTGATGTGCGGATCCTGCCCATGCCTCCTGCGCGTAATTCTCTGCGCCGTCAGGGCTCACGGCCTGCCAGCTCGAGATAGTACGTCTTCTGCGACGGGTAATAGTCATTGAAGTCGGGCAGCGGACCGTCGCTCCGCGATGCAACCAGGTTGTCCAGGTAATACTCCCATCCGGGACCCACATCGCCGACATTGGTTGCCGCATCGAGGTGCTGCGTGAACCGCAGCTCCGTGACGCCATCCGCCTCGCTGAGATGCGCCTCCAGTCGCCAGTCCCCGTAGTCGTTCAGTGCGCGCACGGCCAGGTGCCTCGGCGGTTCGCACGCCTCGATGAGCATTCGGGCCGGCGGGCCGTCCTGCTCGAACGCCATCGTGTAATGGATCGTCCGCCCGGGTCCCGGCTCACCCGTCCATGACCCCCACCAGCGGGCCGTGCGTTCCGGCTCCGTGATGCTCGCCCATACATCCTCGATGGGTGCGCGGAAGGTGCGAACGATCACGAGATCGCGGCCGTCCGGCGTTCGAATGAGGCGTCCAGTCGGGGTGGGATTCATGCCGATTTTCCTCGAGGGATCACTTTGGACACGCGACGATCGCGGCGCGTGCGGTACACCTCGGTTTCGAGCGCATCGAGCCGCCCGGACCACGGATCGTGCAACGCTGCCAGCCATGCCTCGAGTGGTCCGAGCGGTGCAATGTCCAGGTGATAGCGGCGCTCCCGGCCATGCACTTCATCGACGATCAGACCGCACTCACGGAGCACGCGCAGGTGGCGGCTCACCGCGGGGCGGCTGATGTCGAAGCAGGCGGCAATCTCTCCGGCCGTCAGTACCCCGTCCCTGAGCAGGACCAGGATGTCCCGTCGGACGGGATCCGCGATGGCAGAAGCGACATCCATGCGGATATATGTAACCATGTTGTTACGCATTGTCAAGCGGAATCCGCACGAATGACGCGCATGCCATCTCGCGGGCGCAGTGGGTTACTGTGAATGCGTAGACGCGTGCCCTCAGTGGGATCGCGGACACGTTGTCATGGAGGGCCCTCAGCCCTGGGAGCCAGCTTCCAGTCCACGCTGGCGAATCGGCCCGCATCGATCAACGCGGCGAGAAACGTGTGCCTGGCCTGCTCGGCCGCCGCATCAAACACGGCGTAGTCGGGGCGGGTGCCGCCGATGTCGTTGAATCCGTATTCCTCCGCAAGCGCGCGCGTCGTGTAGATGCCGCCGTTCTTCCGCGCCACGTCGGCGTCGGCCGCAAGAGCGGCCACCGCGCGGCCGACGAAGCAAGGGGTCTCGGAGCCACCCCAGCCCATTGCAGCTGCCCGTGGCGTGCCAAGCGCATCGCGCCAGTTCGCCTCGCTGACGCCGAATCCATCGAGAATGGCCTCGGTTCGCATGAAGCCTGGAGCAACCGCGACGGCCGTAATGCCGGACTTGCCGAGATCGATGGCCAGGCCGAGGACGAGACGCTTCAACAGCGTTTCCATCATGTCGAAGTAGAACGCGCCGTGATACCCGACGTCTTCGTGCTCGACCAGCTCCACGATCACCCCGGCTCCCTGCTGCGCCATCAGCTGCGCGGCGTGCCAGGCGGTCACAACGTGCGGCCAGATCCAGCCCTCGACGAACGTCCTTCCTTCAGCGGGAGTGTCTTCCAGGAAGTTCTTCCAGGAGGCCGGCTGCCCCGTCATGCAGATCGCGAGTATGTCCAACCGGTTCCGCTCGCGACTGACGCGCTCGAACAATCCGACGACCTCATCCTCCACGGTGTGGTCGATTCGCACCGGGATGCCGGTACCTCCGGCGGCCGTGACCATCTCTGCGGTTTCCTCGATCGTCTCCGGCCGACCGGCGTTGACGTGGTTCGACACGTTCGGTTGCAGACGGCTGCTGCGTCCAGTGCAGTAAACACTGGCGCCTGCTTCCCCCAGCATCCGCGCGATCCCGCGGCCGGCGCCACGTGTTGCGCCAGCCACAACGGCTACGCGTCCGCTCAGTGGCTTCGCCATCGATCTCCATCCGTCCGGACAGCGCCGGGGCTCCGCCCCGAACGCTGCCCGGCGCGCACCTTTACGCTACGGTAGCGGCGCTTCGCACTCGTTTCCCGCGTTTCGCGCCAGACACTCCGCCTGCGGGATCGGGAAGGCGGCCGGCACGAAGTCGGTCGGCCGCGGATTCGGTAGCTCGTCCAGCCGACCGAAGCGCCGGTGGTCGATCCACCGGTGTCCGCCTTCGTGCATGAGCGAGAACTGCCGCTCGTAGAGAAGCGCGTCGATGAACTGCTCGTCGGTGGCCGGCGTGGCGATAGCCGTGAGCCCGCCTGACGTGGTGCGGACGAAGTTCAGGTCGCTCATCGCGCCCGCGATGTCCCCGGTGAACCAGCGCGCCTCCGCGCGCAGCAGGATCAGCTCTTCGTTCCGGATCAGCGGAATCGGGGAGGTCAGGCTGTTGTAGATCGTGAACCGGAGATTGGAGGTCACACCGTCCTGAGTCTTCGGGACGGGGAGGATCTCCAGCTTCGCAGCCGCCCGCTGGTCACCGGGCTGGGCGTCGTCGTCCATCGTCGGAAACGCGACGATCTGCGGGTCGGATCCCTGGAAGAGTCCGTTCGTGATGTCGCCGGACCCGGTGCCGAAGGAATGGTAGACGCCCAGATCGAGGTCCGCTGCGGTAGAGACGAACGAATTCGAGAGCTGGGTGATGGCGTCGGCATACTGACCCCGATAGACATCCACCCTCGCGTGCAGGGCATGGACCGCCGGGATGAGGGTTGCGGGCGTATCGAAGCCGGCGAACCCCGGCGTGAGCTGGAAGGGGAAGGCGGCGCTCCCGGCCTGCAAATGTCCCACAGACTCGGTGAGGAGCGCCTCGATCCGATCGTACACGGCTGGTGCCTCGAGCAGCGGAGAGGGTTCGTCACCTACGGGGTTGATGACGGCCACGGCCCCATTCTCGTCACGGGTGAGGATCACCCGGAGCAGGTCGTACGCCATGATGAATTTCGTGAATCCCCGGATCGCTTCCAGCTCCGCGGTGGAGAAGCCGTCCACGATTTCGAGGGCGCCGAGGAGCACGGACCCGAGGCGCATGTTCGCGTACGGCGGGGCCCACAGGCTCCCGCCGAAGGCGCCATCGCCGT
>DATHVW010000233.1:0-2515 GCA_035461085.1 Longimicrobiales bacterium | reverse complement strand
TGAAGCACACGGCGGACATGAGCCAACACGGCCACCACGAGCATCATCACGGTCCCGCGCCAACGGATGCGGAGCCTCCGGCAGGTCACGAAGACAGTCATGACAAGCACGGGGGCCACGCGGGCCACGCGGGCCACGGGGGCCACGCGGGCGGCGCAGGCGGCGCGGATCACGCCGGGCGCGCAGGTCACGAAGGCGGTCATGACAAGCACGAGGGCCACAGTCCGGACGTGTTCCGGCGGAAGTTCTGGCTCGCGCTGCTGCTGACGATCCCGACCATCGTCTGGGGACACATGCTGGCGCGGCTCACGGGCTGGCACGCGCCGGTGTTCCCCGGGTCGGACTGGGTCGCGCCGGTGTTCGGCACGGCTGTCTTTCTGTACGGCGGCCTGGTCTTCCTGCGCGGCGCGCGCGCGGAGCTGCGGGACCGCCGCCCGGGCATGATGACCCTGATATCGCTGGCCATCGTCGTAGCCTTCGTGTTCAGCGCGGCCGTGAGCCTGGGCTATCCGGGCATGGCGCTGTGGGAGGAGCTGGCGACGCTGGTCACGGTCATGTTGCTCGGCCACTGGATGGAAATGCGGTCCATTCAGCAGGCGCAGGGGGCACTGACGGAGCTGGCGAAGCTGCTGCCATCGACGGCGACGCGCGTGGTGGGCCAGACCCTGGAGGAGGTTTCGCTCGATGCACTGCGGCCGGGCGACGTGGTCCTGGTGCGGCCGGGAGAGGCCGTGCCGGCCGACGGCGTGGTGCGCGATGGCCGTGGTGCCGTGAATGAATCGATGCTGACGGGTGAATCGCGTCCGGTGGACAAGCAGGCGGGCGATGAGGTCATCGGCGGCACAGTGAACGGCAGCGGGGCGCTCCGCGTAGAGGTGACGAAGACCGGTGAGCGGTCTGCGCTTGCGGGCATCATGCGGCTGGTGGAACAGGCGCAGGGATCGCGTTCGAAGGCGCAGGCGCTGGCGGACCGGGCAGCGTTCTGGCTCACGATCGTGGCCCTGGTGGCCGGCGTGCTCACGATGGTGGCCTGGCTGCTGGCCGGTGCGACCGGCGCGTACACGGTGGAGCGGGTCGTGACGGTCCTGGTCATTGCCTGTCCCCACGCGCTCGGCCTGGCGATCCCGCTCGTGGTTGCGATCTCGACGACGATCGGGGCGCGCAACGGCCTGCTCGTGCGCGACCGGCGCGGACTCGAGGAGGCGCGGCTCCTGGACGCTGTCGTCTTCGACAAGACCGGCACGTTGACGCTGGGTGAGCAGCGCGTCGTGGACCTGACGGTGAGCGGATTCGCGGAGGATGAGGCGCTTCGGCTGGCAGCCGCGCTCGAGCTGAACTCGGAGCACCCGGTGGCGCGTGCGATCGTGGCGAGCGCCGAAGAGCGCGGCCTGAGCATTCCCCCTGCCGAGGCGTTCGAGTACCTGCCCGGCATGGGCGTGTCCGCGACGGTGGAGGGTCGCCGCCTGAAGGCGGGCGGACCGAACCTGCTGCGCGCCACGGGGTCCGAGCCCGCTCCCGAACTTCGCGCCGCCGCCGAGGCAGCAGCCCGACGCGGCCAGGCATCCATCTACCTGCTCGAAGACGACGAGGTGGTGGCGGCGTTCGCGATCGCGGACCAGGTGCGGGCGGAGTCGAGGGAGGCGATCGAGCGACTGCACGCGCAGGGCATCGAGGTCGTGATGCTGACGGGCGACGCGCGGGCCGTCGCGGAGGCGGTGGCCGCGGAGCTGGGGATCGACACGGTGTTCGCCGAGGTGCTGCCGGACCAGAAGGCGGACCGGATCCGTGAACTGCAGGGCCAGGGCAAGCGCGTGGCGATGGTGGGTGACGGCGTGAACGATGCGCCCGCCCTGCTCACCGCGGACGTCGGGATCGCCATCGGCGCGGGAACCGACGTCGCGGTGGAAGCCGGTGACGTGGTGCTCGTCAGGAGCGACCCCCGCGACGTCGCACGCATCATCGTGCTCAGCCATGCCAGCTATCGCAAGATGATCCAGAACCTGTGGTGGGCAGCCGGCTACAACATCGTTGCCATCCCGCTCGCCGCCGGTGTGCTGGCCGGCCGCGGCATCGTACTCGCGCCTGCCGTCGGCGCGGTGCTGATGTCGCTCAGCACCGTGATCGTGGCAATCAACGCGCAGCTGCTGCGACGTGTGAAGCTCTAGGCGACATCCGATCGTGCGTCGACCTGCGACGTCGCGCGCACGTCATCGAGCACATCGAGCGCCTTGTTGACGTTGCGGATGACGAGCTCCGCGAATCGCGTGCGACTCTCCGGCGTCTCCGTTCCCTCACCGGTGGCCAGCAGCTCGGCCGCGCCACGCGCTGCCCCGAGCGGGTTCTTCAGCTCGTGGGCGATGGTACGGGCAAAGCTGTCGAAGCGCTCGCCGGCCTCTTCCGGGGCGTGTCCGGGTTCCGTGTCGACGTACACACCTGCTGCGACGGCCGCGATGGCCCGCACGCCGCAGTGGATCCGGTCGGCGATCGCGAATGCGTCGGCGGCCGGAACATCGCC
>DATHVW010000232.1:0-2990 GCA_035461085.1 Longimicrobiales bacterium | reverse complement strand
TCTCGAGTGAGCTGCTCTCGAAAAGCGTCCGATTCGAGAGCGACGTCGGTGCAGTGAGCAGGCCGCTCTGCTGCTGACGTCTGAATCAATGATACCATCGCCACCCTCCCCGGTCAAGCCTTTGATGATACGTCGTAAACTATTGCAGATGTTCGACTTGTGCGGCGCGACAGCAACGATGCGAAATACGCGGATGTGCGACGGATGTGCATCGACATGCGGGTGCTTGCGTTAGTGAATTGTAACAGTTTCAATTCACAGTTTTTCGATATTTCTCAACAGCCTTTCCACAGGTCAGAAGGCACTTATCCACCGATGACTGTGGAAATCTCTGCGGTCGAGCGGGATCAAATTGCGCGGCGAACAGGTGGGGGCGACGGATGCATCGATCGCGCGGGATCGTTGCGCGGCAAGCGGGAGCCGCGAAAGTCGTTCTGGCGAGCGGGTCCGATTTGCCGGGCAACGAAAAGTGCGTCGGGATGGAAGGCATCCGGGCCGATGAATTTGCGCCGCAACAAGGTCCGGACGTAGCCGACGCAGCTGCTTCCCCGCCCTTGAGCGGCGGACCTGCCGAAAGGTACATTGTGGCGGGGCCCGGCTTCCCTCCCGCCCTGTTCAGCCAGACTCGCAGGAGCTCGCATGTCCGTGTGGCGTCACGTCGTCTCGGAAGCGCATCGTCGTTCGCTGTGGCAGGTGCTGGGCATCTATCTGATGGGCTCCTGGCTGGGCTTCCAGGTCGTGCTTGGTCTGGTAGAAGGGGTCGGGCTCCCGTCCTGGCTGCCCGGCCTGGCGGCGGCGCTCTTCGTGATCGGCCTGCCGATCGTGCTGGCGACGGCATTCGTCCAGGAAGGCCTGCCCGGCTCCACCGGGACGCCGACTGAGGACCTGGATCCCACGCTTTTTCCGGGTGCCTCGCCTGCCACCGACCATCCATCGGTTGATCCGGATCCGAGTCGCGGCATCACGAGGCTGCTGACGTGGCGTCGCGCGATCGCGGCGGGTGTCACGGCGTTCGCGGTGCTCGGTGTGATGACGGCCGGATGGCTCGCCCTGCGCGCGGCGGGCGTCGGGCCGATGGCATCGCTGCTGGCGGCGGCGGAACTGGAGGAGAACGACCGGATCCTGATTGCCGAGTTCGAGCCGCGCGGCGCGGACAGCACGCTGGCAGCGGTCGTGACGGACGCGTTCCGCATCGACTTCGCACGCTCGACGGTGATGCGCTCGGTGACGCCGGCGGAAGTGCAGGACGTGCTGCGCCGAATGGGTCAGACGGATGTCACGCGTCTCGACACGGACCTCGCGCGTCAGGTGGCGATCCGCGATGGCATCAGCGCGTACGTCACGGGCGAGCTGGCGGCGACCGGGTCCGCATTCCTGGTCACGGCACGTCTTATTGCGACGGAATCGGGCGAAGTGCTGGTAGCGCTGCGCGAGAAGGCGCGTGACGAGGACGATCTGATCGACGCGGTGGACCGCATGTCCACATCGCTGCGCGAGCGGACGGGCGAATCGCTGCGGACCATCCGTCGGGCGGAGCCGCTCGCGAAGGTGACGACGGCGTCACTCGAAGCGCTGCGGGCGTACACGCAGGCGCTGCGTGCGTCGAGCTGGGAGGGCGATCCGGACCGGTCGCTGGCCCTGCACCAGGAAGCGGTACGGCTCGACACGGCGTTCGCGGCCGCGTATCGGGCCATGGGCGTGCACTGGTTCAACCGGGGCGAGACGGAACGCTCGATTGCTTCGGTGGAGCGAGCGCTGAAGTTCAGTGACCGGATGACGGAGGTGGAGCGAGCGGCGTCGTATGCCGCGCTGCATCTCACGCGCAGCGAATTCGCGGACGCGGCCGCATCGCTCGAGCGCGTCGTCGCGCTGGAGCCGGACAATTTCGCGGCGCTGAACAACCTCGGAATCGTGTATTCCGCGATGAACGATCTGGAGCGGGCGGAAGGCTACTATCGACGCTCGATCGAAGTGGACACGAGCCGATTCTTCGCGTATGCGAATCTCGGCGAGCACCTGGTGCTGCGCGGCCGGTTCGATGAGGCGGAGCAGGCGTTCACGGATGCAGCGCGCCGTGCGCCGCAGTCGCCGTGGGCCGTGGTTGCGCTCGCGTACGTGCCGTTCGCCGCCGGCAACGTCGCCGAAGCGGAATCGCGGCTGCGGCGTGTGATGAGCGATGCATCGAGCTCACTCGCCGTGCAGGAATACGCGGGCGAGAGGCTGTACCTGCTGCTGCGTGCGAAGGGACAGTTTCGCGCGGCCGGTGATCTGGCACGAGCGCGGATTGCAGCAGAGGGAGGCAGCCCCGAGATCGAGGTGTACCTCGCCGCAGACGACGTCTGGGCCGACGTGTTCGTGCGGGGACGCGGTCATGAAGCGCGCCGACACATTCCAGCCCTGCGCACAGCCGCGGCACACCCCGACGCGAAAGATGTGCAGATCGACGCGGCGGTCGCGTGCGGCTGGGCCGGCGACTTCGCGTGCGCCCGGGAGTTTCTCGCGAATGCGGGACCGGCCGGCGTGCTCCAGCCGTGGTCCAACATCAGCGTGAGGCTCGCGCATGCCGGCATCGCGCGGGCGGAGGGTGACCTGCAGCGTGCCGTGCGGGTTCTGCAGGACGTGCGCAGCGCCAACTGCCGCGCATGCGAGCTCCCATTCGTGGGCCGGATCTTCGACGAGATGAGCCAGCCGGACTCGGCCGTTGCCGCATACGAGCAGTACATCGCGACGCCAAGCATGGATCGGATATGGTCGGACTTTGCGCTGCCGTACATGCACGAACGTCTCGCGGAGCACTACGAGCAGCGCGGCGATGCGGGAACCGCGGCGCAGCATTACGCGCGTGTGATCGAGTTGTGGAAGGGCGCGGATGCAGAGCTCCAGCCGCGCGTGGCCGCGGCGCAGCAGCGTCTGGCCGCCCTGCAGCCCGATCGATGAACAGAGCGAGGTAAACACATCTCCGACTTCCTGCTCTACGGCGCGAACGGCTA
>DATHVW010000231.1:0-8888 GCA_035461085.1 Longimicrobiales bacterium | reverse complement strand
CGCCGGATCCGCCGACCACGACGACGGTTGAGATGTTCTGCACGTCGGCGAGGTGACGAGCGCGGTCGATGAACGGCGTGATGGGCTCGTGCTCGTCCGCGATGAGTGCCTGCATGCGCGCGTCGCGGATCATGAAGTTCGTGGCGGAAGTATCCTCGTCGAGCAGCAGCACGCGTGCGCCGACCTCGATCGCCTCGACGATGGCCGCAGCCTGCGAGGTGGACCCGCTCGCGTTGCCGGTGACGAAATCGCGTGTGTCGGCGCCGCCGGGAATGCGGCCGATGAAGTTGGCGATGTCGGTGCCTGCGACAGCGCGACCGTCCTCCGCGCGCACCTTGACCGCCGTGGCGGCCGTGACGACACGCTCGCGGCCGTCGCCCGGTATGTGATCGTAGACGCCGCGTTCGATCGCGCGGAGCAGTGTGGACTTGCCGTGGAAACCGCCGCCGACAATGAGTGTCACGCCGCGCGGCATGCCGAGGCCGGTGACGGCGCCGGCGTTCGGTGCGTGGAGCGTGACCCTGAGCGACTCTGGCGCCGTGAACGGGATGACGTCGCCTTCCAGTGGCCGGTCATCGATGCCGGTGCGTCGCGGCAGTCGCGCGTCATCTGCGACGAAGGCGACGAGGCCTCGATCGTCGAGCTGGTCGCGCAATGCGCGCGCGTCCTCGACGGTCTCGACCTGGCGCCGGAGCGCTGCGGCATCGAGGGCGGGGACGAAGAGTGCGGCGTGCACTGCGGCCACGACGTCGCGTGTCAGCATTTCCGCAGCGTCATGGCCGCGGATGCTGCGGCCGTTGGCCGGCAGTCCGGCGCGGAACCGCGCCTCGACAGCGCCGTCGGGCGTGACCGTGATGCTCGTGCGCGTGAGCACTTCCTGGCCGGGTCTGAGCACGCTCAGCTCGCCGCTCCGGCCGGAGCCGCGCCGACTGCTGGCGGCATGCAGTGCATCGTGCAGCGCGCGGTTCAGGAAATCGGCGGTAGCGGCAATGCGTGCAGCGTTCGTGATCGCCCAGCGAGGTAGTTGTGCGGATGCAGGCGGTACCAGCGCGCGCAGCCGGCTGGCCTCCGCGAACGGATCGCCCTGCACGTGGTCGATCAGGAGCTCGAATGCACCGGCATCATAGCGGCCGGCGATCGCCTTGTAGGATTTGTATCCGCGCCCGTCCAGCCCGCGCAGGGTATCGGCGAGCGCGGACAGCAACGGCATCAGGCGCGGCGGCGCTTCTCGCGCGGGACGACCTCGATGGCATCGAGCACCATGCTCACGCCCTTCACGCCGGCCGCAATGTCCACTGCCTGGTGACGCTCGGCGTTGCTGCGCACGATGCCGACCAGTTTCACCTGGCCGTCCACGCCTTCCGCGACGTCGAGCCGGCGGCGCGCCAGCCGCGGGTCGCTCCACAGCGCGTCGAGGACGCGATCCTCGATACGGGTGCGCTCACGGCCCTCCCACGCTTCCCGCACGAGGTGCCGTCCCTTGCGTGTGACGAACAGCCCCGTGGCGATCGCGCCGAAGCCGATGAATCCGGCGATGCCGACCTTCAGTGCCATCCGGGAGATCGGCTTCTGGTCCTCGAACATGCTGACTCCGCTGGGGTTGATCCGGGGTAGCTGGAGTGTAATGCACGCGGCCGGCCCGGTACAGGGCGCAAGGCGGGTGCCGTCTTCAGCCACCACGCGGCCGGGTCCGGCGCGTCGGCTCCGCCTCCAGCGGGTTCTCGGGCCAGTAGTGCTTCGGGTAACGACCGCGCAGGTCCTTCCGCACGTCGAAGTACGCCGCGTTCCAGAAGCTGGCGAGGTCGCGGGTCACCTGGACGGGGCGTCGTGCCGGGGAAAGCAGGTGCAGGGTCAGGGGGACGCGACCGCCGGCGATGCGCGGCGTGTCGGCAGCGCCGAACATCTCCTGGAGGCGTACGGCGAGGACGGGCGCGGCCGGGTCGGCATAATCGATGGCGATGCGCGAGCCGCTCGGTACCGCCATGTGGGTCGGCGCCAGCCTGTCGATCGCGGAGCGCGCGTCCCAGGCGACACGGCCGAGCAGGGCTTCCGCGACATCGACACGCCGGAGTGCATCGCCCTTCACCTCACCGGAGAGCCATGGTCGCAGCCACTCGTCGAGTGTCTCGATCAAGGCGCGGTCCGACACGTCCGGCCAGGCGTCGGCGTCGTGATGGTGCAGAAACGCGAGTCGTAGACGAAGCTCGCGCGCGTGTGCGGTCCACGGCAGGATGTCGAGGCCGTGGCGACGCACGGCATCCAGAAGTGCGGCCGCGAACGCGTCGCTCGAAATGTCTCGCGCGGGCCGCTCGCTCAGGATGATCGCGCCGAGCCGGCGTACCTCCTTCGCCCGCACGGATCCCGCGGCATCGTCGTAATCGATGGTGGTGACCGTATCGATCTGCGTGGCGAAGTGCAGCTCGATCTCGGCGCGGCTCATCGGCGCGGCGAGATAGATCGTGGCGTTGCGGCCGTGACCGCCCAGCTCCGCTGCCACGATCATCTCCTGTCCCGCGAGCGCGTGCTGTGCATCCATCATCGCACCGGCGCCGCTCCGCAGCACGAAATGCCCGCGCGCGCCGCGCTGGAGCGCGATACGATCCGGGTATGCCAGCGACAGCAGGACGGGTATCGCGTCATCATCGCCGCCGTCGATGCCGTCGCTGCCGTCGCTGCCCCTGCCGCCGTCGTTGCGCACGCGCAGGCGCTGGCGCCAGTGGCGCGCCTCGGCGCGCACGCGATGCAGTGCCGCGTGGTCGATGCGATGTCCGGTCGGCGGTCGCGCGTCGCCCCGCAGCACAGGCAGCCGCAGTCGCACATCGGGGTCGGCCGGGCCGTCGTGTGCGCGCAGGACGTCGCGCTCGCTGAGAAGAGCGGCCAGATCGCATGCCGCGGCGACGCGGTCGAACGAGCGGGCGCGCAGAAGCATGTGCGCGAGGCGCGGATGTGCGGCCAGCCGTGCCATGGCGGCGCCGTGCGCGGTGAGAGCGCCGCTGACATCCATTGCATCGAGATCGCGCAGCAGCTCGCGCGCCTGCCCGTACGCCGCGGCGGGCGGCGCATCGATCCACTGGAGCTCGGCCGGATCGGTGACACCCCACGCCGCCAGCTCGAGTGCCAGCGGCGCGAGATCGGCCTCGAGAATCTCCGGCGGCCGGTGCGCCAGAAGTGCGGCGTGATCGCCCTCCGTCCACATGCGAAGGCACAGACCGGGCCCGAGCCGGCCCGCGCGGCCGCGCCGCTGATCAGCCGCGGCACGGGATACCGGCACGGTCGCCAGTCGTGTCATGCCGGTGCGCGGCGAGAAACGCGGCACGCGCATGAGGCCGCTGTCCACGACGACGCGAACACCCTCGATGGTGAGGCTCGTCTCCGCGATCGACGTCGCCAGCACGATCTTGCGGCGTCCCGGCGGACTCGGTGCGATCGCGCGATCCTGATCCGCCTGTGACAGGTCGCCATACAACGGTATCACGGCCGTGGACGGAGGGAGTGACGCGTTCGACAGGTGCTCGGAAGTGCGACGGATCTCCGCGACGCCCGGCAGGAAGACGAGTACGTCGCCTTCGTGTCGGTCGTGGGCACCCGCGGCGGCGCGCGCGACGGCGGCCTCGATGTGGCCCTCGACGCGACGCATCAGGTACTCCGTCTCGACCGGCCAGCTGCGGCCTTCGCTGCGAATGACGGGAGTCGCCGTATCCGCCGTCGCATCCAGCAGGCCGACGATCGCAGCAATGTCGAGTGTCGCGGACATCACGAGCAGTCGCAGATCCGGCCGAAGCAGCTGCTGCGCCTGGAGCGCGAGCGCGAGCGCCGTGTCCGCGTGGATGCTGCGCTCGTGGAACTCGTCGAAGATGACGAGCCCGACTCCGTCCAGTGAAGGGTCGTCCTGCAGCATCCGCGTGAGCACGCCCTCCGTCACGATCTCGATGCGTGTCCGCGGACCGACGCGCGAATCGAGTCGAACGCGGTAGCCGACCGTTTCACCCACAGCCTCGCCCAGGCTCCGCGCCATCCACGCCGCTGCGGCGCGTGCGGCAAGGCGTCGCGGCTCGAGCATGATGATGCGGCCGGGAATCGAGCTCAGCAGTGCGAGCGGTGCGCGCGTCGTCTTGCCGGCGCCCGGCGGCGCGTGCAGTACGACGCGCGTGCTCGTGCCGAGCGCGCGCACGAGCTCAGGCAGCACGTCATCGATCGGGAGGCGCGGCTCGGTCATCGACGTGTGCGTCCGTCCGCTGGATTGTCGTAGCCGGTCAGCTCGAGATATCCGCGACCGGTGACACGTCGCCCGGCGCGCGTGCCCGTCGCCTGCACCATCCCTTCCCAGTACCGGACGGCGAGGTTCAGCTCCTGGTCATCAATGGCGGCGGCGACATCGAGTGCGAGGTCGAGTGCGGGAACCGTGATGCGCCAGCCGACCGGGTACGCGGTGCCATCGGCCGAGGTCCACGAGCGCGTCGGAGTCATGGTGAACCCCGCGGCCGGAACGCTGCGCGTGCTGCCATCGAGCGCGATGAACGTCGCGGCACTGAACGGATCGACCGCGCCGTCCGCGCGGCGCAGCCGGTACATCATGAGGTCGGTCGAGTCATCCATCTGGAGCGAGAGCCAGTCCCAGCCGGTGACGCCCGGCGAGAGAACACTGGTGCTCCACTCACGGTCCAGCCAGCTCGTGCCGCTCGCCGTCCACGTGCCTTCAGCGGTGCGGATGGTCCCGCGCGTGGGCATGCGCGTGATCGAGTAGTAGTACGATGCGTTGCCCGGCTCCGGCCCTTTCCTGCTCAGTCCGCGCTCGCCCTGAAGCACGATCGGCTTGCCGCTTTCGACGACGAGGTCGATCGCGATGTCGCCTGAGCTCGCACGCAGCCGCAGCGGGAACGGGGTCGCGCCCAGCGATTCGGCGCTCCAGTCCTCGAGCCAGATGCGCAGCGGCTCGGTCGTCGCGCCCGCCAGTCCCTGCGCTGCGCGGGCAAATCGTTCGGCCGCACGGAACTGTCCTGTACCCGCATCGCTCACCGCGAAATGCGCCATGTAGGCGTGTCGCGTGCGCCACGGGGAGCGAGTGTTGGCGGACGCGGCGGCGTCCGCGCCGCGATCGGCCGCCGCGCTGTCGACGTCCACGCCGCCAACGGTTGGCGCGCCGCTATCGGCGGCCGGTGGATTCGCTGCCGCATACGATGCCGAGTCCGTGAGCGCGCTGCGGAAGAACGTGAGCTGATAACCGAGGTCACGCCCGTCGCTGGTCGTCAGGTTGCCGGTGAAGTACCACCACTCGGTCCGGTAGTCGGGGTGCGGCCCGTGATCCTGCGGGAACGTGAACGCACGTGGAGCCACAGCGCGCGCGTGCAGTGTGTCTGCGCCGCCGAGCAGGTCGGCCACGCTCATGGTCGCACCGGGCGGCGCGGGAGCGGATGAGTCGCATGCGACCGCAGACATCAGCATGACCAGCAGGATCACGGCGCATCGCGCAGTGTGACGCGTACGCGCCGCCGGACGAGGCGGGCTCATTCGTCCCTCAGCACATGTGCCGGCCGCAGTCGTGCCATGCGGAGCGCCGGATAGAGTCCAGCGAGCACGGCCGCGCCGATGCCGACGGCGAGTGCCTGCACGAACGGTGCGGCGTCGAACACCATGTCGAACGTCCAGCCGAAGGAGCGGCGGTTGATGACGTGCACCATCGCCCACGACATGGCGACGCCGAGTGGTACCGCGAGCGCCGCAGCGGCCAGACCCATCAGTGCGGTCTGTGCCGTCACGAGCGACCACACCTGCAGCGGGGTCAGGCCGAGCGTGCGCAGCACGCCCATGTCACGGGCTCGCTCGAGCTGGAGCGCCATGAGTGCGCCCGTCACTCCCACGAACGCGACGATCAGCGCGAGCAGCCGCAGCACGCCGGTGATGAGGAACGTCCTGTCGAACACCAGGAGTGTGGCTTCGCGGAGGCCGCGGTTCGGTCGCGCGACGATGCCGCGCGCGGAGGGCAGGCGACGGATGCGCTCGAGCAGCTGATCGACGTCCGTGCCATCAGTCGTGAAGATGGCGAGCGACGTCACCGAGCGGTCGCGCCACCAGGCCTCGTACGCGGCGCGCGGCATGAAGAGTACACCGTGCTCGCTGGCGTAATCGCGGTATGTACCGGCGACCTCGAACGGTGCGGGTCCGCGGTCGGTCGGCAGCATGAGCGTGTCGCCTCCGCCGAGGCCGCGGCGGTATGCGAGCGGCTCGGAGATCAGGACCGCGCCGCGGTCGAAGGCGCGCCAGGCCGCGGCTGCATCGGTATCGAGCAGCTCGAACGCGTCACGATGCTGCTCGAACGGGTCGAACGCGATCATCCGGACCAGGTCCGCGTCGTCCAGTAACAGCGAGAGCTGACGGTACGTGGAGACGCCGTCCACGCCGGGCAGCCGGCGTACCTCTGCGGGAAGCCGTGGATCGAGCGTGACGTCGCTCCGGTTCGCGCCGACGTCCGGTGCGGCGATGTAGATGTCGGCCTGCAGCGACTGCTCGAGCCAGCGAACCACGCCGGCGCGGAAGCTCGCAATCATCAGTGTGACGGCGATGCCTACGGACAGTGCAACGGCCAGCGCAGCGATTGCGGGCGCGGTACGGCTGAGCGATGCCGTCACGCCGCGCGGCGCCATGCGGCCGACTGCGCCGAGCCGGCGCGCGACGGGCTGCAGCAGTCGCATCAGCAGGATCGTTGCGCCGGGTGTGACGAGTGCGCCGGCGAGGATGAGAACGAACAGCGCGGCGAAGCCGAGCGTGATGCTGCGCGACGGCATCAGCAGCAGCACTGCGGCGATGGCGGCGGCAGCGAACCCGGCGAGCGCGAGCCGCGGTGCGGTGCGAACGGCCCTGCGTTCGATGACTGCGCGGGCGAGTGTCGCGCGCGGGGGTGTGCGGAGCGCCTCGACAGCGGGCGGCACGGCGGCCGCCACGGTCGCGCCCAGGCCGAGCAGCGCGGCCTTCGCAAACGTCAGCGCCTCGAGACGGACCGATGTCACGGTGAGCGCGAAGTAGAGGTCGTTGATCGTGCGTGCGACCAGCTGAAGGAGCACGGAACCGAGCGCGCTCCCGACGGCGAGCCCCAGGAACGTCGCCAGGATTCCCAGCACGGCAGCTTCGACGAGGATCTGCGTGAACAGCTCGCGCGCGGTTACGCCCTGCGCGCGCAGCAGGCCGAGCAGCGGCCGGCGTTGTACGACGGAGAACGAGACGCTGTTGTAGATCAGGAACATGCCGAACACGAGCGCGACCAGCGCCAGCGCCGTGAGATTCGTGTCGAATGCCTGCGTCAGCCCGGCGGTCGCGCCGGCGCGCGCGGCAGTCTCCACGAGTCGCAGGCCGGCGGGCAGCGCGGCCGCGAGCGCCGAGGCTGCGGCCGCGGAGTCGGCACGCACCTCGATCCTGTCGAGCCTGCCGATGCTTCCCGTCAGCTCCTGTGCGGTCGCGATGTCGGCGAGGAGGATGTCGTCGAGCGCCAGGCGCGTGGTCTCGTCGTGCGGGTCGAATACGCCGGCAATGACCGCGATGGCTGATGCGGTTCCGAACGCCACCGCCAGCGAATCGCCGATGCTCACATCGAGTGCGGCCGCGGTCGAGCGGGCGAGGACGACGGAACGGGTGGTGAGCAGGATACCGACGTCCGGCAGACGCTCGTCGGTCGCCCGTTGTGCGCGCGCGCTGTCCATCGCTGCGTCCGCGCGACCGGCATCTGCCGCGGCGCGGGTATCGCTGCGGGGCGCCGGCCCGAAGAACTCGCGGAACGGCGCTTCGGCGAAGGGATCCACGCCGAGCAGGCGCAGTACGCGGCCCCCGTGGGCTGGCAGGCGCACGTAGCGATCGATGACCGGCGCCATCGCGGCGCCGGCAATGGACGCAGCGCGCAGGCGGACGTAGATGCTGTCGGCTATCCCGTCGGGTCCGCCGGTGATCTCGTGCGTCGCGCGGCCGGATACGGCTTCGGTGGAGAGGTCGAACGCGCGGCGTGCACTCGCGGTGGCCACGTCCACGGCAACGACGACCGCGACGCCGAGCGCGATACCGAGCAGTGCGAGCGCCAGCTGCAAACGGTGACGCAGATGGTAACGCACACCCGCGCGCAGCAGCACCGGTATCACGCGCTGCTCACGATCGCGCCGTCGTGCAGCGTGATCACGCGGTCGGCACGGTCCACGACCTCGCGGCTGTGTGTGGCAATCACCATGGCGGTACCGCGCTCGCTGACGAGCCCCGTGAGCAGGTCGAGCACGCGCGCGCCCGTCGCACTGTCGAGGTTGCCGGTAGGCTCATCCGCCAGCAGCAGCTTCGGCTCGTGAGCGAGAGCGCGAGCGATCGCGACACGCTGCTGCTCGCCGCCGCTCAGCTCCTCCGGGAACGCACGCGCGCGATCCGCCAGGCCGACCCGCTCCAGGAGCGCCCGCGCGACCGCGCCGTCCTTCCGCCCGGTCAGTTCCAGCGGCAGCAGAACGTTTTCCAGCGCAGTGAGGGTGGGGATCAGGTTGAAGAACTGGAAGACGAAGCCGATCTCCCGGCGCCGCAGCAGCGTCCGTGCGCGCTCCGTCATGCGGCCCAGGTCCTGACCGCCGACCTCGACGGTCCCGCCGTCGGGTGCATCGAGCCCGGCTATGATGTTCAGCAGCGTGGACTTACCGGATCCGCTCGGGCCGAGCAGGGCCACCATCTCGCCGGGCGCCACGTCCAGATCGATCCCCGTCAGCACCCGGTGGCGCGTGGCACCGTCGGCGTAGGCGCGGGTGACGCCCCGCAGTCGGACGCGGAACCCCTTATGCATTACGGCCGGTATGGTCATTCAAGTGTCCCGGCGGCAAGGCGGTTCGGGGGCAAAGTCATGTCGGAAGCGGCCATAACGAATAAGGGGTTCCGCG